>NZ_JBIASO010000009.1:309822-371380 GCF_042890865.1 Streptomyces sp. NPDC002018
TCGCGGCCGCGGCCGCCGCGCCCGCGCGCGGCCCGGTCCGGCCCCCCGGTGACCGCGCCCGTCCCCCCGCGGTGGTGTGGGCGTTCGCCGCGGGGGGCGCGGCCGCCCCCCCCCCCCACGTCCGGATCGACCACGCCGACCAGGACCGCACACCACCCTGGCCGGACCTGCGCCGCTGGAAGGTGCCGCTCGGGGTGGTCGCGGTCTACTCCGCCAGCAACTTCCCGCTCGCCTTCTCCGTGCCCGGCGGCGACACCGCGAGCGCGCTCGCGGCCGGCTGCCCGGTCGTCGTCAAGGCGCATCCCGACCACCCCGGTACCTCCGAGCTGTGCGCCTCGGTGCTGCGCAGGGCGGCGGCCCGGGTCGGGCTGCCCGAGGACGTCGTCACCCTGGTGCACGGTTTCGAGGCGGGCATCGAACTGGTCAAGCACCCGCTGGTCGCGGCCGCGGGATTCACCGGTTCCGTACGCGGCGGGCGCGCCCTCTTCGACGCGGCGGCGGCCCGGCCCACGCCCATCCCGTTCCACGGTGAACTGGGCTCCCTCAACCCGGTGGTGATCACCGAGGCGGCGGCGGACGAGCGCGCCGAGCAGATCGGTGCCGGGCTCGCCGGTTCCATGACGCTGGGGGCGGGGCAGTTCTGCACCAAGCCCGGGTTCGTACTGGCACCGGCCGGCGCGTCCGGCGACCGGCTCGTCCACTCCCTCACCGCGGCCGTCAGCGAGACCGAGCCCGGGGTGATGCTCGACCACCGGATGCGGGACGCCTTTGTCGCGGGCGTACGGGAACGGGCCGCGCTCCCCGATGTGCAGGCGCCGATCACGCCGGGCGCGGGCGGCGAACACACCGTCAGCGCGGGCTTCCTGTCCCTGCCCGCCGAACTGCTCACCAAGGCCGGGCCGCACGATCTTCTGCTGGAGGAGTGCTTCGGACCCGTGACGGTGGTCGCGCGGTACGCCTCGGCGGACGAGATCGGCGCGGTCCTCGCCCGGCTGCCCGGCAATCTCACCGCCACGCTCCAGCTCGCGGAGGCGGAGGCGGCGGGAAGCGTGCCCGGCACCGCCGAACTGCTCGCCGAACTGACGCCGCTCGCCGGACGGGTCCTGGTCAACGGCTGGCCGACCGGTGTCGCCGTCGCCCCGGCGCAGCACCACGGCGGCCCCTACCCGGCGACCACCTCGACCTCCACCTCGGTCGGCGCGACGGCGATCGAGCGCTGGCTGCGCCCGGTCACGTACCAGTCCACGCCGGCCGCGCTGCTCCCGCCCGAACTGGCCGACGACAATCCGCTGGGCCTGCCGCGCCGAGTCGACGGCCGCCCGGAGAACCCCGTAGACGCCCGGAGAACCCCGTAGATGAGTGACGGAGGCATAGGCGGCGGCCCGAGCGGGGGCGCGGGCGACGGGGTGAGCGGGGCGGGCGACCGGAACGGGGCGGGCGGCCGGGCCCCCACGACGGAGGAGCGTGAAGCACTCGAAGTGCCCGAACTGCCGTTTCCGCTGCGGCCGTACGGTCCCGAGGGCGCGTGGGCGTACGCGGACGGGGCGCTCACCGGCCGGGCGGGTCCCCGCCAGGACCGTTTCGTACCGCCGTCGCAGGAGTCCCTCGACCCCGCCTCCGACGCGCCCCGGCTGCTCGGCGTACCGGAGGGCGACTTCCAGCTTCTCGCCCGGGTCACGGTCGGCTTCGCCGCGGCCTTCGACGCGGGGGTGCTCTGTCTGGAGGTCGCCGAGCGGCAGTGGGCCAAGCTCTGTCTGGAGCTGTCCCCCGCGCGCCCGACGATCTGTACGGTCGTCACCCGCGGCCACTCCGACGACGCCAACTCCTTCCAGGTGGCGGGCGAGAGCTTCTGGCTGCGGGTCAGCCGCACCGGCAGGGCGTTCGCCTTCCACGCCTCGGCGGACGGCCGGGAGTGGACCTTCGTCCGCGTCTTCACGCTCGGGACGCCCGAGGAGGTCGCGTCGGCGCGCGTCGGTTTCCTGGCGCAGTCGCCGAGCGGCGAGGGGTGCGCGGTGACCTTCGACACCATCGCTTTCCGGCCGAAGGGCCTGACGGACCTCCGCGACGGGAGCTGACGCGCCGGACCCGGAGGCCACCGCGCCCGGACCGCCGTCCCCGGCGGCCCGCGGGGTCCCTGGCGGCCCGCGGGGTCCCTGGCGCGGACGGGCCGCCGCGCGCCCCGGTGCGGCGGCCCGTTCCGCTCCGTCCGGAAAGGGCGACGGCGGGGGCCATGGCGCTCGGGCAGACCCTAGGCTGACTCGCCATGACAGCAGCACCGACGCCCCCGCCGCTCCTGCGTGACCGGCGGTTTCTTCTCCTCGCCGCGGCCCGCACCATCTCGGTCCTGGGCAATGGATTCGCCCGGGTGGCGCTGGCGTTCGCGGTCCTCGCGCTGCCCGGCGCGGGGCCCGGGAAGCTGTCGCTGGTGCTCGCCTGCCAGGCTCTCCCGCAGCTTCTCCTCGTCCTCGTCGGCGGGGTGATCGCCGACCGTATGTCGCGCTCCCGGCTGATGGTCCTCTCCGATGTCGTCGGCGCCGCCGCGTACGGGGGACTGGCCACGATGGTGCTCTCGGGCCATGCGCCGCTGTGGGGCCTGTGCGTCCTGGCGGTGCTGGCGGGAACGGCCACCGCGCTGTTCCTGCCGGCGATGGAGGGCGTCGTACCGCTCATCGTGCCCGGGAGCCGGCTCCAGCGGGCGAACGGTCTGCTGCGGGTCGGCACGAACAGCGCCATGCTGTTCGGTCTGGCGCTGTCGGGGGTGACCGTCGCCCTGGTCGGAGCGGGCTGGGCCCTGGCGCTGAACGCCGCGTCCTTCGCCGTCAGCGCGCTGCTGGTGAACGGTCTGCGGCTGACCACGTCGCCCCGCGGCGTCTCCTCCGGGTGGGCGGATCTGCGGGAAGGCTGGCAGGAGTTCGCCTCCCGGCAGTGGCTGTGGGCCGTGGTCGCCCAGTACGCCGTCGTCGTCGCCGCGCTCAACGCGACGCTCGGGGTCCTCGGCCCCCTGGTGGCGGACGAGCGGCTGGGCGGGGCGCGGGCCTGGTCGGTGATCGTCGCCGCCCAGGCGCTGGGCATGATCGCGGGCGCCGGTATCGCCACCCGTGTCCGGGTGCGGCGGCCGATCCTCGTCGCGGTGCTGGCGACCTTCCCGGCCGCCGCCCCCATCGTCCTGCTCTCCGCGGAGGCGCCGGTCTGGTCGGTCGCCGTCGCCATGTTCTGCGCGGGCGTCGCCAACGACATCTTCGGGGTGCTGTGGATCACCACCCTCCAGCGCGAGGTGCCCGAGGAGGCCCTGTCCCGCGTCAGTTCGTACGACATCTTCGGATCCCTGGCCTTCGCCCCGCTCGGCCTGCTGATCGCGGGCCCGATTGCCGCGAGGACCGGCACGGGCCCGGCCCTCGCGGGCTGCGCGGCCCTGGTCGTCCTGGCGACGGCCGCCACCCTGCTCTCCCCCCAGGTGCGCACACTCCGCACCCCGGCGCCCCTCCCCGAGAATCCCCCCACGCACCCCCAGCACCACCCCGCCCCCGACCCCACCACCCCGAACCCCACCACCCCGAACCCCACCACCCCGAACCCCACCATCACCCCTGACTCCCTTGCCCCCTGACTCCCTTGCCCCACCGCCCATCCAGCCCCCCCGGGCCCGCCCCGGCGATCCGGCCCCCGGCGCGCGCCAGGATCCACCTGGGCCCGGCACCGAAACCGGTGCCGGGCCCAGGCTCGCGCGGACAGTCCGTCCCGCGCGGATCAGCCGAAGGCGAGCTTCGTGGCGTCCCACTCACTGTCGGCGCTGATCACCGTGGCGCCGGACCCCAGCGCCGACGCACCGCCCTTGTAGATCTTGATGCTGCCGTCCGCGTGCTGGCTCCAGATATCGGGAATGCCGTCACCGGTGACATCGGGCGTGCCGTACAGCCGTGATGTGGGCATGGTTGTCTCCGCCCAGCCTTCCGCGTAGGCCGTGTCCACGCCCATCAGGGAACCGGCCGCCGTCGACAGCGAGGCGACGGTCGAGCCTCCCGCACCGTCCTTGATGCCGTGCCGGATGTAGAGCCGGTCGGAGGACTCCGACCGCCACACCAGATCGGGAGCCCCGTCCTTGTTGTGGTCCCCGACCGACACCAGATCGCGGACGTCCCACGCCGAGGAGTTGATCAGAGCGGCGGTACGGAACGACGCCCCGGTGTAGCCGGTGAAGAACCACAGAGCCCCGCTGTCGGTCGTCGCGAACACATCGGGCCTCTTGTCGAGGTTGTAGTCGCCCACGATGATCTGGTTGAGCGTGGCCGTGTCGGGCGCGTTGCGGGGCAGCCGCAGAAGCTCCTGCCCGGCGATGTCGAAGCTGCCGTATCCGTCGCCCTGGTACACGTACAGCTTTCCGTCCGGCATCCGTGCGAACAGATCGGTGACGCCGTCGCCCGGCAGTCCGTCGCCGCCGTGCGCGATCAGGGCGGGTGTCCCCGCCGCGCTCTTCCAGTACCCGGATCGGTCCGGGACCACGGACTGCAGCGGAGTGCCGTCGAGATGGGCGGCCTTGAGGCTGGTGTGGATGTCACCGCCGAGGGTCGCCGGATACATGTAGAGGTTTCCGGCACTCGTGATGACGAAGAGGTCGGGGACACCGTCACCGCTGACGTCGCCGGGTATGTCGGCTGTCGACTTGGGCCGTACGTAGAAGTAGTACTTCGTCCCGGGTGAGTAGTTGCCGGCCCCGTCGACCGACCGTACGTACAGGATGTGCGGGCCCGCGGCGGGCGGCGAGAGCGAGACGCTCAGGGATTTGCCCGCGGCCACCGGCTTGGAGGTGCTGTAGCTGGTGGAGTTGAAGGAGTACTGGAAGGAGACGATGTCCTTCTCGCCGTCCGGGTCGAAGGTGAAGCTCCCGGCGATACCGAGGGGAGCGACGGACCACACCGTGCCGTCCGCGTCCGCGGCGGGGAACTGCTCCGAGCTGACGACGGGGGCGCTCGGAGCGGAGCTGTCGAAGATGAACCGGCAGACCCCGACGTCGTTCACTGGCGCGTAGGGGGAGCCCGCGCCGGTCGAGTCGAGGGCGCGCACCCGCCAGGAGTACTGGTGGCCGTTGGTGAGCCTGGAGGCCGCGACGGTGGCCGACGCCTTGCCCGCGCTGCTCACGGCGACATTGGTGTCGAGGATCTTGGCGTCTCCGTAACCGGTGCGCCAGAGCTCGAAGTCCAGGTACTTGAGGTCCTTGGTCTGGGACGTGTCGTCGGGGTCGGAGGAGACGGCCGCGAGAACCAGATCACGCTTGCCGATCGTCGGGTAGGGCGTCTCGCTGTCGCAGCCGGGGCCCGGGGTCATATCGAGCGAACTCGGAGTCTTGGGCTTCCGGTTGTACGTGATCGTGATCTTGGGAGCGGCCTCGCCCTCGGCCGTGAACTTCTTCCACGAGGCGGACGTGTTCTCCGTGGCCGCCTTCAGGCCGATGGTGAAGCTGGTCCAGCCGGCGTCCGCGGCGTCCTGCGCGATGGGCTTGCCGTCGAAGGTGACGTACGCGTCGGGGCAGTTGGAGCTCCAGCCGTGGGCGAACGACTTCGTGCCGATCCTCGAATTCCAGGACGGCTGCTTGTTCCAGGTGGTGGCCGACGAGATGCCACCGGTGTGCCAGATCTCCATCTCGCGCTCGGCGCAGGACCAGGCGTAGGTCTCCCTCAGCCGGATGGTCGCCGAGGTGACGGTGGCGCCCTTCATGCTGCTGGTCCACCCCAGACGGAAGAAGGAACGGGACAGACCACCGGTGGTGGACTCGTAGCCGACACGGGCCTCGGTCGTTCCGGTGTTGTAGTTGGCGCCGTCGTAGAAGCTCGACGTGGGGTACTTCTGGTAGGCCGTGGTCCAGTTCTTCGTCTTGCCGGTGAGCGACGGATCGATGAAGGCGGGCCAGACGAGCTCCTGGTCGGTCAGCCACGCGCCGTCGGGTGTGACGGACAGCTCGGCGGAGGTGGTGCCCTGCCCGGTGAGAGAGGCATCCCCCACGGCCGCGTGGGTGCCGGGCTGCGGGCCCGCCAGCCCCGGCAGCGCCAGGACATCCTCGGGTGCGAGGGCCCAGCCGGCCGCGGTGGTGCCGACCCGGGCGGCATACGCGCCTGTGACGGTCCCGGCAGCCGGGTCCCGGTCGCCGTACGCGGTCCGCTCGGTGGACTCCTCCTGGCTGGGATCCACTTCGGGGACCGTCGTCGGTGAGGACTCCGGCAGGGTGCCCGGCTCCGGTCCCTCGGTGTCCAGTCCGTCGGAGGGCCGCTCGGTCTCCTCCCCGACCTCATCCCCGGGCTCCTCGGAGTACGAGGGCGCCGGGGACTCGGTCGGTTCCGCGGGGGCCGGGTCGGGACCCTCGGTGACGGCGGGCTTCCCCGCGGAGTCCCACATGAAGGGGGTCGGCGACACCACGATGTCCTGGCCCGCGCTGTCCTTCGCGGTGACCACATGGGTGATCGGGTCGAGGTGGAACGTCAGAGCGGGTGAGGTCAGGCGGTAGGTGAGACCGTCGAGAGGGGCGGCGGCCGCGGCCTCGGCACTGTGGACGACCAGAACATGGCTGAAGCCGCTGTCCCGGGCGGTGAGAAGCAGATCGACTCCTTCGAACACCCCCGGATAGAGGGCGCTCGCGCCGTCGATCACCGGCTCTGGCAGCGGTCCCGGCCAGCTCATGGTGACCTCGTGGCCGGCGCTGGTGAAGGTGACCAACTCGGTGTACGCCATGTCCGGCCCCGCCGCGCGGACGACCCCATTCTTCCGACCGTCGCCCGCACCTGTCCGGACAACGGTGTACGTGGCGGGCAGCACGGCACCTCCGCCGTCGGCCGAGGCCCGGTCGGCGCTTCCCTTCGCGCGGCCGCCGGCCGAGAACACCACGGGGTCGGCCGAGGCCTTCGGTGCCCAGCCCTGCGCCGTGCGCACCAGTGCGGTGTCGATGGGTTTCCACGTCCCGTCCGCCTTCGCCCGCACCGGTGCCGCATGGGCCGTCAGCTCGAAGGAACCGTCGGGGCGCGCGAAGGTGGTGGAGGTCGCGCTCCGCAGCGCCGTCACCTCGATCCGCTTGCCGGTCCTTACCGCCTTCTCCTGAGCCATGTCCTCGTCGAGCGGACCGGTGGCGGCGCGGTCCGCCGCCCGCTCGGACCTCTTCACCGCGGGGGCGCCGGCCCCGTCACCCAGCTCGGTGACAAGGAGGGTCGTACCGAGGGCGGCGGCGACCAGAGCCGCCACTCCCGCCGTGGCACGCCGGGACACCGCCCTGGGCCGGAACAGAAGACGACGTTCCACGGTGCTGGATTCCTTCCCACTACGGCCGTACGCAGTCGCCCGCACCCCACGGAAGAAATCCGCCGGGTGCGGGCGACTGGGCAGGCACGCCTCATGACCTTGCTGTGATCCCCCCCGCCCTCGTCTCTCCTTGTTCTCCTCCGGTCGGTCGCACAGGAACCGGCGTCGTACGGAGAGCGGGGCACGGCTGAAGCATGACCGATGGACTTCACCGGAGGCCAGGCGTTTCCGGTCCGTTCCGTGCCCATGAGTGACCAGCGCGAGGGTGGGCTCCAGGGACCTGGCCCACAAGGCCTTCACGTGAAGGCCACGTCAGGGACTCTGGTGTACCCGCTGAATATCAACACAAATCGCTCAAAGGCTCCATTTTTTCATGGCTTTTGAGGAGCATTCATACGACATGATCGATTCTCACATTGTGTACGGAGATTGAATGGGGAGGGTTTTGTGTAAGGGCTTGGTGGATTCACGCCCCGCAGGCAAGGAAATATGCAGTGACGCAAATCACGCACAGTAGAAGACATTTGACGGCACGTGAGTTCATGGCTGAACATGCGCCGAGTCAACTTCGGTGATCGGCGGTGGAGTTCTCCTTCCACACCCGACAGCGCCGATCGAGTGCGTGGGGGGCCACGACCGTCGTGTGGATTTCGCTTTCCTGGAACGGCCGGGGCACTCTCCCCGGGACGCGCGCCGAACGGCGCGGACAAGCCCTGTTCCGTACCGGAGTGGTGGCCGTCGTGTTCGGCGCGCTGATGATCGGTGCGCTGCCTGCCGCATACGCCGTCCCACCGGACGACAAGCGCTCCGGCGTGGACCTGATCGAGTTGCAGAAGGCCGATCCGGTGCCGGGGGAGGACGGTGGCGCGCTCGCGGACCTGACGACGGCCGAGATCGAACACGCCGAGGAGTACGAGCCGACCAGGACGACGGCTCCCGCTGGGGACGCCGCCACCGAATCGGTGTCAGATCTGTCCGCGGGCGACATGGTCCCGGTGGGGGACCTGCCCATCGAGGTCGGCGCGCCCGACGGCGCCACCGCCGAGGAGGCCGCCGCGCTGGAGGGCGACTGGCAGGTCTTGCTGGCCGATCAGTCCGCCCTGGCGGGGACGAATCTCAAGGGCCTCGTCTTCACCGTACGGCCGCCCGCCGACGCGTCCGGCGATGCCGTGGTGGCCCTGGACTACACCGAATTCACGGAGCTGTACGGCGCCGACTGGGCCGACCGGCTCCAGTTCACGCAGTACCCCGAATGTTTCCTGGACGCGCCCGGCTCCGAGGAGTGCTCGGAGCCGACCGAGGTGCACAGCGAGAACGTGGTCGAGCGGCAGCCGGGTGATGTCGTCGGCGACGGCAAGATCGACGGAAAGCGGCGCATCGAGGCGACGGTGGATGTCGCCACGCTGACGGACCCCGCCGCAGGTGCCGCCTCCGCCACGTCCGCCGCCCCGCGAGGCAGTGCCGCGACGGACGCGTTGTACCGCGACCCGGCCGGCACGGGGCCGCTGCTGCGCACCGCTGCCGGCTCGGGCGCCGCGGTCTGGGTCGCCACCTCGTCGGGCGGCGGCTCCAAGGGCGACTTCTCCGCCACCCCACTGGTCAGCGCGGGTTCCTGGTCGGCGGGCGGCAGTGCGGGCGCCTTCACGTACTCGTACCCTCTCCAGACCCCTGGCGTACCCGGTGGCCCCTCGCCGAGCGTCGCTTTCGGCTACAACTCCCAGGTGGTCGACGGCCGTACGTCGGCGACCAACAACCAGGCGTCATGGCTCGGTGACGGCTGGGAGTACAACCCGGGCTCCATCACACGGACCTACAAGGCATGCCGGGACGACCTCAAGGACGCCAACAACGCCAAGCGCAAGACGGGCGACCTGTGCTGGGGATCCGACAACGCCACCCTGACGCTCGGTGGCACGACGACGGAACTCGTCAAGGACGACACCACACACGACTGGGTCACCGCCAACGGCGACGGCTCACGGGTCGAACTCATCGAGAACCCCGCCCTGGGCAACGGCGACGACGACGGCGAGTACTGGCGCGTCACCACCCGCGATGGAATGCAGTACCACTTCGGGATGCATAAGCTCCCCGGGTGGTCGGCCGGGGAGGAGACGACCGACTCCGTACTGACGGCGCCGGTGGCCGGAAACCAGCAGGACGAACCGTGCCACGCGGAGGCCTTCGCCGACTCCTTCTGCAAGCAGGCATGGCGCTGGAACCTCGACTACGTCGTGGACCCCAACGGCAACGCCATGACGCTGTGGTGGGAGAAGGAGACCAACCACTTCGCACAGAACCTGAAGTTCAAGACACCGGTGCGGTACGACCGAGGCGGCTTCCTCACCCGTATCGACTACGGTCAGCGCCTCGACAACATCTACACCGCGGCCCCGCTCGCCCGGGTGAGGTTCGACGTCGCGGAGCGCTGCTACACCGAGGACAGCATCGCCTGTACCGAGGCCAACTTCACCTCGGGCGACTTCGCGCGCAACCGCATCTGGTACGACACCCCGGCCGACCTGTACTGCGCCGCCAAGCCCGACGAGGGCTGCTATGTACCGGTCCCGACGTTCTGGTCGCGCAAGCGTCTCGCCAAGGTCACCACGGAGGCGCAGCGCACCGAGGGCTCCACGGCGCTGTCGCAGGTCGACACATGGACACTCGAACAGTCACTGCCCGCGGAGCGCACCGACGAGGGCACCGCTCTGTGGCTGCAGTCCATCACCCGGGCGGGATATGACCCCGAGGGCGCGGTCATCCCGCTCAATCCCGTCTCGTTCCTCGCCAACGAGTCCCCCATGCCCAATCGGGTCAGGGAGGGGGCGTCGGACCCCAACCCGGCCTTCGACCGGATGCGCATCGTCCGTGTCGTGAACGAGTACGGCGGGGAAACCGTCGTCGACTACGCCGCGCCGGCCGGGGCGTGTGCCACGGGCAGCGGTTTCCCCGCGCCCGAGGACAACACCGGGCGCTGCTTCCCCGCCTTCTGGCACCCCGACCCCGACAAGACCGAGTCGGTCGCCTGGTTCAACAAGTACGTCGTGGACTCGGTCCAGGAGCAGCCAGGAGTGACCGGTGTCCCGCCGGTCACCACCTCGTACGAATATGTCGGCGGCGGTGCCTGGGCGCTGAACCAGGCCGAGTTCTCCAAGAAGAAGACCCGTACCTACGACCAGTGGCGTGGCTACGGGCTGGTCCGCACCCTCACCGGCGCACATCTCACGGACCCGTACACCGGCACCGAGCGCGGGATGAGCGAGACGCGCTACTTCCGTGGCATGGACGACGATCCGCTGCCCGGGGGCCAGAAACGTTCCGTCACCGTCAAGGACCACGACGACGCGACGATCGCTCCGGACAAACTCGCCTACCAGGGACGGGTCGCCGAGACCCTCACGTACACCAAGCAGCAGGGGACGCTCCTCACACGGACGGTCGACTACCCGACGGTGACCGTCCTGGCCACCCGCGGCGACCGGGGAGAGGGCGTACCGGATCTTCAGGCCAACCGGGTACTGACCGCGAGCAGTGTCACGGTGAACCGCTCCTCGGGGCTCTCGGAGGACACCCGGACCTCGCGGACGGTGAAGACCGCGACCACGTACGACGCGAAGTACGGGCTGCCCCTCCGGGTCGAGATGCAGGGGGACACCGGGAAGGCCGCCGACGAGTCCTGCACGGTCACGTCGTACGTCCACAACGAGTCCGAACACCTCATCGGGCTGGCCAAGGAGACGCTGACCACCGCGGGCACCTGCGCCGAGGCGGACACGGCCACCGCCGCGGACTGGATCGGCGGCTCCCGCGTCGCCTACGACGACAAGGACTTCGGTGCCCCGCCCGTAACCGGTCTGGTGACGGCCACGTGGGACATCGCGGCGAACGGCGGTTCCTGGACGACGAGCGCCACGCTCGGCTATGACGGCTACGGCCGGGCTACGTCCACGACCGACGCCCAGAGAAACACCGAGACCACCGAGTACAGGCCGGCCACGGGGCAGGTTCACTCGGTCGTCACCACCAACGCCCTCGGCCACGCGTCCACCGCGTGGGTCGAGCCCGGCCGGGGCACCTCGCTCAAGGAGACCGACGCCAACGGCAACACCACCGGCTACGCCTATGACGCGCTGGGGCGCACCACGGCGGGCTGGGGCCCCGCGGCCGACGCCGGCGTCCCTTCGGTGAGGTTCTCCTACAGCACGACCCCCGGCGAACCGGTGTACGTGGTCACCTCGACACTGGGCGACGACGGTGAGTACACCGACACCGTGGCGTTCTACGACGGCCTGGGCCGGGAACGCCAGACACAGACCCCAGCCGTCGGTGAGGGCCGGCTGGTCACCGATGTGCTCTACAGCGAGAACGGCACCGTCAGACGGACGGACAACGCCTACTACGTGACCGGTGATCCGCAGCCGGTCATCTATGAGCCGGACTCCGAGTTCCAGATTCCGAACTCGACGCTCTACTCGTACGACGGTCTCGGCCGCATCCTCGCCGAGACCCCGTACGAAGCGGGCTCCGCCAAGCCTGACAAGGCCACCCGCAACGAGTACGGATACGACTTCTCCACGGCGGTTGAGCCCAAGGGCGCCGCGTCCCAGCGCAGTTACACCGACGCGCTCGGCCGTACGGTTCGCGTCGACACCTTCACCGACGCCGCCCGCAGCGCCTTCCGCACGACCACGTACAAGTACGACGCGCGTGGCGACCAGACCTGGGCGAAGGACTCCCAGGGCAACACCTGGTCGTGGACGTACGACGCCCGCGGCCGGCAGATGTCGGCGACCGACCCCGACACCGGCACGACGAGGACCACCTACGACTCGCTCGACCGGCCGGAGACGGTGACGGACACGCGTGCGGTCGGCGGGGCCGAGTCGCACGAGACGACCGTGTGGACGGGCTACGACAAGCTGTCCCGTCCCAAGGAACAGCGGCTCGGGTCCTCCACGGGCACCCTTCTGACCCGGAACGAGTACGACAGTGCGCCCGGCGGCATCGGCCTGCCGGCGAAGGCGAGCCGGTACACGGACGGACTGGCGTACACGACCTCGGTCACCGGATACACCCCCGACTACCAGCCCACCGGCAGGACCGTCTCGCTGCCGACCGCCACCGCACTGCTCTACGGCCTCAAGGACACGTACGCGTACACGTACGAGTACACCCGCACCGGTCTGCCGAAAGCCGTGACCCTGCCGGCGGCCGGCGCCCTCGGCAGCGAAGAGGTCATCACCCGTTACAACAGGGACGGACTGCCCGTCTCCACCTCCGGTGACCAGTGGTACACCGCCGATGTCAACTACAGCCCCCACGGCGAGGTACTGCGCACGGTCACCGGCGAGCAGCCGAACCGGCTGTGGAGCACCAATGTGTTCGACGAGTCGACCGGTGCGCTGAGCCAGACCCTCATCGACCGCGAGTCGGCGGGCGACACGACGACGGTGACGGGCAACCGCGTCAACGCCCGTACCTACACCTACGACCCCGCCGGCAATGTGACCGGGATCGGTGACCGGTCGAACGCGGTCACGGAGCAGCAGTGCTTCACCTACGACTCGCTCGGCCAGCTCGGCCAGGCATGGACGACCCAGGACACGGCCTGCCCCACCAGGAGCGACGGCACCCCCGCGACGGTGGCGGCGGGCCCGGCCGGGGACGGATACCGGCAGACCTACACCTACGACGAACTCGGCAACCGCAAGAAGCTGGTCGAGCACCACATGGCGCTGGTGGACGGTGCCACGGTGACGGACCCGTCGAAGGACGCGGTCACGACCTACTCCTACGGCGGCGCGGACGGCAAGCAGCCGCACACGCTGACCTCCATGTCGTCGGTCTACTCCACGGAAGCCGGCGCCCGTGTCACCGAGGAAGCGCGGCGGACGTACGACGACGCGGGCAACACCCTGTCGCGTACCGACGGAGCGGACCAGCAGGCGCTCTCCTGGACCTGGGACGGCAAGGTCGAGAAGGTCACCGGTTTCGGCGAGAGCGGGTCCGGTGCCTGGGTGGGACTCGACAACAAGTGCGCCGATCTGACGTCCGCGTCCACGACCGTCGGCACCGCGCTCCAGCTCTACAGCTGCAACGGCACCAAGGCGCAGAAGCTGCGGATCGACAGCGCCTCGCCGACGGACTCCTCGAAGGGCGCGCTAAAGGTCCTCGGACACTGCGTGGTGCCCAAGGACGGCGGCACGGCGAACGGCACAGCCGTGGTGATCGCGGACTGCACGGGCGCGCCGGCCCAGCAGTGGACGGCGGTCTCCGCCGGGCACAAGCTCAAGCACGTGGCCTCAGGGAAGTGCCTGGATGTCACCGGCGCCAACCCGGCCAACGGCACCAAGCTGCAGCTGAACACCTGTGACACCAATGGCGCGGCCCAGTCCTGGGCACCGGCCGACGAGACCAGGTACATCTACGACGCCGCCGGTGAGCGGCTGATGGCGCTCAGTTCCGGCGAGCGAACCCTGTATCTCGGTGATACCACTGTCGCGACGACCGCCGCGGGCGCCCTTTCCTACACGGAGCGGTATTACGCTCAGCCGGGCGCCCCCACCGTGCTGCGGCATGTGCAGAACACCAGCACCCCGACCTTGTCGGCGCAGTTCACCGACCAGAACGGCACCGCGTACGCGAATGTCGGGTTGAGCGGTGGCAGCACCGTGCAGTTCTCCAAGACCGATCCCTTCGGCGTGGAACGCGGCGAGGCCAACTCCTGGCGCTCGCACCGCTCCTACGTCGGGGGCGGCGACGACGCCGCCAGCGGTCTGGTCCATCTCGGGGCACGGGAGTACGACCCGTCGACGGGGCGTTTCCTCTCCGCCGACCCCGTGCTGGACCTGGCCGACCCGGTCCAGATGAACGGCTACGTCTACTGCGAGAACAACCCCGTCACCTATGCCGACCCGACCGGTATGGCATCCGAGGCGGTGGGCGGCGGGGGCGGGGGCGGTGACTTCGGCCACCCCGGCAGCTCCGCGGTGGCATGGGCGAACGGCCAGCTCAACACGTCGATGTCCGACATCATCCTGAGCGTCGGCTGGGCGGTCCTGAAGGAGTTCGTCGGCTGGAACGACGTGGTGAGCTGCTTCTCCCGCGGTGACCTCTGGTCCTGCGGCAGCCTGATCATGGACGCCATTCCCTGGTCCGCGGTCTTCAGCAAGGGCAAGAAGGTCTGGCGGGCCGTCGAGCTGACGTTCAACGCGATCAGCGCCTGGCGCAAGGCACAGGACCGCGCCCGAAAGATCATCGCCTTGGCCAAGCGAGCCGAGGAGATGGCCAGACAGGCGAAGAAGAAGGCGCAGGAAGCGGCGAGAAAAGCAGCCCAGCTCAAGAAGAAGGCCGCGCAGGCGGCGACAAGGGCCCAGAAGAAGGCGGCGGTAAAAACAGGCAACGTGGTTCAGAAGACCGCGGCCAAGAGAGCGGGCCCGTCCGCGAAGAAACAGACGAGGGCGAGCAGCGGTGGGGTAAGCGGCGGAAGCTGCGCCACCGACAACAAACCCAACAGTTTTACCCCGGGCACCCCGGTCCTGATGGCCGACGGCACCACCAAGCCCATCGAAGAGGTCAAGAACGGCGATCAGGTCCTGGCCACGGACCCCGAGACCGGCGAGACCGGCGTCGAGACGGTCACGGCGGAGATCAAGGGGCAGGGGCTCAAACACCTGGTCCGGATCACTCTCGACACCGGCGGTGCCAAGGGCGACGCGACCGCCACCCTGACCGCGACCAGCGGCCACCCCTTCTGGGTCCCGGCCCTCGACGCCTGGATCGACGCCACGGACTTGAAGTCCGGCGAATGGCTACGCACCAGCGCCGGCACCTACATCCAGATTACGGCGATCGAGCGCTGGACGACGCGATCGGCCACGGTCCACAACCTCACCGTCAGCAACCTGCACACGTACTATGTGCTGGCGGGCGCCGCTTCGGTCCTGGTTCATAACTGCAACGTGGCGCTAGGGCAGAAGGCGGAGGGAACCTATTCGTGGGCGGACAGCGAGGGGTTCAAGCACTTTGGCGGCTATGCCCCTGACGCATGGCAGGGTCCAGTAGAGAACGCGATCCGGGACTCGTCGGTGACGCTTCATGTAAATCTCCGCGGCCTGGGCAACTTCACCGAATCAGCGAAGGCTGGACTCCAGCCGGGCGCGTACGCCACTGATATGGAGATGGGCTGGATCGCCAGATCTGTCGCTAATGGCGAACGCTCATGGTCGTCGATTAACTTCTATCGGCCTGACGCGAAGGGGGCTCTTGGGAGAGCCGATGTCGCGGAACCAGATTGGGCGAGCTTCGGTAGGCTTCGGCCCTTCCTGTCGGATGCAGGGAAGTTCTGTGGCTGTTAGTGAAAAGAATCGAAGGGGAGTGTACGAACGTGGATGCGCTTGATTCTGGCCTCTACCCAGACCTCCTCGCGGCGGGCGGCCTTATCTCGGTGATGGAGCTAACTGCCGGGAAGAAGAATCTTGACCTGGGGCGGCTCTACAGTCACTACGCATCGGGACCTGGTCTGCTAGCCACGGCTGAGCTTGATTCGAGTCGCGGAAGGGCCTCTATTCAACTCGGTAGCCAAAGCAGGACCTTCTACGTAGCAATCCAGGGGAAGGGATTCACGTGGGCTGAGGGTGCCACTGATGATCTAGACGATCTGATTGAGGCATTGGCTGCCTGGCGGGATGGTGTTTCGGTGGATAACTTCACTGGAAGGTTCCCATTCATGATGTCGGGGCGGCTAGCGAGAGCCCACGAGTCAGGTGACCCGGTACCCGCTCAGTGGAATTGGTTGCGGACTTCTGAGGAGTTCTCCGAGGAGCACCCGCTAGTGGAAGCAGCCTATACGGATGGCCGGTTCGGTCATTTTTTCCCCACCCTTAGCCATGGAACGCTACGGCTTAGATCGGTGAACCGACAGCAAGGGGCCCAGGAGGTGTGCATTACTCCGCTTTCTGGAGGTTCCTACCGAGTGGAGAATCCTCGCTTGCTCGATCCGACGGTCGTAGATTCTTTGAGAGAAGCCCTTGCTGTGGCTTTTGAAGCTCTCGCGAGTGACGGATGACGCGTTCGCTTCAGTGAATGAGTAGCCCCGCCGGCCTTGATTGGGTCGGCGGGGCTCCTGCGTTGGGTGACGGCAGTAGTCGACGGCAACGTCAGCGGACGAGGGCGGGGCAGGGCGGCGGTTCGTCGCCGTCGGAGCGTCGTACCGTCTCGGTGGTCTCAGGGCTGTCGAGCGCGGTGATGAGGGTGTCGAGGGCCTATCGCTGGAGGCGGTGTTGTACGTGGGCGTAGGCGGTTGCGGTGATGCCCATGTGGGCGTGGCCGAGGAAGAGCGTGGGAGTGTACGGGCCGCCCCGTGATGGGTCCCGGGTGTGTCATGGGCTGTCGGTCCTTCGGCGGGGTGGCGGGGGCGGCGGGGTGGGGTGGGAATGGGGTGGTGGGGCTGGGTGTTTCCGTAGCGGCGGAGGGGGTCTCCGCTCGGGCTCGTACGGAAGCGGAGAGAAGCAGACACATGCGCGTCGAGATCTGGAGCGACATCGCCTGTCCCTGGTGCTACATCGGGAAGGCCCGCTTCGAGAAGGGCCTCGCGGCCTTCGCCCATCGGGACGAGGTCGAGGTGGTGCACCGGTCGTTCGAGCTGGATCCCGGGCGGGCCAAGGGCGACACCGTGCAGGTGGTGGACATGCTCGCGAAGAAGTTCGGGCGGAGCCCGGAGGAGGCGCTCGCCATGGAGGAGCACGTGGCCTCCAACGCGCGGTCCGAGGGGCTCGGTTACCGGACCGAGGGGCGGGACCACGGCAGTACGTTCGACATCCACCGGGTGCTCCATCTCGCCAAGGCCCACGGCCGGCAGGACGCGCTGCTGACGCTCGCGTACCGGGCCAACTTCGCCGAGGAGCGTTCCGTCTACGACCAGGAGACCCTGGTGGGCCTCGCGGTCGAGGCCGGGCTCGCGGAGGCCGAGGTCCGCCGGGTCCTGGCCGACCCCGAGGCGTACGCCGACGACGTACGGGCCGACGAGCGCGAGGCCGCCGAGCTGGGGGCGAACGGGGTGCCGTTCTTCGTGCTCGACCGGCGGTACGGCGTCTCCGGCGGGCAGCCGGCCGAACTGTTCACCCAGGCGCTGGAGCAGGCCTGGCAGGGACGGGTGATCACGCCCGTCGCCGTCTCCGCGCCGGATGCCGCGGTGTGCGACACCGACGGTTCCTGCGAGATTCCGCAGGCCGGAGCCCATGCATAAGGACAGCTTGGGAGTAGCCCTCAGTACAACGCGATTGACTACGAGGTGAGCGGGTTCCAGGGTGGGTTCATGGACACCCTGGGAGGCGCCGAGTTCGCGCCGGACACGACCTATCTCAACACCGCCACCTGCGGTCTGCTGCCCCGCGCGGCCGTCGCCGCCGTACGCGCGCTCGCGGAGGCGAACGCGGCCGGTGAGGGTGCCGGCAGCTTCGAGACCGTCGGCGACGCCCGTGCCTCCTTCGCCCGGCTCGCCGGAGTGCCCGTCGACCGCGTCGCCACCGGCGGCGCGGTCTCGGTCCATGTCGGGCTGATCGCGGCCTCGCTGCCGCCCGGTGCCGAAGTCCTCCACCCCGAGGGCGAGTTCAGCTCGGTGGTCACACCCTTCGCCGTGCGCGGTGACCTCAAGCTGCGGTCCGCGCCCCTGGCGGACCTCGCGGAGGCGGTACGGCCGGGCACCGCGCTGGTCGCGTTCTCCTCGGTCCAGTCGGCGGACGGCCGCTTGGCCGATCTGGCGGCGGTACGGGCCGCCGCCACGGCGCACGGCGCCCGCACACTGATGGACAACAGCCAGTCGGCGGGGTGGCTGCCGCTGGACGCGGGGGCGTTCGACTACACCGTCACCGGCGGGTTCAAGTTCCTTGTCTCCCCGCGCGGTGCGTCATTCCTCACCGTGACCGAGGAGGCGCAGGAGTCACTGGCGCCGCTGCACGCGGGCTGGGTCGCGGCCGAGGATCTCTGGGGCAGTACGTACGGTCCCGTCGAGGAACTGGCCCACTCCGCGCGCCGCTTCGACGAACCGCCGTCGTTCCTCGCGTACCACGGCGCCGCCAAGTCCCTCGCGCTGCTGAACGAGATCGGTGTCGGGACGATCCACGCGCACAACACGGCGCTCGCCGTCCGCTTCAGGGAGGGGCTGATCGGCCTCGGCCATGAGCCGGTTCCCGCCGAGGGTTCCGCCATCGTCTCCGTACCGGGGCTGACGCACCGTCACGCCGATCTCGAACGGGCGAAGGTGTCCGTCGCGATCCGGGCGGGTTATGTACGGGCCGCCTTCCACCTCTACAACTCGGCCGCGGACGTGGACCGGGCGCTGGACGTGCTGGCGGGCTGAGCGGCCGCGGTGGGGACGGCGGTCACTGGCCCCGTCGCCGTCGCCGTGGTTGTCGCTGTGGTTGTGGCGGCCTCGGTGGCCGTGGTCAGTTCGCAGGGGTGGCTGAGGAAATTGCCCAACAGGCCCTCGGCGTCACCGTTCTTGTAGGCATGGGCCACCCCCGTCAGCCGTTCTCCTTCGCGCCGCAGGCCCAGCAGCAGACCGGGGCTGTTGATCCGCGCGTCGGCCGTCGGCAGCTGCAAGGGGAGGACGGCCCGCAGATCCCAGGCCTCGGAGGCGACCGCCACCGCCACCGCCACCGCCACCGTACGGACGCTCTCGCTGCGGGCGGTCGCCGGGTCGGCGGCGGTGCCAGTGTCGGTGCCAGTGCGGGTGCCAGTGCCGGTGTTCGTTCCGCCGCCCAGCCGGACCTCGACCTGATCCTCCGTCAGCACGCGTAGCTCGATGGGGATCGTGCCCTCGGGCGTACCGATCCCGCCGGCCCACACACCGCCCGGGGGCAGGGTCAAGGGGCGCTCCGGGTCGGGGACCAGCGGCGAGAGACGCTCGGTGCCGCACTCCGGGACCAGCGTGTCCAGCACGTACCGGACGATCGCGTCGCGCGCCCCCTTGGCGGTGCAGTTGGTCAGTACGGCCAGGGAGAGCTGTCGTCCGGGGACGGCGACCGCCATCGACGCCACCCCGCCTCCGCCGCCGCCATGACTCAGCACCACGGGACCCTCGCCGTACGAGACGCACCAGCCGAGCCCGTAACCGACCCGGGCGTTGACCGGGAGCCCCGCCCGCATGGCCGCCGCCGTCTCCGGTTTCAGCAGCCGCTCGTACGACTGGGCGAAGAGAGCCAGTTCGCCGGCCGGCGCCCAGCCGAGGGTGGCACCGGGGTGGTCGCAACCGTAGTCCGGGTACGCGCGGCCGTCGACGGTGTACCGGACCGCCGAGGGGGCGGGGCCCGGGTAGGTACGGGCGACCTGGCAGCCGGTGAGTCCGAGCGGCTCGAACACCCGCTCCCGTACAAAGGCGCCCAGCTCCTGTCCGGTGACGGCCTCCAGCAGCCGGCCCAGGGCGCGGTAGCCGAGATTGGCGTACTCGAAGCCGCTGCCCGGCTCCCGGAACAGCGCCGTGTATCCGTCCGCGTCGACGGTCCGGGCGCCGTCCCCGTAGTCCCAGGCGTAGAACGCCCCGAAGCCGCCCCGGTGCTGGAGCAACTGGCGGACCGTCGGCTCCGGCCACCGGCCGTGGTCGGCGAACAGCGCCCGTCGGGGAGCGGAGGATGCGGGACCCAAAGCGGACACCGGCGCGGGCACCGGCAGGGGTACGTGTACGGGCACCGGTACGGGCCCCGACACCGGTACGTGTACGGGCACCGGCTGGTCCAGGTCCAGCAGTCCTTCGTCGGCCGCCAGACAGACGGCGGTCGCCGTGATCGGCTTGGTGACGGAGGCCAGTCCGTACGCCGTGGCGGGCGTCGCGGGCCGGCCCGTGGCGGTGTCGGCGTAACCGTACGCCTCCGCGAGGACCACCTCGCCCCGCTCGGCCACCGCGACCGAGACCGAGGGACACCCGTACTCCCGCAGGGCTTCGGCGCAGAACTCACCCAGTCCGTCCCGGACCTCGTCCAGTCGTCCGCTCACCGGAGCACCACCCCTTCCTGGGCGGCGCGGATACGCCGGCCCCCGATACGCCGGCCCCCGATACACGGGTCACCGATACGCCGACCCCCGATACACCGGCCCCCGATACACGGGTCACCGATACGCCCGCTCACCGATCCGCCGCGTCTACGCCTGGTCCGACGCGGGACGCTCCCGCGCCTCCGCCCGCCGTTCCGGGCAGTCCTGGGTCTCCTTGCAGAGGTTCTCCTCGACCTTGGCGAGCAGCCGCGCCAGCTCCTCGCGCTCGGTCTCGTCGAGCCCCGCGAGCGTGTGCTCCTCCAGGTCCGTCCAGGCGTCCGCGACCTCCCAGCGCAGCCCGCAGCTGTCCGGGGTCGCCTCGACCAGTACCGCCCGCCGGTCCTCCGGGTCGGCCGAGCGCTTCACATAGCCCGAGTGGTCCAGCCGCTGAAGCATCTTGGTGACGGTCGACGGATCGAGGTCCATCGACTTGATCAGCTCGGACTGGCGCGCCGTGTCCGTGTCCCAGAGGCGCATCATCAGGAGTTCCTGGCCCGGATAGAGACCGGTGCGCCGCAGCAGCTTCCCCGCGGCGATACGGTGCAGCCGGGCGATCCGGGACAGCGAGTGGCTGACCGGGCCGCCGCGCGCGGCGCCCGGGAGTTCGCTGCTACAGGCAGGGTCGTCCGTGTGCTCCGAGGTCATGCGGCAGAGTTTAGCTTGGTCGGCCAAGGAATGAGTTAGAGTGATCCACGGTTGATTACTTGGCCGACCATCTATTGCGTCGGTGCCAAGCCTGTCGTACCGCCCACTTATCGTTCTGGGAGCCTTCATGACCACCGCGTTCGACCCGATCGACCTCTCGGGCACGCAGCTCGCCAACCGTGTCGCCATGGCCCCGATGACGCGGAGCCGCGCCTTCGGCCCCGGTCACTCGCCCACCGACTCGACGGTGGAGTACTACGCACAGCGCGCCTCCGCCGGGCTGATCATCACCGAGGGCACCCAGCCCTCCGTGGTCGGCCAGGGGTACCCGGACACCCCCGGTCTGCACAGCGCCGAGCAGATCGCGGCCTGGCGCAAGGTCACCGACGCCGTACACGCCAAGGGCGGCAAGATCTTCGTCCAGCTCATGCACGCCGGCCGGATCGGCCACCCCGATCTGCTTCCCGACGGTCTGGTGCCGGTCAGCGCCTCCGCCGTCGCCCCGCAGGGACAGGTCTATCTCCATGACGGTCCCAAGGACTTCGTCACCCCGCGCGAACTGACCTCCGACGAGGTACGGGAGACCATCGCCGACTTCGCCTCCGCGGCCCGCAACGCGATCGAGGCCGGGTTCGACGGTGTCGAGCTGCACGGTGCCAACGGCTATCTGATTCACCAGTTCCTGGCCCCCGGCTCCAATGTGCGCACCGACGAGTGGGGCGGCTCCGTGGAGGGCCGTATCCGCTTCGCGGTCGAGGTGACCCGCGCGGTGGCCGACGAGATCGGGGCCTCGCGCACCGCGATCCGGATCTCGCCCGGAAACCCGTACAACAGCATCGAGGAGCCCGAGCCCGATGCCACGTACCTCGCGCTCGTCCAGGAGCTGGAGCCGATCGGCCTCGCCTATCTGCACCTGATCGAGAACACGCGCGAGCTGACCACCGCGCTGCGCAAGGCGTTCTCGGGGACGCTCGTCCTCAATGCCGCGACCGAGGGATTCACCGGCGCCGACGAGCTGAAGCTGATCGAGGACGGCACGGCGGACATCATCTCCTTCGGGGCGCTCTTCCTCTCCAACCCCGATCTGCCGGCCCGGCTGAAGGCGGGCGGCCCGTACAACACCCCCGACCCGGCGTCCTTCTTCGGCGGCGACGACAAGGGCTACATCGACTATCCGTCCCTGGAGAACTGACACACCGACGCGGGGCGGACCATGACGGTCCGCCCCGCGTCCGTTCGGCGTCCGCACACTCTCCGGCGCCGGTGCGCGGGCCTCGGTGCCGCACCGGCCTCAGCGCACCGGTGTGAAGTCCCGGGCCCCGATGAAGTCCGGCCGCGGCGCGGGCGCCGCGAACGGCTCCACCGCCGCGTTCTCCACGCTGTTGAACACGATGAACACATTGCTGCGCGGGTAGGGCGTGATGTTGTCGCCCGACCCGTGCATGCAGTTGCAGTCGAACCAGGTCGCAGAACCGGCCCGCCCGGTGAAGAGCCTGATGCCGTGCTGGTCCGCCATGCTCGTCAGCGCCTCGTGCGACGGCGTGCCGGCGTCCTGCATCTTCAGCGACTGCTTGTAGTTGTCCTGGGGTGTCTCACCCGCGCAGCCGAGGAACGACATGTGCGATCCGGGCATGATCATCAGCCCGCCGTTGGTGTCGTAGTTCTCGGTCAGCGCGATCGAGACGGAGACGGTCCGCATGTTCGGCAGACCGTCCTCCGCGTGCCAGGTCTCGAAGTCCGAGTGCCAGTAGAAGCCCGAGGCGCCGAAGCCCGGCTTCACATTGATCCGCGACTGGTGGACATAGACGTCCGAGCCGAGGATCTGGCGGGCGCGGCCGACCACCCGCTCGTCGCGCACCAGCCCGGCGAAGATCTCGCTGATGCGGTGGACCTCGAAGACCGACCGCACGTCCTTGGACTGGGGCTCGATGATCGAGCGCTCGTCCGCGCGTACGGCGGGGTCGGCGACCAGTCGTTCCAGTTCGGCGCGGTAGAACGCCACCTCGTCGGGGCCGATCAGCCGGTCCACGGTGAGGAAGCCGTCCCGCTCGAAGTCCCCGAGGTCCGCGGCGGAGGCCGGTCCCGGGGCGCCCGGTGCCGACCAGACGACGGGGTCCTGCCGCGGGGTGGTCACCTCGCGGCGGCCACGGGTGGGGTAGAGGTCGGTACGTTCGGTACGTTCCGAACGTACGGGAGTGGTGGTCATCGTCAGCCCTCCTCGGTCAGCAGCGGATAGACCCCGTTCTCGTCATGGTCCTCCCGCCCGGTCACCGGCGGGTTGAAGACGCATACACAGCGGAAGTCGGTCTTGGGGCGGAGCGTGTGGCGCTCGTGTCCGTCCAGCAGATACATCGTGCCGGGCCGGATCCAGTGGGTCTCACCCGTCTCGTCGTCGGTGAGTTCGGCCTCGCCCTCCACACACAGCACGGCCTCGATGTGGTTGGCGTACCACATCGACGTCTCCGTACCCGCGTAGAGCACGGTCTCGTGGAGGGAGAAGCCGACGTTCTCCTTGGCGAGCACGATGCGCTTGCTCTCCCAGGTGCCCGAGGCCGATTTCACATGGCGGTCGGTGTTCTCGATGTCCTTGAACGATCGGACGATCACGGCGTGTTGCCGCCTTTCTCTCTGCGCTGTTCTGGCTTCTCTGTTTCTTTCTTGTCCTTGTCCGTCCGGGTCTCTGCTCTGCCCGGGTCTCCTGCCCTGTCCGGGGTCCTTCTCCGTCCGGACGACGCGCGGGTACGGTGTGCCGCGCGCCGCGCCGGTGCGTCAGGCCGTCTCCAGGACCGCGCGGGCCAGTGTGCGCAGGCCCTCGTCCAGTTCCTCGGGGGTGACGGTGAGCGGCGGCAGCAGCTTCACCACCTCGCCGACCGGGCCCGAGGTCTCCAGCAGCAGCCCCAGTTCGAACGCACGCGCACATACAGCGGATGCCCGCTCCTTGTCCGCGAACTCCAGGCCCCAGACCAGGCCCCGGCCCCGGAACTCCGCGGTCGTACCGGTGCTCTCGGCGCAGATCGCCGCGAGGGCCCGCTCGATCTGCTCACCGCGCGCGATGGTCTGCTTCTCCATCTGGCCGTCCGCCCAGTACGTGGTGAGCGCGGCGGCTGCGGTGACGAAGGCCGGGTTGTTGCCCCGGAAGGTGCCGTTGTGCTCGCCCGGCTCCCAGATGTCCAGCTCGGGGCGGAAGAGGCAGAGCGACATGGGAAGCCCGTAGCCGCTGATCGACTTCGACAGGGTGACGATGTCCGGGGTGATGCCCGACTCCTCGAAGGAGAAGAAGGCGCCGGTACGGCCGCACCCCATCTGGATGTCGTCGACGATCAGCAGCATGTCCTGGCGGTGGCAGAGGGCGGCCAGTTCCCGCAGCCACTCGGGGCGCGCGACATTGATGCCGCCCTCGCCCTGGATCGTCTCGACGATCACCGCGGCGGGCTTGTTCAGTCCGGAGCCCTGGTCGTCCAGCAGGCGCTCGAACCAGAGGAAGTCCGGGGTCCGGCCGTCCAGATAGTGGTCGAACGGCATCGGGGTGCCGTGGACCAGCGGGATACCGGCCCCGGCGCGCTTGAACGCGTTGCCGGTGACGGCGAGCGAGCCCAGCGACATGCCGTGGAACGCGTTGGTGAAGGAGACGATCGACTCCCGGCCCTTCACCTTGCGGGCCAGTTTGAGGGCGGACTCGACGGCGTTCGTGCCGGTCGGGCCCGGGAACATCACCTTGTACGGCAGATCGCGCGGCCGGAGCACCACATTCTGGAAGGACTCCAGGAAGGCGCGTTTCGCGGTCGTCGCCATGTCGAGGCCATGGGTGATGCCATCGCGCTCGATGTAGTCGATCAGCGCGCGTTTCAGCACCGGGTTGTTGTGGCCGTAGTTGAGCGATCCGGCGCCGGCGAAGAAGTCGAGGTAGCTGTGGCCGTCCTCGTCGGTGAGGCGGCTGCCCTGCGCACGGTCGAACACGGCGGGCCAGCCGCGGCAGTAGCTGCGGACCTCGGACTCAAGGGTCTCGAAGACGCTCAGTGCGGGCGGGGTGATAGTCACAGGAATCTCCTGCCGATGGGAGTGGGTGAGGAGAGGGAGAGGGGGGAGGGGTGTGTCCTCGTCGACCGGTCCGGGGCGGCGGACGGTGCTGGTGTGCGGCTCGGCTCAGGTGCTTCGTCGTGGCTCAGGTGCCTCACTCGCGTGGCGCGGCGTATGCCCCTGTGCCTGCGTGCGCCTGTGCCTCCGTGCCCCTGTGCGCGCGGGTCCATGGGCTCCGACGCGTCCGGTCCATGGGCTCCGACGCGCTCAGGTGCCGGAACGTGTCCACCGGCGGCGCCGTGTCCACCCGGCATGACCGGTTCGGACGCGTCGGCGTGCTCACCTCCATGGCGATCCACGCACCCGGCGCGCGCGGGGGACACCTGGCCACGCGGGACGACCTGGCCACCTGGGGCACCCGCGACGGCGGCTGGGCGTCCGGGACACCTGACGTACCCGGCGCGTCCAGTCGGCCCACGGGCCGCGCCGGCACGCTCATCTGCTCAGGGCGTCCGCGTCCGTCCGGCGGGCCGGGAGAGCGGGCCGATCCGGTACAGCACCTCCGGCTGGTGCGTCCCGTCGGGGAACAGCCGGCCGTCGAAGAGGACCTCACGCGTCAGCGTCGCGCCATGACGCGCGGCGAACGCGGTGAACAACCGGTCCGAGGCGGTGTTGTCGGGGGTCACGGTCGTCTCGACCGACGAGATCCCCGGCTCTCGCGCCACCCGGGCGGTGAGCGCGTCGAGCAAAGTGCCGGCGAGCCCGCGGCCCCGCTGCTCGCGGTCGACGGCCACCTGCCAGACGACCAGCACGTCGGGACGCTCGGGGCGGACGTATCCCGTCACGAAGGCGATCGGTACTCCTCCGTCGTCGCGGGCGACGACGGACGTGGCCGCGAAGTCACGACACCACAGCAGGTAGCTGTACGAGGAGTTGAGGTCCAGTACCTCGGAGTCACGGGCGATGCGCCAGATCGCGGCTCCGTCCTCCACTCGTGGGGCGTCGATCGTCAAGGATGGGGTGAATTCGCTTCGGGCGCCTGCAAGGTCTGCTTGTGCGGCGGTCATAGGTATTGAATTTACCGAGGGCATTCAAAACATGCATCTCGGGGAGGGGTTGGGCAAGAAGCCGACATGTGTTATCACGCGTGCGCGGCTGCCTGTGCGCCGTCTCACATAGATGGGTATAATATGCGGAGATTTCTGGGCAAGACGGCTGCGCTTGTGGACTCGGTCACATATTCGTAACGCTGGTGAGACCCGTCGGATATCACCTGGAATCGCGTCCGAGCCCCTCGGAAACCTCTGTGTTTAGGCTGTGGATCGGCGGGCAGAAGCTTACGGGAAACTGCCCGTGGAAAAAGAATTCAAAAAAACCGTGATGCGTTATCGCCACTCATTCTCGCGTCAATAGTCAATAGTCAATAGTCAATATTTGATATGCGAGAGGTAATGCCGACCCGCCCCGCGGTCACTTCCCCTGAGCGGCGCCGAGCGCGGCGTCCAGGGCGTCCAGCGCGGACCGTACGGCCTCGGGGGTGGCGTGGGGGCCGTAGTGGTTGACGCGGATCATCTCCGAGGCCAGCGCTCCGCCGCCCGCGATCAGCGGCAGCGAGGGGTCGGCGGCCAGGGCCTTGGCCACCACCTCCGCGGCGTCGGTCCCGGGCGGGGTGCGGAGCGTCGTCGCCACCGGAGCGGCCGCCGACGCCTCATGGACGAATGGCTCCAGATCCCGTCCCAGCGCCACCGCGCCCGCGCGGGTGGCCGCCGCGGCGGAGGCGTG
This sequence comes from Streptomyces sp. NPDC002018, assembly GCF_042890865.1. NCBI lineage: Bacteria > Bacillati > Actinomycetota > Actinomycetes > Kitasatosporales > Streptomycetaceae > Streptomyces > Streptomyces sp. NPDC002018. The sequence goes on from NZ_JBIASO010000009.1 coordinate 336,577, forward strand.
CCGGGCCATCACCGTGTCCAGGCCCTCGGCCTCGATCCGCTCGACGGACGCCTCCAGCGCCAGCATTTCGAGCTGGGCGGGGGCGTGCGGGAGCGCCCTGCGGCCCGTGTCGATCCACCGCTCCTTCCAGTCCAGCAGCGAGAGGTACGAGCGGCGGGGCGCGCCGGGATGGGCGGCGAAGCGCTCCCAGGCGCGTGCGCTCACCGACACCGCCGAGACCCCGGCGGGTCCGCCCATCGCCTTCTGCGCGCCGATCACACAGAGGTCCACGCCCCAGGCGTCCGTCAGCAGCGGCTCGGCGGCCACCGAGGCGACGGCGTCCAGCATGAACAGCGCGCCATGGGCCCGTACCACCTCACCGATCGCGGCGACGGGGTTGGTGTTGCCGGTCGCCGCCTCGGCGTGCACCAGCGAGACGAAGTCGATCCCGGGGTGCGCGGCGAGGGCCGCGGCGACCTGGTCGGCGGTCACGGCGGAGTGGAACGGCACCTCCAGGTCGACGACCGTGGCTCCGCAGTCACGCAGCCAGTTGCCGAAGGTCTGGCCGTACGGTCCCGTGACCACGTTCAGCGCCGTCGAGCCGGGCCGCGCGCCGCCCCGGACACAGGCCTCCAGCGGCAGCAGGGCCTCGCCCTGCATGATCACGACATCGTTCTCGGTGGCGAGCAGCGCGGCGACGCGGCGCTCGATCGAGGCGAAGTGCGCGGCGGTCAGCGGGGGCAGGTCCAGCAGCGGGTGTGTCACAGCGGTGCTCTCTTCGACGGTGTCACCGGCTTCGGACCGGTGTTCGGAATTGTCCCGGTCGAGGGTACCCACGGCCTCGTACAGTGCTGTTCATGAGTGATCAGGCGGTGCTGCGGGTGAAGGGGCGGGTGCTTGTCGGACCCGAGGAGGTCAGGGACGAGCTGTGGGTGGTGGGCGGCAGGGTCAGCTACGAGCGGCCGGCCGGCGCCCGCGACATCCGTACCGTCCGGGGCTGGGCGCTGCCCGGTCTGGTCGACGCCCACTGCCATGTCGGCCTGGACCACCACGGCGCGGTCGACCCCGCGACCAGCGAGAAGCAGGCGCTCGGCGACCGGGACGCGGGTGCCCTGCTGCTCAGGGACGCCGGATCACCCGCAGACACCCGCTGGATCGACGACCGCGAGGACCTGCCGAAGATCATCAGGGCCGGCCGGCACATCGCCCGTACCCGCCGCTACATCCGGAATTTCGCCCATGAGATCGAGCCGGAGGACCTGGTCGCCGTGGTCGCCCAGGAGGCCCGGCGCGGTGACGGCTGGGTCAAGCTCGTCGGTGACTGGATCGACCGGGACGCGGGCGATCTGACCGCCTGCTGGCCGCGCGGCGAGGTCGAGGCGGCGATCGCGGAGGCGCACCGGCTCGGCGCCCGGGTCACCGCGCACTGCTTCGCCGAGGCCGCCCTGCGCGATCTCGTGGAGGCGGGCATCGACTGCGTCGAGCACGCGACGGGGCTCACCGAGGACACCATTCCGCTCTTCGCGGAGCACGGTGTGGCCATCGTCCCGACCCTGGTGAACATCGCGACGTTCCCGCGGCTCGCGGCGGGTGGCGCGGACAAGTACCCGCGCTGGTCGGCGCATATGAACCGGCTCCACGAGCGCCGTTACGACACCGTGCGCGCGGCCTACGACGCGGGCATCCCGGTCTACGCCGGCACGGACGCGGGCGGTGGGCTTGCCCACGGTCTGGTGGGGGCCGAGGTCGCGGAGCTGGTGAAGGCCGGCATCCCGCCCGTGGACGCCCTCTCGGCGGCCGTCTGGGGCGCGCGGCGCTGGCTGGGCCGCCCGGGGCTGGAGGAGGGCGCCCCGGCGGATCTGGTGGTGTACGACGAGGATCCCCGGGCGGACGTCGAGGTCCTGGCGGCGCCGCGGCAGATCGTGCTGAACGGGCGGGTGATCGACGGGGCGTGACGCGGGCGTGCGATGGACGGGCGCGTGATGGACGGGGCGTGACGCGGGCGGGTGACCGACGGGGCGTGACGGACGGGGGGTGACGCGAGGGCCGCCCGGGTCGTTGATCTCTCTTACGCGTGCTCCGCGGTCGTGGACCGGCGCACCCCCCGCGCCCCGTCACGGGCGGCGCGGCGAAGAACGCACGTGCCACAAGAATCGAATATGAACCCGGAAACCCCACTTTGGAGTGAACTCACCCCAGGTGCCCGCCAGTTCACTCTTCGTGCGTAAAGATTCCGGTGTGTCGGTCGCCACCGCCGCGTGTCCCCGTTCGGCGGGCCGGCGACGCCAAGTCTCTTGTGGGGGTTCCACATCGTGAACAGCAATACCTTCCGCATGCCCGCACGCCGCTGCGCCGCCGTCGCGGCCGCCGCCGCGCTGACGGCGGGGCCGGTGCTCCTCGCCGCCCCGGCGCAGGCCACCGAGGGCGGGAGCACGGGGCGGGCGGGCGCGGTCGTGCTCAGGACCGACCTCGATGTGTCCCTGCTCAACAGGACCGTCCAGGTGCCGCTCAAGGCCGCGCTCAACGAGGTCGAGGCCCCGGCGAGCGCCGAGAAGACCGCGCTGAGCGTCACGCTGGACGGGGTCGACGGGGGCAGGCCCTTCACCGTGCTCCGCGCCGATGTGGCCCACGCGAAGGCGACGGCCGACGCGCACAGGGCGGAGGGGCGGACCCGGCTCGCCCACGCGAAGGTCCATGTCCCCGGACTGCCGCTGCTCTCCCTCGTCGAGATCCAGGAGGTCACCTCCACGGCGGTCTGCGCGGCCGGTGAGCGGCCGGTCGCCGAGTCCAATCTGCTCGGCCCGGTGACGGTGCTCGGCAAGCGGGTCACGCTTTCCGCGGGCGGTACGACGCGGGTCGAGGCGCCGGGGGTGGGCGAGGTGACGCTCGAACTGTCCAAGACGCACACCACGTCCCGTACGGCCGCGGCGGCGGCGCTGGAACTCAAGGTGGCGCTGAACCCGCTCAAGCTGAACGTCGCCGAGGTGGAGGGCTCCCTCACGCTCGCGGGGGCCACCTGTGAGACGCCGGAGAAGAGCGCGACGGCTCCGGAGCGGCCGGAGCAGCCGGAACAGGCCGACCCCGCCGCTCCGGCCGCTCCGGCCGACCCGGCCGATCTGAAGCCGCAGACCGGCGCCGAGCCGGCCGGGGAGAACCTCGCCGAGACGGGCGGCAGCTCCTTGACGCCGTATCTGGCGGGCGGCGCGGCACTGCTGTTCGCGGCGGGCGGCGCCACGATCGCCCTGGCGAGGAGCCGCGCCAAGCGCTGACCCGGGGGAAGGCCCAGCGGAAGGCTCTGGGGCCAAGGGGGCCCGGGAGGCCAGGACGGCGAGCGGTGCCCGCGTCGAGCGGGCCCCGCTCGCCGTACGCACGCACGAAGGCGGCGCGGCGGTTCCGCGGCACAGCGGTTCGCCGCGCGGCGGTACGGGTCGGCGAACGGCGATCGGAGGCGCTACGGGCCAGGGAGAACGATCCGGGGTGCCACGGGCCGGGAAACACGGGGAACAACGGTCCGGGGCGGTACGGCCGGAGGGCGGCCGTACCGCCGATCGCTCCGTGGCGGGGCCGTCAGGTGCCCACCGCCGTCAGCGCCTGGTCCAGGGCCTGGAGAAAACGGTTCGTCGTGGTGCGGTCGCGGACCGCGAGGCGCAGCCATTCGTGGCCCAGCCCCGGGAACGTGTCCCCTCGGCGCGCGGCGAAGCCGAGGGTGCGCAGCCGGGCCCGTACCGCGTCCGCGCGTGCCATACGGACCAGGACGAACGGCCCCTCCGCCGCCTCCACGGCCCGCACTTCCTCGAACTCCGCGAGCCCGGCCAGCAGATGGGCGCGCTCCACCGCCGTCCGGCACGCCGCGTGCTCCGCCTCGGCGAGGGCGTCCGGCGACATGCACGCCTCCGCCGCGGCCAGCGCGGGCGTCGAGACCGGCCACAGGGGCTGCGCCCGCTCCAGCGCGGCCACCGTCCCCGGCTCGGCCAGGACATAACCGATCCGCAGCCCCGCGAGCCCCCAGGTCTTGGTGAGGCTCCGCAGCACCACCAGCCCCGGCACATCCGTACGGCCCGCCAGCGACTGAGGCTCCCCCGGCACCGCGTCCATGAACGCCTCGTCCACCACCAGCGTCCGCCCGGGACGGGCGAGCCTCGCGATGACCTCGGCGGGATGGAGCACGGACGTCGGATTCGTGGGATTGCCGACGACGACCAGATCCGCCTCCTCCGGGACCGCGCCCGGATCGAGCCGGAAGCCGTCCGCCATCCGCAGCAGCACCCGCCCCACCGTGTGCCCCGCGTCCCGCAGCGCCGACTCCGGCTCGGTGAACTGCGGATGGACGACCACCGGCCGGCGGACCGGCAGGGCGCGGGCGAGCAGCACGAACGCCTCCGCCGCCCCCGCCGTCAGCAGCACCCGCTCCACCGGCAGCCCGTGCCGCGCCGCGACCGCCGCCCGCGCGGCCCGTCCGTCCGGATACGCCGCGAGCCCGGCCATCGACTCGGCGATACGGGTACGCAACCACTCGGGGGGAGTGCCCGTACGGACATTGACCGCGAGATCGATCAGCCCCTCCGCGCCGTCCCGCAGCTCGACATCGCCGTGATGGCGCAGATCATGGAGATCACCGCGCGTAGACATGGCCGTCATTCGGTCGAGCGCCGGATATCGCGGCCGTGCCGGGCGCACCGGCGGTGCCGTGCGTGCCGGCGGTGCTGGCCGCATCGGCCGCACCGGGCGTGCCGTACATGCCGTGCATGCCCTGCGCACCGGCCGTGCCGGGCGTCGCGCGCCGGGCGGGGCTCTCACAGCGCGCCCCGGGCGGATACGGACCCCGCTGCCGGGGCGCCACGCTCTTCATGGGCTGGATGACGCGGGTCACCGGGCTCCCTTCCGCCTGCCGTCCGGACGCCCCGGGATCCCGGGGCGTCATCAGGCGGCACGCGCTGTCGCGCGTGACCGCCGTTCGCTGCCGTCAACTCTCCACCGTCAACGGTCTTCCACCGTCCACACCGACATCATCTCCGCTTCCGCCGGTTCCACTCGGCACCGGCCCCTGTACGCCACGGCACAGGTGACCGCGGCCGGCCGGCCCCGGGGGTTCGACTTCCGCTTCGGTACGAGGAGTACGCCCCCCTCGGCGAGCGCGGCGGCCTCCGCGACGGACGCCGTCCCCACGGCGGCCAGCGGCGCGCCGGACGGGTTCGGCACGACGACCGTGGCCAGCAGGCCGGCCGCGTATCCCCGTACGGGCACGCCCAGCCGTGCGGCGGCCCCGGTGACCGCGGGATCACCGGCCTTGGTGTCGAGGGTCGCCAGCCCGACGACGGAGCCTGGCGCGAGCCCGGCGTCCCGCAGCGTGTCGGCTATCAGCCCGAGCAGTTCCCCGACGCAGGCGCCGCCGCGCGCGCCGACCCCGATGACCAGCCCCGGTCCGGGCCCCGCCCCCGGCCGAAGCCCGGCTTCCTGGTCCGCCTCGTGCTCCAGTTCCGGCTCCGGGCGAAGCACGGTGTCCGGCCCCGGCCCCGCCTTCCGTTCCGCCTCCGGCTCCGCCTCCCGTTCCGGACACCGCCCCGGGCCGTGTTCCGGATGTGCGAGAGGGGCCCCCGATCGGCTATGCAGGGGCGCATGGCCGTGATCGTCGCGCTCGGCGCGTTCCTCATGACGCTGTTCGGCGGCTGGACGGCGCAACGCGTCACCGACCGCCGCCATCTCGTACTGGGCCTGGCCGGAGGGCTGATGCTCGGTGTCGTCGGCCTGGATCTGCTGCCGGAGGCGATGCGCGCGGCGGGCGGCGAGATCTTCGGTGTCCCGCGGGCACTGCTGCTCTTCGTCGGCGGCTTTCTGGTAGCCCATCTGGTGGAACGTTTGCTCGCGGTTCGTCAGGCCTCCCACGGCGGCGCCCCGCAGGAGGGCGTGGCGCGGCCGGGCGACGCGCGCGACGCCGCCTCCCGCGAGTCCGTCCCGTACGGCGCGGGACCCGGGGGCCGCCGGAGCGCCGCCCACCCGGCCGCCCCCGGCGTGGACCGGGATCCCGGCCGGGACGCGGCCCGCGGCGCGACCGACCGGGTGCCCGAGGTCGGACTGACCGCCGCGGCGGCCATGGTGGGCCACAGCGTCATGGACGGCATCGCCCTCGGCGCGGCCTTCCAGGTCGGCGAGGGGATGGGCGCCGCCGTCGCGCTCGCCGTCATCGCCCATGACTTCGCCGACGGCTTCAACACGTACACGCTCACCAGCCTGTACGGGAACGACCGGCGCCGGGCGCTCGTGATGCTCGTCGCGGACGCGATCGCGCCCGTGGTGGGCGCCGCGTCCACCCTGCTGTTCACCCTGCCCGAGGAGGCGCTCGCCGGCTATCTGGGATTCTTCGGCGGAGCCCTGCTCTATCTGGCCGCGGCCGAGATCCTGCCCGAGGCACATCATGAGCACCCGGCCCGCTCCACCCTGCTCTGCACGGTCCTGGGCGTGGCCTTCATCTGGCTGGTGGTCGGTCTCGCGGGCTGAGGCACGAGGCCCGGCACCGGCCGGCACGCCCGAGAGCCCGCTCACCGTCCGCTCACCGCCCGCTCACGCCGGGCACCGCTCCACGAACCGCCGCGCCATCTCCGGCGCCGCCGCCCAGTGCGTATGCAGATAGCTCGCGTGCACGCCGCCTCGGACGAAGCCCTCCACCCGGCGGTCCGGGTGGACCACGCCCCAGGCGGGGGCGTCCCCCGCGCCGGGCTCCACCACCGTCCGGTGGAACTCGTGCCCCCGCACCCGGGTTCCGGCCCTCGCCAGCGCGCTGTCGCCGACCGCCACCGCCTCGCGGTAGCCCAGCGTCAGCCGCTCCGACATCCGCGCGTCGGCGGGCAGCACCCCGCACATCGGCCGCCCGTCCAGGGAGCGCGCCAGATACAGCAGCCCGGCGCACTCGGCGGCCACCGGAGCACCGGAGAACGCCAGCTCCGCCACGGCCTTGCGCAGCGGCTCGTTGGCCGACAGCTCCGGCGCGTACACCTCGGGGAAGCCGCCCCCGATCACCAGACCCCCTGTCCCGTCGGGAAGGGCCTCGTCACGCAGCGGGTCGAACGGTACGACGTCCGCGCCCGCGGCCGTCAGCAGCTCGGTGTGTTCCGCGTACGAGAAGGTGAACGCGGACCCGCCGGCCACCGCGATCACCGGCCGCCCGCGCCGCGCCGGAACACGCAGGCCGGCCCGGTCGGCCCGGCCGGCCGGCCCTGCCTGATCCGTCGACGTGAGGGACGCGCCCGCCGGAACCGGCGCGGCCCGGACCGATGCGGCCGCGACCGATGCGGCCGCGACCGGCGCGGGCGGCTCGGACGCCGCGAACCCCGGCTCCCACGCCGTCGTGTCCAGCGGGGGAGCACTGCGCGCCAGCGCCAGCAGCGCCTCCAGATCACAGCCCGCCCGCACCCGTCCGGCCAGCTCACGCATCGCCGCGACCGCCTCCGCCCGCCGCTCGGCCACCGGCACCAGACCGAGATGGCGCGAAGGGGTACCGACCTGTCCGGCGCGCCGCAGCACCCCCATCACCGGCACACCCGACTCGTCCAGCGCGTCGCGCAGCAGCCGCTCGTGCCGGTCCGTGGCGACCTTGTTGAGGATCACCCCGCCGATCCGTACCTCCGGATCCCAGGAGGCGAAACCGTGCACCAGCGCCGCCACGGAACGGGACTGCGACGAGGCGTCCACCACCAGCACCACCGGCGCCCGCAGCAGCTTCGACACCTGGGCGGTGGAGGCCAGTTCGCCCTGGCCGGACGCGCCGTCGTACAGCCCCATCACGCCCTCGACGACCGCCAGGTCACAGCCCGCCGCGCCATGCGCGAACAGCGGCCCGATCAGCCCCGGGCCGCACATGTACGCGTCGAGATTCCGCCCCGGGCGGGCCCGGCCGCCCCCGGCGGACACCGCCAGCGCGTGATACCCCGGATCGATGTAGTCGGGCCCCACCTTGTGCGGGGACACGGCGAGACCGCGCTCCGAGAAGGCCGCCATCAGCCCCGTCGCGACGGTGGTCTTGCCGCTGCCGGAGGCGGGCGCGGCGACGACCAGACGCGGGACGTTCACCACTCGATGCCCCGCTGGCCCTTCTGGCCCGCGTCCATCGGGTGCTTGACCTTGGTCATCTCGGTGACCAGATCCGCGAAGTCGGTCAGTTTCCCGGGGGCGTTGCGCCCGGTGATCACCACATGCTGGGTCCCGGGGCGGTCGCGCAGCACCTCGATCACCTCGTCCGTGTCCACCCAGCCCCAGTGCAGCGGATAGGCGAACTCGTCCAGGACGTACAGCTTGTGCGTCTCGGCCGCCAGATCGCGCTTGACCTGCTCCCAGCCCTCGCGCGCCGCCTCCTCGTTGGAGAGCTGGCTGTCGCGCTGCACCCAGGACCAGCCCTCGCCCATCTTGTGCCAGGCGACGGAACCGCCCTCGCCGCTCGCCCCCAGCACCGTCAGCGCGCGCTCCTCGCCGACCCGCCACTTCGCCGACTTCACGAACTGGAACACCCCGATCGGCCAGCCCTGGGTCCACGCGCGCAGCGCGAGCCCGAACGCCGCCGTCGACTTGCCCTTGCCGGTGCCCGTGTGCACGAGCACCAGCGGGCGGTTGCGGCGCTGGCGGGTGGTGAGACCGTCGTCCGGAACGGTTTCCGGCTGTCCCTGCGGCATTACGCGGCCCTCCTGGGGCGTCCGTTGCTGACCTGCTGTACGTCCCTGACCAGACCGGCGATGCTGTCGGCCCGCAGGGCGTCGAGTGTGATGGCCGTGCCCTCCAGCGCGGCGGCGAGCGAACCGGCCAGTCCCAGCCGTACCGGCCCCGACTCGCAGTCCACGACCACCGAGGCCGTTCCCTCCGCCGCGTGCAGCCGGGCCGCGCGCGCGGCCAGCGCCACCGGATCGGGACCGCCCGTCGCACGGCCGTCCGTCACCACCAGCAGCAGCGGACGGCGCGCGGGATCGCGTATCCGCTCCACCCGTAGCACGTCATGGGCCTTGAGCAGCCCGGCGGCGAGCGGGGTGCGCCCGCCCGTCGGCAGCGACTCCAGCCGCGCCGCCGCCGCGTCCACCGACGAGGTCGGCGGCAGGGCCACCTCGGCCGCCCTGCCCCGGAAGGTGACCAGACCGACCTTGTCGCGCCGCTGGTACGCGTCCAGCAGCAGCGAGAGCACCGCGCCCTTCACCGCGCTCATCCGCCGTCTGGCCGCCATCGACCCGGACGCGTCGACCACGAACAGCACGAGATTGCCCTCGCGCCCCTCCCGGGTCGCCTGCCGCAGATCGTCCCTGCGGACCACCAGTCCGGGGCCGCCGCGCCCGCGCGCCCGCTGGTGCGGGGCCGCGGCCTGGACGGTCGCCGCGAGATGCAGCTTGGTCAGCGTGCCCCGGGGCCTGCGCGATCCGGTCGTCCTGCCGTGGTCGGTACGGGCCCGGGAACGGCGTCCGGCGGCGCCCTCGCCCAGCCCGGGGACGCTCAGTGTCTTCGTACGGAACGGCTCGGCGGCCCGTACGGCGGACTGCTCACCGGCACCGGCACCCGCGCCCGCTCCGGCACCCGCTCCGGCATCGGCGGCCGGGTCCCGCGGCCGGCCGTCGGGCTCCGTCCCGGGCTCGGGCCCGGCCGGCGGTTCCGGCTCCGCGGGCGCGTCGTGCCGCCTCGCGCCCGACTCCGGCGGTGTCCCCGTCGCCTCGGGGCCGCCCTGCGGCGGGATGCCACCACCGGGTCCGTCCGGGCCGCCGGGACCGCCGCCGTCCGGGTCGTCGTCCCCGCCGTCACCCCCGTGGCCGTCCCCGTGGCCGTCCTCGCCCTTGAACCGCTCCAGCGTGTCGTCGAGCCTGTCCTCGTCCAGCCCAGGCGCGTCGAACGGATTGCGGCGCCGCCGGTGCGGCAGCGCGAGCAGCGCGGCCTGCCGCACGTCCTCGGGGCGTACCGCCGTACGCCCCGCCCACGCGGCCAGCGCCGTCGCGGTCCGCGCCATCACGATGTCCGCGCGCATCCCGTCCACCTCGAAGGCGGCGCAGGTCGCGGCGATCTGGAGCAGCGCGGTGTCCCCGAGCCGCACCCCGGGCAGCAGCGCGCGCGCCGCGACGATCCGCTCCCGCAGCGCGGTCTCCTCGCCGGCCCAGCGCGCGGCGAAGCCGGCCGGATCGTCGTCGTACGCGAGCCGCCGCCGTACGACCTCCACCCGCAGCTCCGGCTCCCGCGAGGCCGCGACCTCCACGGTGAGCCCGAAGCGGTCGAGCAACTGCGGGCGCAGCTCGCCCTCTTCGGGGTTCATCGTGCCGACGAGCAGAAAGCGCGCGGCATGCCGTACGGAGACGCCTTCGCGCTCCACGTACGAGGCGCCCATGGCGGCGGCGTCCAGCAGCAGATCGACCAGATGGTCATGGAGGAGATTGACCTCGTCGACATAGAGCACCCCCCGGTGGGCGTCCGCGAGCAGCCCGGGTTCGAAGGCCTTCACGCCCTCCGACAGCGCCCGTTCGATGTCCAGGGCCCCGACGAGCCGGTCCTCGGAGGCGCCGACGGGCAGTTCGACCATGCGCGGGGGCCTGGAGACCCCCGGCCCGGTCTCGTGCGGTCCGTCCGGGCAGTGCGGATCGGGCGCGGCGGGATCACAGCCGAACCGGCACCCGGCGACCACCGCCAGCTCGGGCAGCAGGGCGGCCAGGGCCCGTACGGCTGTGGACTTCGCCGTGCCCTTCTCCCCGCGCACGAGGACTCCGCCGACCGCCGGACTGACCGCGTTGAGCAGCAGGCCCAGCCGCAGATCGTCCATCCCCACGATGGCGGTGAACGGATAGGGGATGCTCATATGCTGATCGCTCCTTCGAGTACGGCGGTGGTGGTCATGGGGCCCCCGGGGGGATGAAGGGCAGCCCGGCCGGCGCCCCCTCCTCGATCAGCCGCAGCAGGGCGTCCGTGTCCGCGTGCTCCTCGACGAGATCACCGAGAAGGTCGAGCTGTTCCTCGCGCAGCGCGCCGAAGCTCGTGTCGGGCGCGGGGACGAAACGCCGGCCGGCCGTCCGCGCCACCTCCGTCAGAAAGCGCCGCCGGAACGTGTCGCTCTCCAGCGCCCCGTGCCAGTGCGTGCCCTGGACGGCGCCCACCCGGCAGCCGTCCAGCGCCCGTCCGCCGGCGTCGGAGACAAAGGCGTCCCCGCCCCGCACCTCCGCGACGCCGTGATGGATCTCGTACCCCTCCACGGGCGCGCCGAGGGCCGTCCCGGACGGTCTGGCCAGGGTCTTCTCGCGGGCGAACCGCACCCGTACGGGCAGCAGCCCCAGTCCGGCCACGGCGCCCGCCCGTGACTCCACCTCGTCGTCGATGTGCTCACCGAGGATCTGGTAGCCGCCGCAGATCCCCAGGACGGGACGCCCCTCGGCGGCCCGCCGCGCCAGGGCGTCGGCGAGCCCGCGCTCCCGCAGCCACGCCAGCGCCTTCACGGTGCCACGGGTGCCGGGCACCACCACGAGATCGGCGTCGGCCAGCTCCTCGGGGCGGTCCACGAACCGTACGACCACGCCCGGTTCGGCCGCGAGCGCGTCCACATCGGTGAAGTTGGACATCAGGGGTACGGCGCAGACCGCGACCCGCAGCACCTCCTCGCCGTGCGGGGGAGCCACCAGGGACTCGCGCACGGTGCCGCGCAGCGAGATACGCAGTCCGTCCTCCTCGTCGATGCCGAGGCCGTGCCGCCAGGGCAGCACCCCCAGCGTCGCCCGTCCTGTCAGTCCCCGGAGCATCTCCAGACCGGGCTCCAGCAGGGACACATCGCCCCGGAACTTGTTCACGAGATACCCCGCGACCAGGGCCTGGTCCTCGGGGCTCAGCAGCGCGGTCGTACCGAAGAACGAGGCGAAGACCCCGCCCCGGTCGATGTCCCCGACCACCACCACGGGCAGACGCGCGGCCCGCGCGACGCCCATGTTCACGATGTCGGTACGGCGCAGATTGATCTCGGCCGGGCTGCCCGCGCCCTCGCAGATCACCGCGTCATAGGTGGAGCGCAGTTCCTCCAGGCACTCCAGGACGGGGCCGAGCAGGGCCTCCCGCCCCCCGCGCAGCACGCTCTCCGAGACCGTCGCGCCGGCCCCCGCGACCGCGTTGGCCCCCGCCCGCTCGCCGGCCCCCGCCAACTCCCCTGACACGCCGGGCTTTCCGGGCACGCCGGGCTGTCCGGAGAGTCCGGAGGTCCCGCCTCCCGGGCTGCCGAAGAAACCCCGGGCGCTCAGCTCGCCCACCGGCCGCCCCATCAGCACCACTTGGCTGCTGCGGTCGCCACCGGGCTTCAGCAGCACGGGATTCATCAGCGCCGTCGGCTCCACCCGGGCCGCCTGCGCCTGCATCGCCTGCGCCCGTCCGATCTCCGCGCCCTCGCGCGTCACGAACGAGTTCAGCGACATGTTCTGCCCCTTGAACGGGGCGACCTTCACCCCCCGGCGTACGAGCCACCGGCAGATCCCCGCCGTGACGACGCTCTTGCCCGCGTCCGAGGTGGTCCCGGCCACCAGCAGACCCCCGCCGCGCCCGCCCCGGCTCATCCCAGTCCCCTTCCCGTGTCCGCCGCACGGCGGCGCAGCGCGCCGTACGCGAACCGGCCGGCGGCACAGACCGCGAGGGCGTATCCGCCCACCCGGCGCGACAGCCGCACGGCCCGCTCGATGTCGGCCGTCGTCACGGGCCGCCCCTCACCGTTCAGTACGGGCCGGTGCTCCACCCGTCCGCCGTACGCGAGTGTCCCGCCGAGCCGTACGCCCAGCGCGCCCGCGAACGACGCCTCCACCGGGCCCGCGTTGGGGCTCGGATGCCTGCGCGCGTCCTGCCGCACCGCCCGCAGGGCCCCGCGCGGATCGTCACCGGCGACGGCGGCCAGGGCGGCGGTCAGCCGGGCGCCCGGCCAGCCTGCCAGATCGTCGAGCCGGGCCGACGCCCAGCCGAACCTGCGGTACCGGGCGGACCGGTGACCCACCATCGCGTCCAGCGTGTTCACCGCGCGGAATCCCACCAGTCCGGGCACGCCCGCGATCGCCCCCCACACCAGCGCGCCCACGACGGCGTCCGAGGTGTTCTCGGCGACGGACTCCACGACGGCGCGCGCGAGTTGCTGTCCGTCCAGTGCCTGCGGGTCACGCCCGCACAGCCGTGGCAGCCGCTCCCTGGCCAGCGCGAGGTCCCCGGCGGTGAGCGCGGCGCCGATCGCGCGCGCCTCCCGGCCCAGGGAGGTGCCGCCGACGACGGACCAGGTGGCCAGGGCGGTCAGCGTGACGGAGGCGGCACGGCTCTCCGGGATGCCTCCTCCACCCCGTACACCCCGTACACCCCGTACTCCCCGTGCTCCCCGTGCACCCCGGGCCGCGAGGACCGCGAGACCGGCGGCGCCTCCGGCGCACACCAGCGTGTGCAGCGTGCCCCAGCCTCGGTGGTCGTGCCACAGCGCCCGTTCGACGGCCCCCGCCGCCCGGCCGAACGCGGCCACCGGATGCCCCCGGCGCGGATCGCCGAACAGCCGGTCGCCCAGGAGCCCCAGGGCCGCGCCGTACGCGAAGACCCGCTCGGCGGTCGCACCGCCGCCGCGCACGGCGGCCGAACCGCTGCCAGGCATGGCGAAATGTCCTCACTCAGGGTCCGCGCCCCGGCTCGACGTGATGCGGCGGCGAGAGTTCCTGGCTCCTGGGACAGTTCCCAGTGACAGTGGCGGGACCGCGCCGGATTCGCACCGGCTTCCTCTTCTGCCGCCGTAATGGCCCCGGCAGTCCACCACGCCCCGTGAACACCCGTCAACCCATCCCTGACCTGCGGCGGGACAGTGTGCGAAGCCCCACATCGCCCCGTAAGGGCCGGGGCGATGCGGGGCGAGGCGAGGCGAAGCGGGACGGGCGGGACGGGCGGGACGGGCGGGACAGGGGCGGGGGTCAGGCGACGATCAGATAGATCCCGTACGCCACGGCCGCCGCGCAGAGGGCGAAGCAGGCGTACGCACCCGTGCGCGCCAGCGCCGCCGTGCCCGTACCGCCGCCCTGCGCGACGGCGGACTCGCGCCTGGCGAGACCCACGATGCCCAGGGTGAACAGGCCCACGAGGGCGACGGTCGCCACGAGGCTGACCCCGAAGACGGAGCCGAGTGCTGCCCAGTCGATCTTCATACGTTCTTTCCTTAGACCGAGGCGGTTCGGACCGCGATGGTTCGGACCGAGAGGGTTCGGATCGAGATGGTTCGGACCGGGACGGTTCAGACCGAGGCGGTGCGGGCCGGCTCACCGGCGCCGCCCGGAGGGGACGGGATGGTGGCCGAGAGGTCCTGCGCGGCACCGGCCGTGGGGGGCGGGGCGACGGCCGCGACGCCGTTGGCCACGGCGTCGGCGGGCTCCCCGGCCTCGTTCTCGGTGACATTGGTGTGGTCGACCGGGCGGCGGCGCGAGGCGAGCCAGATCGCGCCGGAGAACGCCACCAGCAGCGCGGCGACGACCGCGACGCCCCAACTGCCCTGGCCGGTCAGGAACTCCGCGCAGGCGGCGACCAGACCCGCGGCGGGCAGGGTCAGCCCCCAGGCGATGAACATCCGGGTGGCGGTGGACCAGCGGACCACACCGCCCTTGCGGCCGAGGCCGGCGCCCATCACGGCCCCGGAGCAGGACTGGGTGGTGGAGAGCGAGAAGCCCAGGTGGGAGGAGGCCAGGATGACGGTCGCGGCGCTGGTCTGGGCGGCGAAGCCCTGCTGCGGCCTGAGATCGGTGAGGCCGGTGCCCATGGTGCGGATGATGCGCCAGCCGCCGAGATACGTACCGAGCGCGATCGCCGTGCCCGCGGAGACGATGACCCACATCGGGGGGTTGGAGCCGGGCGCGAGCACCCCGCCGGTGACCAGCGCGAGCGTGATGACGCCCATGGTCTTCTGCGCGTCGTTGGTGCCATGGGCGAGGGAGACCAGACCGGCGGAGGCGATCTGCCCCGCGCGATAGCCCTTGGCGGTGGCCCTGTCGTCCGTACCGCGGCCGATGCGGTACGTCAGCCGGGTGGCCAGCAGCGCCGCGAGACCCGCGACGACCGGAGCGGCGAGCGCCGGGATGAGCACCTTGGTGATGACGACACCGCCGTTGACCCCGGAGGCGCCGACGGACATCAGGGTGGCGCCGATCAGTCCGCCGAAGAGGGCGTGGGAGGAACTGGACGGCAGGCCGAGCAGCCAGGTGAAGAGATTCCAGAGGATGGCGCCGACGAGCGCCGCGAAGATCACTTCTGTCCGGATGCCGTTCTCGTTGATGAGCCCGCCGGAGATCGTTCTGGCGACCTCCACGGAGAGGAACGCGCCGACCAGATTCAGAACGGCGGACATGGCCACCGCGGTCTTGGGCTTCAGGGCGCCGGTCGAGATGGTCGTCGCCATCGCGTTGGCGGTGTCATGGAAACCGTTCGTGAAATCGAACACGAGCGCCGTCACGATCACGATCGCAAGCAGCAGTGTGATGTGTTCCATTTACCCAGGCAATCGTTCGACGTAGGGGGCCTCGGTGAACGTAGGGAGTCAGGGTGAACGGAAGATGAACTGCGCAGGGCTTCGCGGTGTCTCCCGCTGACGTCGGCGTGGATCTGTTCGGATGATCGGGAGAACGGTGTACGACACGCCGGGACACTCCTGGCAGGATCGCCGTATGACCGATCAGCAGAGCCGGGACGCGATAGCGGGGGCCTGGCAGGACTTGGTGCACACGGCCCGCAGGACGGCCGCCGAGGGGCTGGTCGTCGGCACCTCGGGCAACGTCTCGGTACGGGTCGGCGGACTCATCCTGGTCACGCCGAGTGGAATTCCCTATGAACAGCTCGGTCCCGGGGACGCCGTCGGGGTGAATCCGGACGGCCGGCAGGTCCTCGGTGAATTCACCCCCACGAGTGAGCTGCCGCTGCATCTCTCCGTTTACCGGAGCACACCGGCGCGGGCCGTGGTCCACACCCACGCCGTGCATGCCACCGCCGTCTCCACGCTCGTCCCCGAACTGCCCCTGATCCACTACATGGCGGCGGCCTTCGGCGGACCCGTCCGGGTCGCTCCGTACGCGCTGTACGGGACGGACGAACTGGCGGCGGGCATGCTCGCCGCCCTGCGGGACCGGACCGGCTGTCTGCTCCGGAACCACGGCACGGTGACCTACGGCGCCACCCTCGCCCAGGCCTACGACCGCACGGCCCAGCTCGAGTGGATGTGCCGCCTCTGGCTCACCGCCTCCTCGGTGCCGGGCCGCACCCCCTCGCTGCTCTCCGAGGACCAGCTCCGCGAGGCGGGGGAGAAGCTGAGGGGCTACGGCCAGCCCGGCCGCTGATCCGGCGGCGGCCCGTTCCCCGCCGCTCGCGTACCCCGACGGACCGCGCCCGGTGGCCGGGGCGGCCGGGGGTGACGACACTGGGACCGTGCGTCCCGCCACAGCGACGGCAGCGGCCGTCTCCACAGTGATCGGAGTCGGTGCGGCCGCGGTCGCGGCCGGCCGGCTCGCCGGCGATGCCGCGCTCAAGGCGTCACCGGGGCGGCCCCTGCCCGGCGACCCCCGGCTCACCGTGCACGCCACGGCGGCGGGACAGATCACCCTGACCCGCTGTCTCGCCGCCCTGCGCCCCGGTGTCTACGGGATCGGGAACCGGGGCGTCCACGCGGTCGTCGGACCCGTTCTGGAGGGCGTCCCGCACCCCGCGGACACCGTCGTACGGAGACTGGAGCGGGTCGGCCACGGCACCCTCGTCCCCGGTACGCGCGTACGCCTCACCCCCCAGGTCCACAGCGGCGACCCCACCACCGCGCTCGGCCTCGACCACCGCGAGGAGCGGGTGCCGGGCGAACTCGGCCTCCTGCCCGCCTGGTTCGTACCGGGAGCGCGGGACACCTGGGTGATCACCGTGCACGGTCTCGGCACCACACGCGAGCACCCCCTGAACGTCATGGAACTGCTGGCGGGGCTCCAGGTCCCCGTCCTCGATCTCGCCTACCGGGGCGACCCCGGCGCTCCCGGCTCCCCGGACGGCCTCGGTCATCTCGGCGACTCCGAGTGGCGCGACCTCGACGCGGCGATCCGGTACGCCGTCCGCTACGGCGCGGAGCGGGTCATCCTGTACGGCTGGTCCACCGGCGCCACGATGGCCCTGCATGCCGCCGCCAACTCCGCGCACAGCGAGCGGATCTCCGGGCTGGTGCTGGACTCGCCCGTGCTGGACTGGGAGGCCACCCTGCGGGCCCTCGCCACCGCCCGGCGCACCCCCACCCCGCTGCTGCCGCTGGCCGTCAGGGCGGCCCAGGGCAGGACGGGACTCCACGGCGACCGGCTGCTCCAGGCCGCCGACCCGCGCAATCTGCATGTGCCCACGCTGATCATCCACGGGCCCGACGACACCCTCGCCTCCTGGGACCCCTCCCGCGAACTCGCCGCCCTGCGCCCCGGACTGATCGGCCTCCACGCCGTGGCGCACGCTCCGCACGCCGCGATGTGGAACGCGGACCCGCCCGGCTACGAGGAAGCGCTCCGCCGCTTCCTCACCCCTCTCATGTAGCCGTCCATCAGGCCTCCTCCGTCCCGTCCGCCTCCTCGCCCCGGTCGGGCCGGGGAGACTCCCCCCGGTGTTCCGGTAGCGACAAAACAGGTTCCGTTTGGGCTTTCGGGCGGTCACCGGGAAGACTGCTCCCGTGACGTCCCGAAAGCCTGATGAGCAATTGGCGCGCAACTCCAGACTCCGACTCGTCCGCCCGAGGCCGTTGACCACGGCCCGACGGGCTGTGACCGACGGCCGTAACAGGCCGGCACCCCGGCCGCCCGAGGGCACTCCGCCCGCCGCGGAGCTGGCCCGCCAGGCCAGGGAGGTCCTCGCCGACGCGGTGCGGATCGCTCGCTGGGCGGCCGTCGACCGGGGCTCCGGCACGGGTTCCTTCGACGTGCCCGCCCAGGAACGGGCCGCCGCCGCGCTGGAGCTGACTCCGGAGCAGGTGCGCGCGGGCTGGGACCGCGCGCGGCTGGCCGGGCTCGTCGAGCTCCACGGCGGCACCGTGAGACCCGGCTGGCGGCTCCAGGCGTGGGACCGCGACGACAGCGCCGTCCAGCGCGGCTGGGTCGCCCTCTTCGACGCCTGGTCGCTGGTGCACCCGGCTCCCGAGGATGTCGCCGCCGCCACGGTCGCCGAGGTCGTCGAGGCCGTCCCCCAGGTGCTCTCGCTGCTCCAGCTCTCGGCCGGACCCGTACTCGTGCCGGCCCTGCTCGATCTGCTGCGGCAGCGGGTGGCGGAACTCCACGAGGAGCGCTGCGAGGTCCCGTACGGACCGCCGCCCGTGCCCGACGAGTCCCCGGCCGACGGGTCCCAGGCCGACGGGTCCGTGCCCGCCGCGTCCGCGCCTGCGGAGCCCATGGCGGCCGAGCCCGCGGCCCCCGAGCCCCTGGACGAGGCCCTCCTTCCCCCGCTGCTCGACTGGGCCCTCGAAGGCCTGGCCGCCGTCGGCGCGCTCACCCTGGGGGAGGGCCAGGCGACCCTGACCCCGCTCGGCAACTGGGCGGTCTGGGTCAAACTGGAACAGATCTGTGTCGCCGCCCAGAGCCCCGCCGGCAATATCGAACAGTCCGCCCAGCACATGCTGCGCGGCTGTGCCCGGCTCACCCCAGGACCGGCCCGCGCCGAATACCGGGCCTGGCTCGCC
Organism: Streptomyces sp. NPDC002018; assembly: GCF_042890865.1. Classification (NCBI taxonomy): domain Bacteria; kingdom Bacillati; phylum Actinomycetota; class Actinomycetes; order Kitasatosporales; family Streptomycetaceae; genus Streptomyces; species Streptomyces sp. NPDC002018. The sequence goes on from NZ_JBIASO010000009.1 coordinate 355,211, forward strand.
GCCCGTACGGTCGGCAGTGCCGTCACCGAACTGCTCACCGTCGCACGGGGCGAGGACGCGCTGCTGCGCGGACTGGCCTTCGAGGCGCTGCGCGTCGTCGGCGCCCCCGCCGAGGCGGGCGTACGGGCGGCGGCCGACGAGCCCTCGCTGCGCCCCTACGCGCTGCTCTGGCTGGCGGAGTACGAGGGCGCCGACCCCGACGACGCGGCCGACGTCCTCACCCGCGAGGAGTCGACCTGGCTCTGGGTGGACACCGCCGCGGCCGTCGCCGACCACGGCGAGAGCGATCTGCTGGTCCGCCATCTCGACTCGGCCGTGCAGGGCAATGTGCCCGCCCTGCTGGACGAGGTCCGGGCCGTCGGCCACCCCCGTACCGTCCAGGTCCTGGTCGCCCTGGCCGCCGCGCACCCGGATCCCGCCCTGGCCAAGGCCGTGCGCCGGGCCGCCTTCCAGGTGCACACCGGAGGCTCCTGACCCGCCGCCCGCCGCCCGCCGCTGTCGGCCTCGCCGCCGTTCACCGCGCCGCCGCCGTCGCCCGCCGCCGCCCGCCCGCGCGGCGGCGCCGGGCGGGGGAGCCTGGGGCGGGGGACCGCCTCCCGGCCCCCGCCCCGGACCGCCCGGACGCCCCGGACCGCGCCGGGCCGTCGGTCCCGAGGCCGAACGGGCGATGTGTCCCGCCGGGATCGCCCTGTCCCGGCAGGTCCCGGCCCCGTCCGCGCGGCCCCTGACTACGCTCACGCCTGATCGAGACCGGTGGTACCGGACTGCGAGCGGCGAACGGCGCGAGCAGCGAAGAACGCACAGGGACCGGGGGAGCAGTGACCGTTCCGTCCACGACCGCGACGCCGACCGTCGCGACGCCCACCGCGTCCGCGCCGTCACCGGAGAGCGGCGGGGGACCCGGCGGAAGCGGAGACAGCGGCGCGACACCCCCCACCTCCACGCGGCGCCGGCGCGCACGGCGCGGCCTCCGGCTCGCGCTCGCCGTCGTCCCGGCCGTCCTCGCGCTCCCCCTGGTGACCGCCGCCCATCAGTCCCGGCACGCCCCCTTCGGTGACCAGCTGACCGTCCACGCCCCGCCGGCCCCCGCCCCGCCCGCCGCCCAGGACCCGGTCCTGCGCACCGAGGGCCCCCGCGTCGAGGCACACGATCCGCACTCCGGCGCACTGCGCTGGGTCCATGAGCGCACCGGTCGCCGCCCCCTCGCCGTCACGGCGGCACCCGGTCACGCCTTCGCCCTGTGGAACGACGGCCTGGTCACCGACACCGAGAGCGCCACCGGCCACGCCGTCCGCTGGCACCGCGCCCTCCCCGGCCTCGCCGACTGGCTGGCCGCCGCCCCCGGCCGGGGCGCCGGAGTGCTCCAGCTCCTCGACCCCGGGTCCCGCATGCTCGCCGTCGTCACCCCGCGCCGTATCACCGCGTACCGCACCGAGGACGGTGATCTGCGCTGGGTGCTGCCCGCCGCCCGGGGCTGCGCCTTCGACCCGGGGCGCTCGGTCCGTACGCGCGGAGCCCTGCTCGTCGCCCAGCCCTGTGCCGGGAACTCCGCCTGGACGGCCGAGCTGAAGGCCGTCGACGGACTCGGCAGGATCGTGCCCGACCGCACCCCGCTCGGGAACGATCTCCCGGGCCACCGCCCGGCCGAGGGCACCGGCCACCGGCAGCGGAAAGCAGTTGCGCAGCCCGGTTAGACTGCTCCGTATGGCATTTCTCCTTGTGCATTAGCCGGCGTCGAAGACTCGCCTCCGCCTGCCCTCTTCCGCCGTCCATACCGCCCTGGAGTCTTTCCGTGATCACCGCAACCGGCGTAGAGCTGCGTGCCGGAGCCCGTGTCCTCATCGAGTCCGCCTCGTTCCGTATCGCCAAGGGGGACCGCATCGGTCTCGTGGGCCGCAACGGAGCGGGCAAGACCACCCTCACCAAGTGCCTCGCCGGTGAGGGCATCCCCGCCGCCGGCACCATCACCCGGTCCGGGGAGGTCGGGTATCTGCCGCAGGACCCGCGTACCGGCGATCTCGACGTCCTCGCCCGCGACCGCGTCCTGTCCGCCCGCGACCTCGACTCCGTGCTGAAGAAGATGCGCGAGAACGAGGACCGGATGGCCAACGGCAAGGGCGCCACCCGCGAGAAGGCGATGAAGAGGTACGAGCGCCTGGAGACGGAGTTCCTCACCAAGGGCGGGTACGCCGCCGAGGCCGAGGCCGCCACCATCGCCGCCGCGCTCGGGCTGCCCGACCGGGTGCTCGGCCAGCCCCTGCACACCCTCTCCGGCGGTCAGCGCCGCCGGGTGGAGCTGGCGCGGATCCTCTTCTCCGACGCCGACACCCTGCTGCTCGACGAGCCCACCAACCACCTCGACGCGGACTCGATCGTCTGGCTGCGCGACTACCTCAAGACGTACCGGGGCGGCTTCATCGTGATCTCCCACGATGTCGAGCTGGTCGAGACCGTGGTGAACAAGGTCTTCTACCTGGACGCCAACCGCGCGCAGATCGACGTCTACAACATGGGCTGGAAGCTCTACCAGCAGCAGCGCGAGGCCGACGAGAAGCGACGCAAGCGGGAGCGCGCCAACGCGGAGAAGAAGGCCGCCGCCCTCAACTCCCAGGCCGACAAGATGCGCGCCAAGGCCACCAAGACCGTGGCCGCGCAGAACATGGCCCGCCGGGCCGAGCGGCTGCTGTCGGGGCTGGAGGAGGTCCGCCAGTCCGACAAGGTCGCCAAGCTGCGCTTCCCCGAGCCGGCGCCCTGCGGCAGGACCCCGCTGACGGCCGAGGGCCTGTCGAAGTCGTACGGCTCTCTGGAGATCTTCACCGATGTGGATCTCGCCATTGACAAGGGCTCCCGGGTCGTCATCCTCGGCCTCAACGGCGCGGGCAAGACCACACTGCTCCGGCTGCTGGCCGGGGTCGAGAAGCCGGACACCGGAAGCGTGACCCCGGGCCACGGTCTGAAGCTGGGCTACTACGCCCAGGAGCACGAGACGCTCGATCCGGACCGCTCGGTCCTGGAGAACATGCGCTCGTCGGCGCCCGATCTCGATCTGGTCGAGGTCCGCAAGACGCTGGGCTCCTTCCTCTTCTCCGGTGACGACGTCGACAAGCCCGCCGGGGTGCTCTCCGGCGGGGAGAAGACCCGGCTGGCGCTCGCCACCCTCGTCGTCTCCTCGGCCAATGTGCTGCTCCTCGACGAGCCGACGAACAACCTGGACCCGGCCAGCCGCGAGGAGATCCTCGGCGCGCTGCGCACCTACAAGGGCGCGGTCATCCTCGTCACCCACGACGAGGGCGCGGTCCACGCGCTGGAGCCGGAGCGGATCATCCTGCTGCCCGACGGGGTCGAGGACCTCTGGGGCGCGGACTACGCGGATCTGGTCGCGCTCGCCTGACCCCCCAGGGGGCGTCCCCACGGCCACCCGGTGATCCGCGTCGGATCGCCGGGTGCTCCGGTGCGCCCGCTGCCCGCTGCCCGCTGCCCGCTGCCCGCCGCCCGCTGCCCGCCGGACGGGCCGTACGCCTGTGAACCCGTTCACCGGTGGGCCGTGCGCCCGGGGGCGTGCGCCGACGGCCGGACGGGCCGGGGAGGGCGCCGGGCGGCGCACCGGTGGTGCGTCGGTGGTGCGCTCCGGAGCGGTGCGCGGCGGTGTGTGGCGCGGTGTGCGGCAGTGTTCCACGGGGCGATCCAGACCCGATCCCGACCGTGATCCACTCCGTATGGATCATTCGGCTCAGCGGTGATCCATCATCTGTGTGAGTGCGTCTCGTACAGTCGGCGTGCCGCGCGACGGAGAGTACCGTCACAGCCATCATCCGCCCCGCCCTTATGGGTACGTCGCTGACCTGGCACTTCGACCCCTGTCATGGTCCTTGACCGCTACAGCCATGACCGGAACCGGGGATTCCGGTCGCGCCGGAAGCTTGAACTCTGCCAAAGCTTGTCGTACGGACCTTGCCGAATGGGTGGCCAGGAGGCCCGTAAGGGGTGATCATGAGAAGTCCAGAGCGCACTTCCCATGAGGAGGCACGGGTGGCCGAGACTCTGAAGAAGGGCAGCCGGGTGACCGGCGCCGCGCGCGACAAGCTCGCGGCAGACCTGAAGAAAAAGTACGACAATGGTGCGAGCATCCGGGCGCTGGCCGAGGAAACAGGCCGTTCCTATGGATTCGTCCACCGAATGCTCAGCGAGTCCGGAGTCACACTGCGGGGACGCGGCGGAGCGACCAGAGGCAAGAAGGCCGCTTCGGCCTGACGACCGTGCGCGCTCCTCATGGCCACCGGTTCGGGCGGTGGCCACCCGGGTCGATCAGGCGATCGCCCAGGTGGTTACTGTCCAGTCACTTAGCTTGATGTCCTGACTGCCCGGACCGGAGGCGCCCGTATGACTTCGCTCGACCCAGTACGCGAACCAGTACGTGAACCAGTGCTCGACACCGACGGTGTACGGCTCACCGTCGAGGACGCGGTTGCCACGGTGACCCTGACCAATCCGGCCAAGCGCAACGCCCAGTCTCCCGCTCTGTGGCGGGCGTTGACAGAAGCCGGCAGGTCACTGCCGGGCAGTGTGCGGGTCGTGGTGGTGCGTGGTGAGGGCACATCCTTCTCCGCGGGCCTCGACCGGCAGGCGTTCACCCCCGAGGGGTTCGACGGCGAGCCGTCCTTCCTGGAGCTGGCCCGGGGTTCCGACGCGGACCTCGACGCGGCCATCGCCTCGTACCAGGACGGCTTCGTCTGGCTGCGCCGCAATGACATCGTGTCGATCGCGGCCGTCCAGGGGCATGCCATCGGTGCCGGTTTCCAGCTCGCCCTGGCCTGCGACCTCCGGGTCGTCGCGTCGGATGCGCAATTCGCCATGCGCGAGACGAGTCTCGGCCTGGTCCCGGATCTCACCGGCACCCATCCGCTGGTGGGACTCGTGGGATATGCCCGTGCGCTGGAGATCTGCGCCACGGGCCGCTTCGTCCAGGCGGACGAGGCGGAGCGCACCGGGCTCGCCAATCTCGTGGTGCCCGTGGACGAACTCGACGCCGCGGTCCAGGATCTGGCGGCGGCCCTACTGGCCGCCCCCCGGGACGCGGTGATCGAGACCAAGGCGCTGCTCCAGGGTGCCTCCGGCCGCTCCTTCGAGGCCCAGCGCGCGGCCGAGCGCGCGGCGCAGGCCCGTCGGCTGCGCGATCTGGCGGGGCTCGCCGACTGACGGCGGGTGAGCACCCCGAGCGGGCCCGTCCCGCCGTCGGCCGACGGACTCACAGTTGCGGGGGCGAGGTGAGTGCCACGGCGGCCTCGCTCGTGTACATCAGGAAGGTCAGCGTCTCCTGGAAGTAGAGCCGCACGCTGGTGTCGTCGTGGGACAGATAGCCGATGGACACGTCCTGACCGAGCCGGAGTTCGAAGTCGCCGCCGCGCGAGGAGAGCAGGAAGGCACCGTCGATGGCGGGCGCCCAGATGATCTCGCCGTCCAGCACCCGGTCGATGTGTTTGTGGATCGGATATCCGTGGTCGGACGTCTCGTTGACGGCGGTGTACGCGTCGGCGCTCAGCGCCAGGGTGTACGGGCCGCCGACGCCCGCCAGCCGCAGGGTGGAGACGGCCTGGCTGATGGCGTCCGGGTAGTCGCGCACCTCGGCGGGAAGGGTCAGCTCCGGGTTGGACGTGCTCTGCCGGATGCCCGCGATGCCCGCCGCCCGGTAGCCCTCGAAGACCGCCCGGTCCTCGGCGAAGGCGATCTTCCGGGCGGCGTCCTTCACCGGCTGCCAGTCCGCGTCCTTGGCGCCGCGCTCGACATCGTCCACCTGCCGGCGGTCGACGGTGAACGGCACCCGCAGCTCGACCAGCGGCTGTGACACCCGGGTGTGGGCGAGGACCCCGTCGGCCGGCGGATCGACGGCGTCGAGATGGCCGGTTCCTGTCGCCGCCGTCACGAGGCCGGCGGGCTCGGGCACATCCACGATCCGGCGGGCGGCCACATGGCGCACGAAGGTGCGCCGTGCCTCTTCCTCCAGATCCGCCCACGCGGCATCGGAGATGGGCGCCAGGTCACGGTGCAGGTTCTTCATCGGGGATGCTCCTCTTCAGGTCACCGCTCTTCGGGCCACCGCTTTTCAGGTCACCGATCCCGAGCGAGCCGTCGGTGCTCCGTGTGTGGATCGCCGGGGCTTCCGCCCCCGCTCCCGGTCCCGTATCCGGTCCCGCCGCCCCTGCCTCCCCGGCTCCGGCCTCGGCTCCTGCCGCTCCGGCCTGGGATCCGGCCTCCACTCCGGGCGGGTCCGGCGGATCGTCGAGGAAGTCGGCGCTGGGCGCGAAGAAGAGCGTGCCGGTCACGGCGGTGGAGAAGTCCAGGATCCGGTCGTGGGTGGCCGACGGACTGCCGAGAAACATGTTCTCCAGCATCTTCTCGGTGACCTCGGGGGTCCGGGCGTAGCCGATGAAGTACGTGCCGAACTCGCCACGCCCCACATGGCCGAACGGCATGTTGTCGCGCAGGATCTTCCGCTCGGTGCCGTCGGGGTCCGTGATCGTGTTCAGCGCGACATGCGAGTCGACGGGTTTGACGTCGTCGGCCATCTCGATGTCGGAGAGTTTCGTACGGCCGATCACCCGCTCCTGCGCCTCGACGGGCAGGGCGTTCCACGCGTCCAGGTCGTGCAGGTACTTCTGCACGATCACATAGCTCCCACCGGCGAACCCCGGGTCCTCGTCCCCGGTCAGCACCGCCGCCCGCGCCACGGGTCCGACCGGGTTCTCGGTCCCGTCGACGAAGCCGAGCAGATCGCGTACGTCGAAGTACTTGAACCCATGCACCTCGTCGTGGACCGTGACGGCCCCCCGCAGCCGGTCCATGATCTCGGAGGCCAGATTGAAACAGAGGTCCAGCCGCGCGGCCCGGACATGGAACAGCAGATCACCGGGGGTGGACACCGCGCGATGCCCCGTCGGGCCGACGAGTTCGCGGAAGGGATGCAGCCCGGCCGGGCGCGGTCCGCCGAACAGACGGTCCCAGACCTGGGAGCCGATACCGGCGACACAGCTCAACTGCCCGTCGGGCGCGCGGAAACCTACCGCGCGCTGGAGCCCCGCCAGATCCGGCAGCAGATCCCGTACGACCGGCTCGCCCCCCGGGTCCACCGTCACCACCAGGAAGATCGCCGCGCCCGTGAGCGGGCTCAGTACCGGCTGCGGGATCACCTCCGGGGCGGGAGAGGCCATGGGCGCCTACCTCCTCACGCGTAGCGGGGCCGCCACGCCGACCGGTACCCCGGCCTGACCTGCACCATTGTCCTGGGCGCCGACCAGCCCCGCATCCGGTGGCAGAGCGCGCGGCGGGGGCCGGGGGCGCGTGGCGGTCCGGCGCGCGGCGGACCGCACCGGCGGACCGGGGGAGCGCGGCGGGACCGTACCGGCGGACCGAGCGCGCCGGCGGGCCGCGCCGCGCCGGGGCCTTCAGCGCGGCGCGCCGACCGCTGTCGCCGTGATCAGCACCGCCACCGAAGGCCCGCCCGGTACGGCCGCCGCGACCCTCTCCCGTACCGCCCGCGCCACATCCAGCGGCCGGTGCCCCGCCGCCGTCGCCAGCTCCACCCGGACATGCCCGGGAGTGCCGGCCACCGCGCTGCCCAGCGTCCGGGTCAGACAGGCCACACCCGGCACCGAGGCGGCCGTCAGCCCGGGTTCGCCCTCCGGGACGGCCGTCTGTAGCTCGATCGGAGCAGCCGGTCCCGCCGGGGATTCCGACGCCGGGCCGAGCAGGGCCGTCACCCGCAGATCGATCTCCGAGACCCGCAGCCCCAGCCCCTCCGCCGCGCGGGTGTACAGCACCGCGCGCAGCCGTTCCGCCACAGCGGGCAGGGGCTCGTCCGTCATCGCCGTGAACCGCTCGCCGAACTCCGCCTCGATACGGAGCCGTCCGGGTGGCAGCGCGCTCGGCGGCGGGGGTACGGAGGGCTCCTCCGCCGAGGCCGGGTCCACGGGGGAGAGCCGCACCGTGCCGAGCACGGCGCCGGGCATCTCCGCCGCCGCCCGTCTCAGTTCCTCCACCGCCGCGCGTTCCGCCAGCCATGTCCCGTCGGCGGCCCCGCCCAGGGGAAGCAGTCTGCCCAGGTCGAGCCGCCGGCGTACGGCGGCCGTCCAACTGTCGGAGCTGTGCGCAGTCGTCATTCCTCCAGCCTGCCGCATCCACGGCGCGGTGCGGGGAAAGCGGACCTAGTCTGAGGAGCGAAGTCCCCGACCGCCCGGAAAGGACGAACGGCGATGTCAGACAGCACACCTCGCAATCAGTCAGCGCCCTCCGCCGCAGAGCTCTCGGGCGAGGACGGGAGGCGGACGTCCGTCACCAAGCGCGGGGGCGGCCCTCCCGCCACGCGGGGCCGCACCACCATCGCCGACGGCGTGGTGGAGAAGATCGCCGGGATGGCGGCCCGGGACGTGCTCGGTGTGCACGCCATGGGCAGCGGCATCTCCCGTACCTTCGGCGCGATGCGCGACCGGGTCCCCGGCGGCACCAGATCCGTCAGCCGGGGTGTGAAGGCCGAGGTGGGCGAGGTACAGACGGCCCTCGACCTGGAGATCGTCGTCGACTACGGCGTCTCGATCACCCAAGTGGCCGCCGCCGTACGGGAGAACGTCATCGCGGCGGTCGAGCGGATGACGGGCCTTGAGGTCGTCGAGGTCAATATCGCCGTCAGTGACGTCAAGCTGCCCGACGAGGAAGATGACGAGGACCAGGACACGCGGGTCCAGTAGGCCACCGCCGACGAGGCGGTGGAAGCGCGGAAAGCGCGGGAAGCGCGTGGACGAGCAGCGGAAGAGGAGCGAACGATGAGCATGGCGGTGGTCGGCCTGGTGGCCGGTATGGCGCTCGGTTTCGCCGGATACTTCGGCGGCTTCGGTGCCTTTGTGCTGGTGGCCGCGTTGGGAGCGGTCGGATTCGTGGCGGGGCGGTTCATCGACGGCGATCTCGAACCGGGCGATTTCTTCCGCACCCGCGACCGCGACCGCGACGGCCGGCGGCGGTGATCCCGCGTGGCCGGTGACGGGGTGGCGGCCGGTGAGCGGGTGGCGGCCGGCGAACGCGGGGCGACCACGATCGCCGACCGGGTCGTCGCGAAGATCGCCGCGCGGGCGGCGCGCGAGGCGCTCGACGGTGTGCCCCAAGGGGGCTCCGCGCCGTACGCCACCGTCACGGTGCACCGTGACATCGCGCAGGTTCGGATCGGGGTCGAGCTGGACTACCCCTCGGACATCGGTACGCAGTGCGGCGCGGTACGGACCCGGGTCGCCCAGCGGGTGAGGGACTTGGCGGGCATGGACGTACCCGAGGTGGTGGTGCGGGTCGAGCGGCTCCACTCCGTCCAGTCGCGTCTGACGGCACGGGGGAGGGTCCGGTGAGCGATCCGGCGGACGGTCCGGTCGGCGGACCCGCGAGCGGTGAGGCGCCCGAGGCAGCGGCCGGGCGGGAAGCGGCGCCCGCACGCGGCGGCGCACCGGGCGGGCAAGGCGGTACAGGCGGACAAGGCGATACGGGTGGGTCAGGCGGCACGGGCGGACAAGGCGGCACGGGCGGGTCAGGCGGTACGGGCGGGCCGCCCGGCCTCGACCTGTCCGCCTCCGCCACCCGGTACGAGCCGCGGCCGACACTCTCCGGCGAGGCGGACCACCGGGCCGGGCGCTTCTGGTCCTCGCGGCGGATCCCCGCGGCGCTGGTCTCGTTGATCCTCCTCGGCGCCGCCGGCCTGCTGCTGTACGACATCGCGGCGGTACGGGCGGGGCAGCCCGCGATGTACTGGCGCCGCAGACTCGCCGACGAACTGGCCAGGCAGCCGCTCGACCGAACCTGGGTGCTGGTCGGCGCGTGCGTCGCGATGGCGCTCGGGCTGTGGCTGGTCGTGCTCGCCCTGACCCCCGGCCTGCGCCGGGTCCTGCCCATGCGCCGGGATGTCGCCGAGGTGCGGGGCGGGCTCGACCGGGAGGCCGCCGCGCTGGTGCTGCGCGACCGGGCCATGGAGGTCTCCGGGGTGCAGTCCGCGCGGGTACGGGTGGGCCGCTCCAGGGTGAGGGCGCGGGCCCTCTCCCACTTCCGGGAACTCGACGCGGTACGGGCCGACCTGGACGAGGCGCTGGGCACCGGCATCGGCGAACTGGGCCTCGCGAGGCCGCCCTCGCTGACGGTGCGGGTCCGCAGGCCGGTGAAGAAGGGGTGACGGGATGATCCGGGTGGTCAACCGCGTGCTGCTGGCGCTGGTCGGCCTGGTGCTGCTGTGCGCGGGGGGTGTGGTGCTCGCCCAGGGACTGGGGTGGTCGGTGCCGTCCTGGTGGCCGTACAGCGGACCGCACCAGGTCCTGCTCAGCCGTGCGGCCCGGGAGCGGTACCGCGCCGACGGCTGGTGGTGGCCGGTGGTGATCGCCGGCCTCGCGGTCCTGGTGGTCCTGGCCCTGTGGTGGCTGCTGGCCCAGCTCCACCGGGCCCGGCTGGCGGAGGTGCTGATCGACAGCGGCGACGGACAGGGCGCGCTGCTGCGCGGACGCGCGCTGGAAGGGGTGCTGGAGGACGACGCGGAGTCCCTCGACGGCGTGGCCCGCGCCCATGTCCGCCTCAGGGGCCGCCGCTCGGGGCCGTCCGCCCGTATCCGGCTGCTCCTGGAACCCCACGCGTCGCCGCACCAGTCGCTGAACCGCCTCACCGACGAGGCACTGGCCCAGGCCCGTGAGTCGACGGGCCTGGCCGCGCTCCCCTCGGAAGTCCGCCTCCGGGCGTCCCGCCACGGCGCGGAACGAGTCACCTGACCCCCGCGTCCCCGTCCTTCCCCCGCCCGGGGAGGGACGGGGGAGTGGCGGGAGCGGGGGCAGGACCTGGGGTCCTTCGTTCGGATCTGGCTGGGCTAGAAGCCGTGGCGGGCGCCGCCGTCGACCGGGAGCATGACGCCGGTCAGATACGACGCCGCCGGCGAGAGCAGGAACGCGGCCGTCCTGCCGAACTCCGCCGGCGTGCCGTACCGCCGCAGCGGGATACGGGCCTCATGGGCCGCCCGCGCCACCTCCGGATCGCCCGACAGCGAGTCCAGCTCGCGGACGCGGTCCGTGTCGATACGGGCCGGCAGCAGGCCGAGCACCCGGATGCCACGCGGGCCGAGTTCGTACGCCAGGGACTTCGCGAAGCCCGCGAGGCCCGGACGCAGGCCGTTGGAGATCGTCAGACCCGGTATCGGCTCATGGACCGAGCCCGAGAGGACGAAGCCGATGACGCCCCCCTCGCCCAGTTCCGCCGCCGCCGCGCGGGCCAGCCGTACCGCCCCCAGGAAGACCGACTCGAACGCCGCCCGCCACTGCTCGTCCGTGCTGTCCTGCGCGAGCCCCGGCGGCGGGCCCCCGACGCTGATCAGAATGCCGTCGAAGCCGCCGAACTCCTGCCGCGCCGCCCCGATCAGACGCTCCGCCACGTCCGGGTCCGCGTTGTCCGCGGCCAGCCCGTACACACCGGGTCCGATGGCCGCGGCGGTCCTGCCGACGTTCTGCTCGTCCCGTCCGGAGATGACGACCTTCGCGCCGTCCTCGGCCAGCGCCTCGGCCGCCGCCCGGCCCAGCCCGCGCGACGCGCCCGTCACGACATAGACACGGTCTTTCAGTCCAAGATCCATGGGCCTATCCTGCCGTGCGCTCCCCGGCGAGCGTCAGGGCGGTCACCACCAGTCCGATATGACTGAACGCCTGGGGGAAGTTCCCGAGTTGCCGCCGCGCCACCGGGTCGTACTCCTCCGAGAGCAGCCCGACATCGTTGCGGAGCGAGAGCAGCCGCTCGAACAGCTCCTTCGCCTCCTCCGTACGCCCCGTCAGATGCAGCGCGTCGGCCAGCCAGAACGAGCAGACCAGGAACGCGCCCTCCTCGCCCGGCAGTCCGTCCACGCCCGGCCCCGTCGTGCTGTAGCGGCGCAGCAGACCGTCGTGCCCCAGCTCCGCCCGTACCGCGTCGATCGTGCCGGTGACCCGTGGATCGTCCGGCGGCAGAAACCCGACCCGGGGAATGAGCAGGGTCGCCGCGTCCAGCTCGGCGGACCCGTAGGACTGGGTGAAGGTGTTCCGTTCCGGGTCGTACCCCCGCTCGCACACGTCCCGGTGGACCTCGTCCCGCATCGCCCGCCAGCGGTCCGCGTCGCCGCTGAGCCGCGGATCGGTCTCCAGGGTCCGTACGGCCCGGTCGGCGGCCACCCACGCCATCACCTTGGAGTGCACGAAGTGCCGGCGGGGCCCCCGGACCTCCCACAGCCCCTCGTCCGGTTCGCGCCACTTCGACTCCAGGAAGCTGAGCAGGGTCAGTTCCAGACTCCAGGCGTGCGGTTTCGGCGCCAGCCCCGAGGTCCGTGCCACATGGAACGAGTCGATGACCTCCCCGTACACATCGAGCTGGAGCTGATCGACCGCGCTGTTGCCGGTGCGCACCGGGGTGGAGCCCGCGTATCCGCTCAGCCAGCCCAGCTCGCTCTCCGGCAGCCGCCGTTCACCGGCCAGCCCGTACATGATCTGAAGATCGGCCGGATCTCCGGCCACGGCGCGCAGCAGCCAGTCCCGCCAGGCCGCCGCCTCCTCCAGATAGCCGACCGACAGCAGCGCCCCCAGCGTCAGCGTCGAGTCCCGCAGCCAGCAGTAGCGGTAGTCCCAGTTGCGTACGCCGCCCAGCGCCTCCGGCAGGGAGGTGGTCGGCGCCGCGACGATGCCGCCCGTCGGACGGTACGTCAGCGCCTTGAGCGTGATGAGCGAGCGCATCACGGCGGCGCGGTTCGGGCCGGTGTACCGGCTGCGCGCCGACCAGATCGCCCAGTCCTCCAGACACTGCGCCAGCGCCTCGAACGGGTCGATGAGCGCCGGGCGCGGCTGGTGCGAGGGATGCCAGGTGAGGACGAACGCCACCCGTTCGCCCTCGGCGACGGTGAAGGACGAGCGGGTGCTGTACTGCTGCCCCCAGGTCCTCACCTCGGGCTCGCTGCGCAGCCAGACGGAGTCGGGGCCCGCGACCGCGAGCCGGTGACCCTCCTCACGCCGTATCCAGGGCACGACCGAACCGAAGTCGAAGCGCAGCCGCAGGGTGGAGCTCATCTCGACGGAGCCGCTGACGCCCTCGATGATCCGCACGACGTCGGGGGCCTCGTCGCGCTGCGGCATGAAGTCGATGACCTTGACCGTGCCGGTACGGGTCTCCCACAGGGATTCGAGCACCAGCGTCTCGCCCAGATAGCCACGCTGTGTGCAGTCGCCCGCGCCCTCGGGGGCGACCCGCCAGTGGCCGTTCTCCTCGTCACCGAGCAGTGCGGCGAAGCAGGCCGCCGAGTCGAAGCGAGGAAGGCACAGCCAGTCGATGGAGCCGTTCCTGCCGACGAGGGCGGCGGTCTGGAGATCGCCGATGAGCGCGTAGTCCTCGATGCGTTGAGTCACGCTCAGGGCTGTTCCCGCCCCGCGGGGGGGTTAAGCAGGACGGTCAGGCCGTCGCGGGCGCGCGCTCCGGCTCGGACGCGGGCACGCCCCGCCCGGCCGCCGTCGCCCGGTCGCGCTTCTCACGGCGTACCAGGACCACCCAGCCGACGGGGACGGCCGCGGCGAACAGCCACCACTGGACCGCGTACGCCATGTGCGGTCCGATCGAACTGTCGTCGGGGGTCGGGATCTGCTCGGGAGAACCAGCGGCCGGCACGGGAGCGGTCTGCTCGATGTAGCCGCCGAGGACGGTACGGCCGAGGGCCTTCCCCTGCCGCTCACTGTTGATCAGCATGACCTGCCGGGCCGGGAGATCCTGGACGTCCCTGATCCCGGTGGCCGCCGCCGTCTCGTCGGCCTTCAGCCGGCCGGTGACGGTGACCTCACCCTTCGGCGGGGCCGGGATCTCGGGGAAGGCCCGCTGGTCGCCGGTGCCCGGGACCCAGCCCCGGTTGACGACGACGGCCCGGCCGTCGCGCAGGACGAGCGGGGTGAGGACGTGATAGCCGACCTGGTCGTCGGCGGAGGTCCTGCGGCGTACGACGACCTCGTGCGCGGTGTCGAACGTGCCGGTCGCGGTGACGGTGCGCCAGTAGTCCGCGCGCGGGACGGTGTGCCCGGGGGACGTCAGCTCCGTGACCGGGACGGGTTTCGCCTTGAGGTTGTCCGAGATCAGGGAGTTCTGCGACACCCGGTGCTCGTGCCGGTGGAGCTGCCAGAAACCCAGCTCGATCATCGCGGGGATGAGGGCGAGGCCGAGCAGGGTGAGGATCACCCACTGCCGGGACAACAGGAAGCGGTACACACCATCGACCGTACCCGGCGGCCGGTGGCCGCCGGACGGCGGGTGGGTGGTGGAGGACGATGAGGGATGATCCGGACAGCGCCCCCGGCTCAGACCCTGTCGACGATGCCCACCCTGCCGTCGGCGCGGGCGCAGTGCCCGCCGCAGAACCAGTGGCCGTCGACCTCCACCCCCTGCCCGATGATCTGGACCCGGCAGTGCTCACAGATGGGCGCCATGCGGTGGATGGCGCAGGAGAAACAGTCGAAGACATGCACCGCGCCCTGCGCGTGCACCTCGAACGACATGCCGTAATCGTTTCCGCAGACCTCGCAACGTGCCATGCGCCACAGAGTGGGATGCCCCGTGGCGGTACGCGAGTGGGCCGCAGGCGAGTCGCCCGCCAATCACCCGTCTGCGGGGACGGACCGGGCGGCGGGCGCCGGAAAGAGCTCGCCGGCCTGCGCGGGGACGGAACCGCCGGCCTGCGCGGGAACGGAACCGCCGGCCTGCGCGGGGACGGAACCGGACGCGGAACCGGCGGTGGGCGCGGGGACGGAACCGCGCGCCGGTGCCACATCCCGGAGGAGCTGGGTGAAGGCCGCCTCGTCGATCACCGGTGTGCCGTACGACGCCGCCTTGACCGTCTTGGACGTCGAGGACCCCGGGTCATTGGTCACCAGCAGACTCGTCAGCCGGGAGACGCTCGTCGCCACATGCAGCCCCGCCTCCACGGCCCGGTCCTCCAGCAGCTCGCGGTCGACCGAGGTGTCGCCCGAGAACGCCACCCGCATCCCCTGCACCAGCGCCCCGCCCGGTTCGTACCGCCCGGGGTTCGGATAGGGGCAGGCGGGCCGCTTGCGGGAGGGGCGCCAGCTCGTCTGCCGGTAGGCGGGCTGATATCCGGCCCGGGGCCGCGCCGGGGCGTCCGACCACTCGGTGAGCGGCAGGCACTCCAGCAGCGGCAGCCGTACGCCCCCGCGCGCGGCGGCGTGCAGACTCGGCCGGAACGCCTCGGCCAGCACCCGCGCGTCGTCGAGCGCGTGGTGCGCGCGCTGCTGCACGACACCGAAGTGCGCGGCCAGCGACTCCAGTTTGTGGTTGGGCAGGGGCAGGCCCAGCTCCTTGGAGAGCGCGATGGTGCACAGCCGCTGGCGGGTGGGCGCGGTCCGCGCGGCGCGCGCGTACTCCCGCGCGATCATCGACCAGTCGAAGATCGCGTTGTGCGCCACGAGCACCCGGCCGTCGAGCCGCTCGGCCAGCTCGCCCGCGATCTCGGGGAAGAGCGGGGCGTCGGCGAGCATCTCGCTCGTCAGCCCGTGGATCCACACGGGCCCCGGGTCGCGCTCCGGATTGACCACCGTGTACCAGTGGTCCTCGACATCGCCCCGGGCGTCCAGGCGGTAGACGGCAGCGGACACTATCCGGTCGTCGCGTGCGAGTCCGGTGGTCTCCACGTCGACGACCGCGTACCCCTGGGGGTAGGCGGCCGGCCACATCGCTGAAGTCGTATGGTCGTCGAGCATGGTCACAGAGAATACGGGCCGGGACTGACAGAGCTGACGCCCGGTCGGCCGCTACCCGCCCTCACCCCGGGCGAGCCGTCGTACCGTCAAGGGCCCTGCGGCGACGGCGCGCAGAGACACCTGGCCGTGCCGGACATCCGCCCGACGGGCGCGCGGCCGGCCCCGGCCCTGACAGCCCCCGGCCCTGACAGCCCCCGGCCCTCCCGGCCGCTGAACAGCCACCAGGACCTAGGACTTGTCCGGCCGATCATGTTCGGAGCCAGATGGTGAGGGCTGCCGCTGTTGCGGTGCCGAGGAAGACGTAGCCACGCTTGTCGTATCGGGTGGCCACGGCCCGGTGCTGTTTCAGCCTGTTGATGGCCCGTTCGACGGTGTTGCGTTTCTTGTACCGTTCTTCGTCGAA
>NZ_JBIASO010000010.1:0-312682 GCF_042890865.1 Streptomyces sp. NPDC002018
CCCCAAAGACATCCAACTCACCGCATGACCCCAGCAAGCCCGAACTACCTCAAAACCACAGGGCCGCCTTGACGAAAGACATAGAGGCACCCCCCCCCGCCCGTCCACCGGTCGTCCACCGGTCGTACCGCCGATCAACGAGGTCCTTCGTGTCATCACCCCTCGCACCGCTCCCCTTCGCCGCCGTCGACCTGGGCGCGTCCAGCGGCCGTGTCATGGTCGGCCATGTCTCCGACCGTGGTGCGGGCACACTGCGCCTCCAGGAGGTGCACCGGTTCCCCAATCGCCCGGTGCGGACCGCCGGCACACTGCACTGGGACATCCTGTCCCTGTACGGAGGCGTGCTGGACGGGCTGCGGGCCGCGGGTACGGCGCTGGGGCGGGCGCCGGCGGGCGTCGGCGTCGACACCTGGGCCGTCGACTACGGACTGCTCGACGCGGACGGCGCGCTGCTCGGCAATCCCGTGCACTACCGCGACGGGCGCACGGAGGGCCAGGCGGCGCTCGTGGGCGCGGTGCTGACGCCGGCCGAGCTGTACGCGGCGACCGGCCTCCAGTACCTCCCGTTCAACACCCTCTACCAGCTCACGGCGGCGCGGGGCACCGCCGCCCTCGGCGCCGCGCGCCGGCTGCTGCTGATCCCCGACCTCATCGCGTACTGGCTCACCGGTGAAGCCGGGACCGAACTCACCAACGCCTCGACCACCCAGCTCGTCGACCCCCGTACCCGCGGCTGGTCCCGGTCCGTCGCCGACGCGCTCGGCATCGATCTCACGCTCTTCGCGCCCCTGCGCGGACCGGGTGACCCGGCGGGTGAGCTGCTGCCCGAGGTGCTGGCGGAGACCGGGCTGCCGGGCCCTGTGCCGGTGACGGCGGTCGGCTCGCACGACACGGCCTCCGCGGTCGCGGCGGTCCCCGCCACGGACCACCGGTTCGCGTATGTCGCGACCGGCACCTGGTCCCTGGCGGGGCTGGAACTGGACGCGCCCGTTCTCACCGAGGAGAGCCGGCGGGCCAACTTCACCAATGAGCTGGGCGTGGACGGCACCGTCCGCTATCTGCGCAACATCATGGGCCTGTGGCTGCTCCAGGAGTGCCTGCGCGCCTGGGAGGCCGCCGGCACACCGCGGCGGCTGGACCGGCTGCTGCGCGAGGCCGCCGAGGTGCCGGGCCTGCGGTCCTACGTCGACGCCGACGACCCCGCGTTCCTCGCACCCGGCGACATGCCGCGCCGGATCGCGGACGCGTGCCGCCGCCTGGGTGTGCCGCCGCCGGAAGGGCCGGCCGAGATCACCCGCTGTGTCCTGGACTCGCTGGCCCTCGCGCACCGGCGTGCGATCGAGGACGCCCAGCGGCTGTCCGGCCGGACCGTGGACACCGTGCATGTCGTCGGCGGCGGGGCCCGCAACGAACTCCTCTGCCGGCTCACCGCCGATGCCTGCGGCCTGCCGGTGGTGGCGGGGCCCGCGGAGGCGGCGGCCCTCGGCAATGTGCTCGTACAGGCACGTGCCGCCGGAGCGGTCCGCGGCGGTCTCCCGGAACTGCGTGCCCTGCTGCGCGCCACGCTGGAGCCGCGCCGGTTCGAACCGGCCGGCGGCCGGGCCGACTGGGACCGGGCCGCGGCACTGATCGAGGGGCATACCCCGCATATGATGGTCCTACCGGACAGAGGTCCCCAGAGGATGTGACGGAACAGGCAGGAACGCGTGGCGCAGACGGTCGGCATCAAGGACGTGGCCCGGCTGGCCGGAGTCTCGGTCGGGACCGTCTCGAATGTGTTGAACCGGCCCGAGAAGGTGTCGGAACACACTCTCGTCCGGGTCCGCGCCGTCATCGAACAGCTCGGTTTCGTACGGAGTGAGACGGCCCGCCAGCTCCGCGTCGGCACCAGCCGGATCCTGGCCATTCTCGTGCTGGACATGGCGAACCCGTTCTTCGTCGCCGTCGCCAAGGGCGCCGAGCGCGCGGCGCGCGAGGCCGGACTCGGGGTGATGCTCTGCAACAGCGCGGGCAGCGCGGCCGAGGAGGCGGAGTATCTGGCGCTCTTCGCGGAGCAGCGGGTACGGGGAGTGCTGCTCACCCCGACCGACACGTCCGGCAGCACCGTACGGGAGTTCGCGCGGCAGGGCATTCCGTATGTGCACGTCGACCGGGCCGTGCCCGCCGCCGAGGGATGCTCCGTCTCGGTGGACGATGTGGCGGGCGGTGCGCTCGCCGTCCGGCATCTGCTGGCGGCCGGGCACCGGTCCGTGACCTATATCAGCGGTCCGATGTCCCTTCCCCAGTGCCGGGACCGGCGTACCGGCGCGCTGGCCGCGCTGCGTGAGGCCGGTCTGCCCGAACAGGCCCTGCGCCAGGTCGAGTCGGCGCGCCTGGATGTCGCCTCGGGCATCGACGCCGGGGCGCGGCTGCTGGGTCTCGCGGAGCGTCCCACCGCCGTGTTCTGCGCCAACGACCTGCTCGCGCTGGGTGTTCTCCAGGCGATGTACGGGGCAGGGGTCGATGTCCCGGGCGATGTGTCGATCGTCGGCTACGACGACATCGAGTTCGCCGCGGCGGCCGTCGTACCGCTGACCTCCGTGCGGCAGCCGGCCGACGCGATGGGGCGCGCGGCGGCGGAGATGCTGATGGACGAGACGGGCCCGGACGCGGAGCGGCACCGGCACCACTCCGTCGTGCTCCAGCCGGAACTGGTGGTCCGTCGTTCGACACGCCGCCTGGACCGGCGCGGGCGCTGACCGGAGGGCGGCCCTCGGAGGGGGGCCGCGCGGTCCCGTCCCACCGGAGCGGCGACGACATGGTTGCGACGGAGCATCGGAGCACCGGCCCGAGCCGCGCCGGAACCCGCCGGGGAGCCCACCGGGAGCCGCGGAAGTCGTCCTGACCGATGGCGGCCTGGGCCGATGGCGGCCTGGGCCGATGGCGTCCTAGGCCGCGGCGTAGCAGTGGACCTTGACCGTCTGGTCCGGAGTCCAGCGCTGGTCGACGACGGCCAGCAGGCTCCAGCCGAGCTGCTCGTAGAGCGCGGCCGCGGCGGAGTCGGAGGCCACGACGTCCAGTACGGGGTGCAGCCCGCGTTCACGGGCCTCCCGCGTGGCCTGGGACATCAGCAGACCGCCGATCCCGTGGCCGCGCGCCGACGGGGAGACGAACAGGCGGCTGAGCACCGCGGTGTCGGCGACGGCCGTCCCCGCCCGGCTGCTCCAGAGCGCGGGGGCCACATCGTGCGCGCCGGCCGGGGCGAGAGCGACATGGCCGACGATCTGTCTGTCCAGTTCGGCCACCCAGGCCGCCAGTTGCGCGGGCCCCGCCAGCCAGTCGGCGGGACGTTCGGGCCAGTTCACGGGATATCCGTCAACTTTATGCACATCGGCGAGCACCTGGAGGCAATCGCCCAGATCGCCCTCGCCGCGCCGCCGGACATCGCAGATCGGGATGTCTTCGGCTTTCGGCATCGTCTGTCGATTCACCGAACCATGCAATCACAGCCCGCCGTGAATCCTTGCCACACCCGGAGCAACCATGCTCACGAGACCGCCTGTTCGATTCAAGGAGAATGGCTGAACAGCGACTGAACTACGTCCGCATTTGCGCACAATCCCCGATACATCTGGTGCAGTTGATTCAAGAGAGGGTCAATAGTGCGCCAAGCCAAGCCAATGCCCAAGGATGCCCTGGATAGTCTCCGGCCGTGATATCGACCAGACATGCGAATAACGCCACCGCGTCCACCGGAACACCCCGCCGCACACTGCTCCGTGCGGCCCTCGCCGGTGGCGCGGCCACCGCGGGCGTAGCCGTCGCCGCACCCTCCGCGGGTGCCACGAGCCGCCCCGCGCCCCGCCCTCGTCCGACCACCCCGGAGGAGGCGCTCCGCGAACTCTCCGACGGCAACCGGCGCTGGCGGACCTTCCGGGAGCAGCACCCGCACGAGACCGAGACCGTGCGCCAGGCGCTTGTCTCCGGACAGCACCCCTTCGCCCTCGTCCTCGGATGCATCGACTCCCGGGTGCCCCCGGAGCTGGTCTTCGACCAGGGTCTCGGCGATCTGATGACCGTGCGGTCGGCCGGCGAGGTCCTCGACGAGGCCGTCCTCGGCAGCATCGCCTACGGCGTCCTGGAGCTGGGCATCCCGCTGGTCCTCGTCCTCGGACACCAGTCCTGCGGCGCCGTGGCCGCGGCGGTCCACGCCGAGGAGTCCGGCGAGGAACTCCCGTCCCACATACAGTATCTGGCCGACCAGATCCGCCCCGCGATCGTGCACGCCCAGGAGGGCGACGCCCGCGTGGACGCGACCGTGACCGCGAATGTCAGCCGCGTCACCGGGCTCCTGGCCGCGGAGCCCGACCTCGCGGCCAAGGTCGCCGAGGGCAAGCTGGCCATCGTCGGCGCCCGCTACGAACTCGGCACCCAGCTCGTCCACCGGATATAACCGGTTTCGCGAGCGTATGAACGCCCCTGACCGGGGTCGGAGTACACCCCGGTCAGGGAACGAATGCATCCCTCCCCCTTGATGTGGTCGCGACACCTGTGCCATATATGTCTAGACCATTGCCCCCGGGTGGAGGACACGGCCATGTCCAGGTTCGTCAGTCTTGCCGCGCTCACGTCCGCCGTCGTACTCACACTGGCCGCCTGCGGCTCGAACAACGAGGAGAAGAAGGCGCCTTCGGCACCCGCCGGGCTCACGGTCCAGGCGGGCAGCGCCACTTCGGTCCATGTCATGTGGAACCAGCCCTCGGAGAAGGCCGGGATCAAGGGCTACGAGGTCTACCGGGGCGCCACGAAGATCAAGGATGTCCCGGCCGAGAAGACCATGATCGATGTCACCGGGCTGAAGCCGTCGACCGCGTACACCTTCTCCGTCCGCGCCAGGACCGAGAACGGTGCCTTCTCACCGCGGAGCGGCGAGATAGCCGTCACCACCCCCGCGGCGGTCGCGGAGGACAAGGAAGCACCGGCCCGCCCGGAGAAGCTGGCGGGGAAGAGCGACGGCGCGCGGGCCGCACGGCTGAGCTGGGCCGAGGCCACCGGCGACCAGGGCATCACCTCCTACGACATCTACCAGGGCGGCTCCAAGATCCACAGCGTGGCCGGCGACGCGACCACGGCGCACATCACCCGTCTGCGGCCGGGCACCCACTACCGCTTCACGGTCACCGCCCGGGACGCGGCGGACAACGCCTCTCCCCAGAGCAGCGCCGTCGAGATCACCACCCCCCGCGGCCCCGGCGACGATCCCGACACCGCCCCGATCGACTTCCGGGCCGGGACACACGCCGCCGACGGCGCGCACTATGTCGATATGTCCTGGCTGGCGCCGGAGACCGGCACCGACGTCCCCTCGTACCAGATCTATCTCGACGGCACGTTCGCGACGACCCTGATCTGGGGCGGTGAGGCTCCCAAGGGCCGGGCCACCTACAGCGTGTTTCTGAGCAAGAAGGCCGGCGAAACCTACCGGGTGAAGCTCCGCGCCAAGCTGCCCGACGGCAACTGGGGGAAGTTCTCCCCGGAGCGCACCGTCGTCACCGGCGAGGCCCGGCCCTGACCGCCCCGCTGTCCGTGGCATCGGCGCGGTCCTCCGCACCGGACGGGCCTGTCTCGTCGAGATGGTTCTCCACCCAGGCACGCACCTGTCCGAGTGGCTCGGCGACACTGTGGCCGAGCGGGGTGAGCGCGTACTCGACATGGAGTGGAACAGCCGGATACACGGTGCGGTCGACGAATCCGTGGTCCTCCAGCCGGCGCAGCGTACGGGTCAGCACCTTGGGGCTGACCCCCTGAAGCCGTCGCTGGAGCGCGCCGAAGCGCTGCGGACCGTCCTCCATCGCGCCGATGGCGAGTGCGGCCCATTTGTTGGCCAGCAGATCGAGCACTTCACGGCACGGACACTGTGCCGCGTAGACATCATGCTCGGTGTGCCGGCCCGTGGTGCAACTCTTGGCCACTCTGTCCCCCGTCCCGCGAACCTGACAGCTCTGCCAGATCTGACAGGTCCGACCGAGCTGAACTGCATGCTTCCTTGGAGATAGTATCCGTCCTTCTGAATCGGAGGCGGCGCTCCCCGCCGATCCGCAGCCGGCCCAGCAGACCCCGGCGGCCGTCCCCGCCCGATGGCGCGGGCACCCTCTCCGCCCTCGGCGGTGCCCCGTCCTCGCCCGGACCGTCGGAACGTGGGGCCGGACGGGTGCGCCGGGCCTCCGCCAGGAAGGTGTCCAGGCTCGCGCGGTGCCATCGGATCTCGTCCGGGTGCTCGGCCACCAGCAGCGGGCGGACCGTCGCCCGTGCGGCGTCCGACTCCGGCCGGCCGGGGGCGAGGTCGGGCCGCAGCCGGTTCACATAGGCGCGTTCGTGCGGATCGGGCACCAGCTCGGCCAGGAGGGCCGGATCCAGCACACAGCCCACGACGGCCGCGCGCTCCCAGGGATCCCCGCTCTCGCGCAGCAGATGGCCGATGCGTCTGCCCCGCCACGTGCGCGGACGCCGGTCCTCCTCCGGATCGGCACCGAGGCGGAGCGGCCGTGGCAGCCGGCCGGTGAGCAGGGCCGGTTCCCTCGTGGCGAACGTCCGCACCTCGTCCGCCGGATACAGCCAGACGATCGCGCGATACCGGTTGAGATAAAATCTCACCGGCACGATGAAGCCCGCCCGTGCCAGCCGGGTGAAGCGGCCCGGACTGACCGTCAGCAGCTCCGCGCCCTCCGCCGTCCCCACCGTCCGCGCCCGCTCGCGGAGCGCCTCCGGAAACCCCTCCGCCGCCCGCAGGCGGTCGATCTCCTGCCGGCTGACCTGTCGCCGTCCGGCGCCCGGCCCTGCGAGGGTGCGGATATGGCCCAACTGCGCGGCGAGCTCGAACTCTCCGCGCTTCAGCTCCAGCTCCCGCGCGGCCCGTACGACACCGACGGTGCGTGGCTTCTTCTCCGCGGACCGCACCGCTCCGGCCGTGGCCTCGGTGGCCGCGGTCGCCGTCGGCCCCTCCGCGGCGCCACTCGCCGGCGGGCCGCCGCTCTCCAGCGGGTCGCCCTTCCGTGGGTCGCCCTTCGGCGGGCCGCCCTCCATGGAGCCGTGAGGGACCCGGCTCGGAGCCTGATCCTGATCCCGGTTCCGGTGCTGCCTCTGATCGTGGCCCCGGCGCCGGATCGAAAGGGCGCCCTGGGCATCGCTGACGGACATGGTGGTCCTCCCCCGTGAGTCGTTATCACTCTCGGTGACGACCGTAGCGCGACAGCCGCGATTCCCGTCCGGCCTGTGGACAACTTCCCGGGCCGAGCGGAAAGACGCAGCTCAGAGGCCGCTCAGACTGGTGTGTCCCGACTGCCTGACCGCGACTCCGAGATGCTCGCCGACACGGTTGACGAGCAGCGTCATCTCATAGGCGACCTGGCCGACATCGGCCTCCGCCGTGGCCAGTACACACAGACAACTGCCGTCCCCGGCCGCGGTGACGAACAGCAGGGCCTCGTCGAACTCGACCATGGTCTGGCGCGCCTGTCCCGCCCGGAAGTGGCGCCCCGACCCACGGGCGAGGCTGTGCAGTCCCGACGAGACGGCCGCGAGATGCTCCGCGTCCTCACGCGCCAGGCCCACGCTGGCGCCCGTCACCAGACCGTCGTTGGACAGGACCAGCGCGTGCTGTATGTGCTCGACCCGCGCGGTCAGGTCGTCCAACAGCCAGTCAAGTCCCTTTTCGAGTGGCATTGCCGCTCCTCCCCGTTCAGATGTTCGCCATGGCTCGCAACGCCCCGTAGCCTTCCGCACCCGCCGCTCCCGGGCAAGCGTTCCCCGCTCCTCGGGGCCCCGGCGCACACCCGGGGCGTCGTATCGCGCGGGGCGCGTGCCCGACGGAAAATGCGGTCATGGCGACACACATGAGCAAGGACGAGTGGCAGGCCTTCGTCTCCGAGGGGACACGCACCGCGAAACTGTCGACCGTACGGGCCGACGGGAGCCCGCACATCGCGCCCGTCTGGTTCGTACTGGACGGAGACGATCTTGTCTTCAACACCGGCAGGGAGACCGTGAAGGGACGCAATCTGCTGCGTACCGGCAGGGCAGCCCTGTGTGTGGACGACGAACGTCCGCCGTTCGCCTTCGTGGTGATCCAGGGCCGGGCCGAAATCGACGAGGAGCCGGAGCAGTTGCGCGCCTGGGCCACGCGGATCGCGGCACGGTACATGGGCGAGGAGCGCGCGGAGGAGTTCGGGGAGCGCAACGGCGTTCCGGGTGAGCTGGTGGTGCGCCTCAAGGCCGACAAGGTCTCGGCCTACGCGGCCGTGGCGGACTGATCCTGCGCACCGCGTCGGCGAGCCCGAGCCCGCCGAGGCGGACCGGGCAGTGGCCCCGTGCGGCCGAGGCGGACCCGCACGGCGGGCCGGACAGCGGGGGGCCGGACAGCAGACCGGCGGGCCGGACAGGCCGCACGACACAGAACGAGGCGGGTCCCGGCCCCGCATTCCGCCGGGGCCGGGACCCACTCTCTCCTCGGCCATCAGCCGTCCGTCACCGGCCGAGGAGCCTCACGTCGGCCACGTCCGCCGTATCGGCGTCCGGTCCGGCTGCCCGGTCCGCCGAAGAGGCCTCACCGAGGGACCTCACAGGAGTGTCGGCAGGCTCAGCCCCTCGACCGGACCCGCGAGCGCGGCCCTGAAGGCACGGCTGGTGTCGTCCGCCAGCACCTCGCTCTCCCCCTTCTCCAGCGCGGCGAGGACCTCGCGCGCCACCGCCCGGGGATCACCCTTGGGCACGTCCAGCGCCCGGATCATGTCGGTGTCGGTGAAGCCGAGATGCACACCCACCACCTGGGTGCCCTGAGGGGCCAGTTCCACCCGGAGCGAGTTGGTCAGCGACCAGAAGGCCGCCTTCGTCGCCCCGTAGGCGCCGCTGCCGGCCGCCCAGGACAGCGCGGAGTGGATGTCGACCAGCGCGCCGCCGCCCTGGGCCGCCAGGATCGGGGCGAAGGCCTGAGCGACCCTCAGCGCACCGAACACATTGGCCTCGAAGAGCGTCCGCACGCTGTCCAGGTCGACCGTGACCAGCGGGCCGGCGCCCCCGATCCCGGCGTTGTTGAAGACGATGGACACATCGTCCGCGATGCGCGCCAGCTCGGCGACCGAGTCCGCGTCGGTGACCTCCAGCGGTACGGGGACGACCCTGGGGTCGGGATCGGCGACGGGAGTGCGGGCGGTGGCGTACACCTTGGCGGCCCCCGCCTCCAGCAGTTCCTGCACGAAGGCGCGGCCCAGTCCGCGCTGGCCGCCGGTGACCAGGACGGTTGCTCCACTGACGGTGGTCATGACGTTCTCCTCGCATGCGTTCACGATGACATAGGCGTAATCGGTTTGCTTCTGTCGTTCAGCGTGCTCGCCTCTCGCGACATAGTCAAGTAGAGTTCGGCTATGTCTTGGGTAGCCAGTGAGCGGTATCGCGTACGTCAGGCTCCCGACGGACTCGCGCTGGTGCAGGAGCTCCTCAACACACGGGGGATCAAGGAGTACGCACCTGATCTGCTGGCCGGCCACGAGTCCGCCGAGGAGTGGCTGACCGGCGCCGCCGAGGCATGGGCCCGCGTCCGGGGGCTCGACGTACCCGATTGCTCGCTGTCGGCGTCTGACCCGGCCACGCTCCGTGACCTGAGGTCCGTCTTCGAGGAGCTGGTCGCCATGGCGGGGGACGGCACGCCGGCCGCCGGCCGGGCGGAGCCCGATGCCAGGGTGCGGCTCGCCCCCGATTCCCGGGGCCAGGTGCGGATGATCCCGTCCGGCCGGGGGGCCCAGTGGCTCGAAGCGGCGCTCTGGTCGGAGACGCTGCTCGCCCAGCGGGCCGGCGTCTGGGCCCGGCTGAAGCTGTGCCGCAACAGCGAGTGCCGGTCGGCGTTCTACGACACCTCACGCAACAACAGCGGTGTCTGGCACGACGTACGCGTCTGCGGCAACGCGGCCAATCTCCGCGCCTCACGGGAACGCAGACGGGCGCGGGAGAGCGACCCCGCCACGGGTCCCGCCGCCCCCGCCGCCGATCCCCTCGCCGGTCCCGCTCCCCGCACCGCCCTCGGTCCCGGTGCCGGTCCCGCCGAGGGATGAACACACGTAGGACCGGTGGACGCCCGGAGCAGGGGCGGAGCAGGGGGCAGGGGGCAGGGGGGACGCCGCCGACCGGGGGCCGCCACGATTTCCGCACCCCGCGCGCGATTCCCACACCCCGCGCCTCGCGGGTCGGCCGACCGTACGGGATCATGCGGCCATGGCCCACGATCACACACAGGTCCGGGATTTCTTCGGTGCGAGGGCGGCCGGCTGGGACACCCGTTTCCCGGACGACGCTCCCGCCTACGCCGCCGCCGTCACCAGCCTCGGACTGCGTCCCGGCGACGCGGTCCTGGACGCGGGATGCGGGACGGGACGCGCGCTGGAGCCGCTGCGGTCCGCCGTGGGCCCCCGGGGCACGGTGCTGGGCATCGATCTGACCCCCGAGATGCTGGCGGAGGCGGTACGGGCCGGGCGGGACCGGAGCGGGCGGCTGCTGCTCGCCGATGTGGGCCGGCTGCCGCTGCGCCCGCGCTCGCTGAACGCGGTGTTCGGCGCCGGGCTGATCGCCCATCTCCCCCGCCCCGCGGAGAATCTGCGGGAACTGGCCAGGGTGGTGGGGACCGGCGGCCGGCTGGCGCTGTTCCATCCTCTCGGCCGTGCCGCGCTGGCCGCCCGGCAGGGACGGCGGATCACGGACGACGATCTGCGCGCCGAGCCCCGGCTCCGTCCCCTGCTGGCGAGTTCCGGGTGGCGGCTGGAGTCGTACACCGACGAGGATTCCCGCTTTCTGGCTCTGGCGGTCCGCCAGGAGGACTGACGCGAGGCCCGGCGGGGCCGGGCGGGGCGGGTTAAAGGCCGCGAGGTCTTCTGCGAAGGCGCAGCCGAACGTACGTTGGAGGACCGGAGGGACGGACGCGGAAGACGGCGCGGCCGGACAGGGCCAGACAGCAGGGGGAAGGTGGACCCGGTGTTCGAGAAAGTACGCAGGCTCCTCGGTTCGGACCGTGCCGCCGCTCCGGCCGCCGCACGGCCACGCCCCCGGCAGCACAATCTGTTCGAGGCCGCCGCCACCTATGTCTCCGCGAGCGTGGAGGACGATCAGCAGCGAGCGGACGAGGCGGCGGGCTGGGTCTCGCCCGAGGCGCTCTGCTTCGGTGTCGGCGAACTGGCCTGCCGGGCGGTCATCGCGCTCGCCCGGGAGCGCGACGAGTCCCCGCAGACCGTCGCACGGAGCCTGCTGGGTCTGCCCGCCCTGTGACGGACGGCGTCCCGCGACGCACAGCGCTCTGTGACGGATGGCGCTCCGCGACGCACGGCTGGTTCCGGACTCTCGACGTCCGGGTCGCCCACTGGCTAGGGTGCGCCGACAACGGATCGGATGGGGAGGTGCCGTGGCCGGAACGGACGACTCCGTGGACGATGACCCGCTGTACGTGCTGACCGCGGCGCTGCTCACGCCCGCGCGGTTCCCCGCAGTCCTCGGCGACGACTATCCGGAGGCCTGCGCCGCCCTCGGGCTGGACCCCTACGAGCGGGGATACGGCCTGGTCATGGGCCAGGACGGGGACGGAGCCCGCTGGACGGTGGTGGTCGACGACGTCTCGCTGGTCGCCGTCGCGATCGCGTCCTGGGACTGCGGGATCGAGTACGACCTGTCACCAGGGGAGCGGACCGTGGTCTGCGCGCTGCCGGGCTGGCCGGTCGCCCTGGCCGTGCGCGCGCCCGGCGTGCCCGCCCCGCACGACCCGGAGCCGGAGCCCGCCTCCGGGGAATCCGAGAACGGCGAGGGGGCCTGGCGCCCGCTCGCACCGCCCGACACCGATGGCTGGGGCCCCGCGCAGCGCAGACTCGGCGCCGACGAGATAGCCCTTCAGTGGGCGGCATGGCGGGAACGGCTGGACGGGGCGGTGGATGACGGGGCGACGACGGCCCCCGCCGCGGCGCACGCGGGCACCGAGAACGTGAGCACCGGCGACGGCAGCGCACACGACCGCGGGGAAACGGCAGCCCCCTCGCACGAGGGGGTGCGGCGCGTGCTGAAGGAACTGCGCGGCTATGTGGAAACGGCCCCGCCGCTGGGACGGGTCCGGTCCAGCTTCGCTCCGGGCGAGGCGAGGACGCTGCGCGCCGACGGCCCCGGCTGGTCGTTCGTCGCCAGGACGGACGACATGGCCTTCGTCCTGCTGGACGAGGAGCCGGGCGAGGTGCTGCCGGTCGGCCGGGGCACCGAACTGCCCGCACTGCTCACCGCGCTCGACGAGATGGCCGTACGCCCGGCCTAGGGGCACTGTCGGGCGGCCCCACGCGGTCGGGCGCTGTGCGCACGGTCGAGCGCCCTGCCCCGGCAGATGATGCTCCGCACCGGGCCCGGCTCCGTCCGCGCGCCCGGCTCAGCGGCCTATCTCCTTGCGGTTGATCCTGCGCAGCCTGCGGCGCTGCGACGGGTCCAGCATCAGATACGCGGCCACCGGCACCCCGAGCACCACCAGCAGCGAGAACCAGAATCCGATCAGTGGCCACAGGAGAACGCCTACGGCCACTCCCCCGATGATGATCTTCGTCCTTGTCGACATCGACGCCTCCTCCGCGGCATGGCCGCTCCTGCTGGGTGAACGCGCGGCGGGGTCCGCCAGTTCCACTATGCGCCCGCGCGCAGCGGTTCGCCGACATAGTGCATATGAGCGAGCGCCTGCCGGTACGACTCGATCAGCCCCGTCTCGGTGTACGGGACGCCCAGCGCGAGACAGTGCGCACGCACCAGGGGCTGGGCGAGCCGCAGATGCGGGCGGGGCATGCTCGGGAAGAGATGGTGCTCGATCTGGTAGTTCAGCCCGCCCAGGAACCAGTCCGTGAGCAGCCCGCCCCGTACGTTGCGCGAGGTGAGGACCTGCCGGCGCAGATGCCCCCAGTTCTCGCCGTCCTCCGGGTCGGGCATCTCCATGCCCTTGTGGTTGGGCGCGAAGGCCATCCCCAGGTGGAGACCGAGAAGCATCTGGTTGATGAGCGCGAAGACGATGGCCTGGCCAAGGCTCAGGGTGGTCAGCAGCAGGGTGAGATAGGCGGCGACATGGGCCGTGAGCAGCAGGCCCTCCACCACGCGCTTGCGGGCGGGCATGGCGTCGTCCTGCCCCGAGAAGACGGCCCGGAAGCCGTACACCTTGAGGGCGATGCCCTCCAGCGTGGTCAGCGGGAAGAACAGCCAGGCCTGGTGACGGGTCAGCCAGCGGCGCAGACCGGACCGTCCCGCGGTCTGGTGCTGGGTGAAGACGAGGATGTCGGCGGCGACATCCGGGTCCTTGTCGATGTGGTTGGGGTTGGCGTGGTGCCTGTTGTGCTTGTCGTTCCACCACTCCTGGCTCATTCCGAGCAGCAGGTCGGCGTGGACGAGCTGGATCAGACGGCCTTTTCCGCGGTCGGCGGTGATCTGGGCATGGCCCGCGTCATGGGCGACGAACGCCATCCGTCCCGACACGACCGCCAGCGGCGGCGCGAGGAGCAGCGTCCACCAGGAGGGGCCCAGAAGCACCATCCCCGTGACGATCGCGCCGAGGAACAGGACATTGACGGTGATCCCCCGGGCGTACCAGGCGACCCGGCGTTCCAGAAGGCCCTGTTCCCTGACCGTCCGCAGCAGGGGCGCGAAGTCGCTGCCGCCGCCCGCACGGCCGGCCACGGGGTCGGGTATGGGCTCCGCGAGCGGGGCGATGGCGGCTGGGGGCATGTCGGTCTCCGGTCTGTAGCCGATGTCGAGGGGAAGGTCGAGGGGGAAGAAGGCCGCGCAGACTGCGCTGACCTCTTGAAACGTACGGGGAGGGAACGCCTGCGGCCATGAGGCCACCACCCGGAAAAGACGGGGGCCTCCCGGGGGTCGACGGTGGTGCTGGCTACACCCGGTAGGCCAAGGCGTGAGTCGGGTCACGGCGGCGCCGCTCCCGCGTGGCTTCGCGGTGAGGTACCCTCGGCGGCTCCGACCCGCAGTAGTCAAACTTGAGGAATGCGTCTCGCTGTGCACAGGCTCCCCGCGGCAACGCTCTCCCGGATCTCCGAACTCGCCCGCTGTTCCACGGTCTTTCTCGCCGCGGACCCCGCCCGCACCGGCCGGATCGCCCACTGGCATCCCGACAGCGCGGAGCCGCCGGCCGCACCGGGCTCCGTGGAGGAACTGGTTGTCGTCGACACCTGTGGTCACCCTCTCACGGTCAGGGCGCTCGTGATGCCCGTGTCCTCGGCGCTTCCGCTGCTGACCAGGGCCCGCGTGCGCGCGGACGTGTCGCCGTCGACGGCCTTCTGGGGCGCGGCCGCCCTGCTGGCGCTGCAACTCGCGGCCCGGGGAAAGCTGTTGCCCGGTCTCACCGCCACGGACCACGACGCATGGCGGGCCGGACCGCTGACCGGGGAGGATCTGGAGCGGATCCGTACGCTCGCCGCCTCGATGCCGCCCTCCGCCCACGCCGTCCCCCTCGCCACGGCACCCGCCGAGCCGCTTCTGCTGCCCGCGCCCGAGCGGCTGCTGAGGGACTTCCTCGACGCGGTCGTCGATGGGCTGCCCCGTACGCCGGCCGCCGAACTCGCCGCCGCGGGGCCCGCTTTCGCCGCCGAGCCGGCGCATCGGTTCCCCGGGCTGCGCGACTGGACGGCCGAGGTGACGGCCGGCCATGACGCGGGGGTACGGCTCTCCTTGCGTGTCGAACTGCCCGGCCTCGCGGACGCCCGAGCACCGGACGCGGGGCCCGCCTTCCGTGCCGTGCTCCAGATGCACAGCGTCAGCGATCCCACGGTCGTCGCCGACACCGGCGCCGTGTGGTCAGGCACGGGATCCACCGGTACGGCCTTCGGCCCGCGCGCCCGGATGGACGCGCTGCTCGCCCTGCGCCGGGCCGCCCGTGCCTGGCCCCCGCTCGCCCCGCTGCTCTCGGCCGCCGTCCCGGACGTCGTCGAACTCGCGGACGAGGATGTCACCGATCTGCTGGGCGAGGCGTCCACGGCGCTCGCCGCGAGCGGCGTCCAGGTCCACTGGCCCAGGGAACTGGCCCGCACGTTGACCGCACGCGCGGTCATCGGCCCCTCCAACCGGGCGACCGGCCCCGACGGACAGAAGTACAGCACCACCGATCACACCGGCCCCACCGACCCCACCGCTGACGCCGAGAGCAACAGCGACAGCGACAGCAACACCGGACACACCGACGGCACCCACCCCACCGACAGAGCGGCCCGCGGCCGGGGCGGCCCGTACCGGACCGGTACGGATCTGCCCGCCTCCCTCTCGGCCGACGCGCCGCTCTCCTTCAACTGGCTCTTCACCCTGGGCGATCAGCGGCTCACCCGCGCCGAGCTGGACCAGCTCGCCGAGGCCAGCCGCCCCGTGGTCCGGCTGCGCGGGCAGTGGGTGCTCATCGATCCCGTGGAGGCCCGGCGCGCCCGGGAGAGCCAGGACCGCGAGATCACCTCGCTCGACGCGCTCGGCGCCGTACTGACCGGCTCCACCGAGGTCGAGGGGCGCCGGGTCGAGGTGGCGGCCACCGGCTGGCTCGCCCGCCTGCGCGACCGTCTCGCCGACCCCGAGCGGGCGGGCGACGACGAACAGGAGATCGGCGCGCCCGCGGCGCTCGCCGCGACTCTGCGCGACTACCAGCTCCGCGGTCTCCACTGGCTGCACCGGATGACATCGCTCGGTCTCGGCGGCTGTCTCGCCGACGACATGGGCCTCGGCAAGACCATCACCCTCATCGCACTCCATCTGCACCGGCAGACCGATGCGTCGGCCGCCGGCCCGACGCTGGTCGTCTGTCCGGCCTCGCTGATGGGCAACTGGCAACGCGAGATCGAACGGTTCGCTCCCGGCACGCCGGTACGCCGCTTCCATGGAGCCACGCGCGACCTGGAGGCCCTGGAGGCAGGCGAGTTCGTCCTCACCACCTACGGCACGATGCGACTGGACGCGGCGAGGCTCGCGGGCACCGACTGGGGCATGGTCGTCGCCGACGAGGCGCAGCACATCAAGAATCCGTACTCCGCCACGGCCAAGGCGCTGCGGACGATCGGCGCCAGGGCCAGGGTCGCGCTCTCCGGCACCCCCGTGGAGAACAATCTCTCCGAGCTGTGGGCGATCCTCGACTGGACGACACCCGGACTCCTCGGCCGCCTCGGCACCTTCCGTACGCGGTACGCGCGGGCCGTCGAGAGCGGTGACGACCCGGCGGCGGCCGAGCGGCTCGCGGCACTGGTCCGTCCGTTCCTGCTGCGCCGCCGCAAGTCCGACCCCGGCGTCGCGCCGGAGCTGCCGCCCAAGACCGAGACCGACCGCGCCGTCTCCCTCACCGCCGAACAGGCGGGGCTGTACGAGGCACTCGTACGGGAGACCCTCGCCGCGATCGCGGAGGCGGACGGCATGGAGCGGCGCGGGCTGATCGTCAGGCTGCTGACCGGGCTCAAGCAGATCTGCAACCATCCGGCGCAGTTCCTCAAGGAGGAGCGGCCACGTATCGCGGACCGTTCCGGGAAGGTGGAGCTGCTGGACGAACTGCTCGGCACCATCCTGGCGGAGGGCGCCGGTGTGCTGGTCTTCACGCAGTACGTACAGATGGCGCGGCTGCTCGAACAGCATCTCGCGGCGCGCGGTGTGGCCACCCAGTTTCTGCACGGAGGCACGCCGATCCCCGAGCGCGAGGCGATGGTGGACCGCTTCCAGAACGGTGAAGTGCCCGTGTTCCTGCTGTCCTTGAAGGCGGCGGGCACCGGGCTCAATCTCACCCGCGCCGAACACGTCGTCCACTTCGACCGCTGGTGGAACCCCGCCGTCGAGGCACAGGCCACGGACCGCGCGTACCGCATCGGCCAGGACCGTCCCGTGCAGGTGCACCGGATGATCGCCGAAGGCACCGTCGAGGACCGGATCGCCGACATGCTGGCGCGTAAACAGGCGTTGGCTGACGCGGTGCTCGGTTCCGGCGAGGCGGCCCTGACCGAACTGACCGACGCCGAACTGGCGGATCTGGTGGAGCTGCGAGGGAGCGTCCGATGAGCGGGAGCGCGCGGGAGCGCGAGGGCGATGCCGAGCGCACCCTCACCGCGCCGGCGACCGCCCCTGGGCGTGGTTTCGCCCGGACCTGGTGGGGCCGTGCCTGGCTGAAGGCGCTGGAGGAGACCGCCCTCGACGGCGAGCCGCTGAGGAACGGGCGCAGGCATGCCCGCGCGGGCGCCGTGGGCGCCGTGACCGTACGGCCGGGAAGGATCACCGCGGTCATACAGGAGCGGGACGGCACGGGCTACCGCAGCGATGTGCTGTGGCAGCCGCTGAGTGACGAGGAGTGGGACGGTTTCCTGGACATGGCGGTGGACCGGGCGGGCCATATCGCGGCGCTGCTCGACCGGGAGATGCCCCCGCACCTGGTCGAGGACGCGGCGGCGGCCGGGGTGGAACTGCTGCCCGGCATAGGTGACTTGGAGCCGGAGTGCGGCTGTGAGGCGTGGGACCACTGCGCGCACTCCGCGGCGCTCTGCTACCAGATGGCCGGACTGCTGGACCAGGATCCGTTCGTGCTGCTCCTGATGCGCGGCAGGAGCGAGCGCCGGCTGCTCGACGAACTCCAGGTGCGCAGTGTGGCGCGGGCCTCGCGGGCCGCCGGTACGGACGAGGAGGCGCCGGACCACGAGGGGCCGGCGTCCGACGCGGTGGGCGTGCCCGCCGTGACGGCCTTCGCGGCCGAGGACCTCCTGCCACCGCTGCCCGCTCCCCCGCCCGTACCGCAGGCCCCGGGACAGCCGCCGACGCTGTACTCCGAGACCGGTCCGCCGTCCGGGTCCGGGGTCGACGCGGACGCGCTGGAGTTCCTGGCGGCGGACGCGGCGGCGCGTGCCCTGCGCCTGCTGTCCGAAGCTCTCGCGCCCGATCATGAACAGCAGCCCCTGGAAGGGGAGTTGACGCTCCATCAGGACGGGGTCCGGCTGGCCGCCGCGACGTCCGACACCCGCCTCCTGGCACGGCTCGCCGTCGGCACCGGTCGCCGGCGTGCGGAGCTGGACCTCGCCGTACGCGCCTGGCGGTACGGCGGCGCGGCCGCCCTCGCCGTACTGGAGGACGACCGGGGTCCGGAGCCGGAGGCCCTCGCGCGGGCGGAGGCGGCTCTCGGCGCCGCCTGGGAGGACGGGGACCGGCCCCGGCTGCGCGCCATGGGCGCGGGCCGCTGGTCCGTCGCCGACGCGCCGGCGCAACTGCGCTACGGACACGACGGGCGCTGGTGGCCCTACCGGAAGGAACGCGGCCGCTGGGTCCCGGCGGGTCCCGCCGAGCACGATCCGGCGGCGGCCCTCGCGGAAGCGCTCAACGAGACCTGAACGAGAGCTGGAGCGGACCGGACAGCGGGCTCATGAGACGGACGGGGCGTTCGAGCGTCGAGGGGCATGTGGCGGGCGAGCGGGCGGCCGGGCGAAATCCCTGGTCGCACCTGCTTCCGTCCCCGTGCGCCGTCGCCGTACGGTGAGGGCCGCGCATCTCCGCCGGCCGAGAACGGGAGCAGCCCGCCCATGAGTGACCCGAGGATCCTGACCGTACGCCCCGAGAAGGGCGAGTACGCCTGGACGTTCGGCGGCGCCCCGCCCGTCGCGCGCATCACACCGGGCACGGTCCTGGACCTGTTCACCGAGGACTGCTTCGCCGGCCGCGTACGGTCCGAGAACGACCTGGTGTCCGAGGTCTGCGAGTTCCCCTTCCTCAATCCGCAGACCGGCCCCTTCCATGTGGAGGGCGCGGAGCCGGGCGACACGCTCGCCGTGCACTTCGTGTCGATCCGCCCCGCCCGTGACTGGGCCGCGTCGACGACCGTGCCGCTCTTCGGCGCGCTCACCTCCACCCATACGACCGCGACGCTTCAGCCGCCGCTCCCCGAGGTCGTCTGGATGTGGCAGCTCGACCGGGCACGCGGCACCTGTCTGTTCAGCGCCCGCGACAGCGATGTCGAGATCGAGCTGCCGATGGACCCGATGCACGGCACGGTCGGGGTGGCGCCGGCCAATCTGGAGGTGCGGTCCGCTCTCGTGCCCGACGCGCATGGCGGCAATATGGACACACCGGAGATGCGCGCCGGGGTGACCTGTTATCTCGGGGTCAATGTCGAGGGCGCGCTGCTGAGTCTCGGGGACGGGCACGCCCGCCAGGGCGAGGGCGAGACCTGCGGGGTCGCCGTCGAATGCGCCGTGAACACGGTGGTGATCGTCGAACTGCTCAAGGGGGTCGCGACCCCCTGGCCGCGTATCGAGTCCGACACGCACATCATGTCGACCGGTTCCGCACGGCCCCTGGAGGACGCGTTCCGTATCTCCCAACTCGATCTGGTCCAGTGGCTGAACCGCGACTACGGACTGTCGGAGCTGGACGCGTACCAGCTCGTCAGCCAGGCCGGTGAGGCTCCGCTCGCCAATGTCTGCGACACCAACTACACCTGTGTGGCGAAGATCCGCAAGGAGTGGCTGCCGCCCGCCGGTGAGCCGCACCGCGGGCTGCACCGCCATCTCCGTGAGACGGCGGCCGTGCTGCCCACGGGCTGATCCGACCGGCCAGGCCGCCCCGGCGGCCACGCGGCCCGTCGGTCCCCTGACCGCTCCAGGGCTCGCGGCTCCTGTCTCGCGGCCCCCGGCTCCCGATTCCCGGCTCCCGTGCCCTGGCTGACCATGCCCCGGCCGCCGGTGGCCTCGCCACGGCCCGCGGGACGCATCAGACCAACAGACCAACAGACCAACAGACCAACAGACCAACTGTCGGCCGCCAGGACGCTTGCCGGGCGGTGCGGCCGGGGCGACGATGGTCGGGTCCGGCGCGTCCGACCGGGGAGGCTGTGTTGACCGACACCTGGGTGGCCCTGGAAGCGGGGGCCGATCCGGCCGAGCGCCGGGGCGTACTGCGCCGGGCGCACGAGTCGTTCGCGACGGCGGGACGGGTCGAGCGGCCCGTACGGTCCGTGGTGGCCGCCTCCTGGCGGCGCTCCGCCCGCGCCCGGGTGAGCCCCGAGGGCACGGCGAGCGTCGAGCTGACGGACGACGGGCTCACCGCGTACCGCGACGCGCATCCGCTCTCACGGGTGATGCCGCTGTTCCGTGAACTGATGGGTGCGTACGCCATGGACGGCGAGCATCTCATGGCGGTGTGCGACACACACGGCAGGCTGCTGTGGGTCGAGGGGCACCCGGCGACCCGCCTGCGGGCCGACCGGATGAACTTCGTTCCCGGGGCCCGCTGGTCGGAGGCCGTGACCGGAACGAACGCGCCCGGTACGGCGATCGCCGTGGACCGGCCCGTACAGGTCTTCGCCGCCGAGCACTTCCAGCGGCCCGTCCACCTCTGGACCTGTGCGGCGGCGCCCGTCCACGATCCGTACACCGGGCGCCTGCTCGGCGCGGTGGACATCACCGGCGGGGACCGACTGGCCCATCCCCACAGTCTGGCGTTCGTCGGCGCGGTCGCGCGGGCCGCCGAGTCGCAGCTCGCGCTGCTCGCGCCACCGCCCGGCGCCGACTCCCTGCGGCTGTCGGCGCTGGGGCGCGACGAGGCGCTGCTGGCGGTGGCCGGCCGCAAGGTCAGGCTGAGCCGCAGACACAGCGAGATCCTGACCCTGCTGGCACGGCGTCCGGAGGGCGCGACGGGTGACGAGCTGCTGGTGGAACTGTACGAGGACGAGTCCGTCAACCCGGTCACCCTGCGCGCCGAACTCTCCCGGCTGCGCGGACTGCTGGGCCCCGGGCTGCTGCGCTCCCGCCCGTACCGGCTGGCCGCGCGCGTCGACGCGGACTTCGACACCGTGACACGGCGACTGGCCTCGGGGGCGGTGGCCGCCGCGATGAGCGCGTACGACGGGCCGCTGCTGCCCGGCTCGCAGGCGCCCACCGTGGTACGGCTGCGGCGGCGTCTGGCGGACCAGCTCCGCGCGGCGCTGATCGCCCGGGGCGATCCGGGGCTGCTGGCCGACTGGGCGTACAGCCCCTGGGGCGAGGACGATCTGCCGGTCTGGCGGGCGCTCGCGTCCGTACTGCCCGTGCGGCAGCGCCCCGCCGCGCTCGCGCGCGTACGCGAACTGGACACGTGGCAGCGGCAGTGACGCGGACCGTGCGCCGCCGGCCCGCGCGCCCGTCGGACGCTCGGCACCGGACCGCTCGGCACCGGTCCGGTCGGCGCCGGTCCGCTCGGCGCCGGTCCGCTCGGCACCGGCCCGCCCGCCGCCGGACCGCTCCGTACCGGTCCACCTCGTGCCGGTCAGGCCGCCCCGATGGCGGCGGCGAGCATCGGCAGCGCCCGGGTGAGGGAGCGTTCCCAGTACGGCCAGGTGTGGGTGCCGGGACCGTAACGGTCGGCGGTGACATTCAGGCCGAGGGCCTGGGCGCGGGTGACGCAGTCCCCCGCCATCACATCGAGCACCGCCTCCAGGGCGTCGGGGGTGCGGCCCGGCGGATCGAGGGGGCCGGGCTCGCCGTTGCCACTGCTGATGTACACGGGAAAGCCGCGGGGCAGGCGCGAGAGGAGTTCGTACGCGTTGTGCTCCCGCCACAGGGCGGCCTGGGCGGTGGGATCGCCCCACAGATCGAGCGGATCGAGTCCCTGGCCCCTGACGATGTTCTGGATGCCGGTCGTGTACCGCGCCGTGTTGATGAGCCCGCTGAAGGACGCGGCGGCGCGGAAGAGCGTCGGGTGCCGTGCCGCGTAGTACAGCGCGCCGTGTCCGCCCATGGACAGCCCGGCCACGGCCCGCCGGTCGTTGGCCCGCAGTTGCTGCTCCAGGATCCGGCGGACCTCGCCGAGGTGGAACGTCTCCCAGGCGGGGGCCCCGTACCGCCCCTGGTTCCACCAGTCGGCGTAGAAGCCGGCCGGACCGCCCTCCGGTGTCACGATCAGGGCCGGTGTGCGGGCGGTGATGGCGGCGGCGTTGCCCCACCCGGTGGAGCCAGCCCCGCCACAGCAGCCGTGGAGCAGATAGAGCACGGGCCAGCGACGGGTGGGCGAGGCATCCCAGCCG
This sequence comes from Streptomyces sp. NPDC002018, assembly GCF_042890865.1. Lineage (NCBI taxonomy): Bacteria > Bacillati > Actinomycetota > Actinomycetes > Kitasatosporales > Streptomycetaceae > Streptomyces > Streptomyces sp. NPDC002018. The sequence continues at coordinate 22,031 of NZ_JBIASO010000010.1, forward strand.
GGCGGCAGCAGGACGGTGGCGTTGGCGGTGCGGCCGAGTGCGGGTGACTCGATCCGCAGGTTCACGGTGCGTTCGTCGACCCGCTCGGCGCCGAGGAGGCGTGCTCTGCGGCGGAAGGAAGGCGGCGTGGCGGAGGCGGAGGCGGAGGCCACGGCCGCGGAAGCGGAGGCCACGGATCCGGAGACCAGGGCCCCGGCGCCGACGGCGGCGAGCGCGGACACGGCGCGCCGCCGGGTGAGGGGGAACGGGGCGGGCACGTCTCGGGCGGAGCGGGGCGGTGGGGGCACGGTGTCTTCTCCGTCTCCAGATTTGTGCGGACCATGACAATCTCTTGGTTTGTCTTACGCCGGTGCTCCGGGCGTGTAAAGGCTTCTCACTCAGGAAGGGCCGACGGGGCCCCTTCCCCCAGTTCAGTGGATAGGAAGCGTTTTCTGTCGGTTTCCCCGTGGCTGTCTCTCGCACTGCGGAGTGGGCTCGATCTCCTTACTCTCGGTTCACGGGGCACCACGAAGGGTGTCCATATGGAGGAGCCGTCATGCCGGAGCTGTTCATCGGTGGCAGGTGGACCACTGCCGTCGGCGGGCAGGTGCGCGAGATCCGCTGCCCGGCGGACGGCACTCTGATCGCGACCGTGGACGAGGCCGGGCCGGAAGACGCCGTCGCCGCGATCGTCGCGGCTCGTGACGCCTTCGACCGCGGCCCCTGGCCCGCCACCCCGGCCGCCGAGCGGGGCGGGCTGCTGCTGCGCGTCGCGGATCTGCTGGAACGGGACAAGGCGGTCCTGGCCCGCGCCGAGTCCCTGGACACCGGGAAACGGCTGGTGGAGAGCGAGTACGACATCGACGACGTCGCCCGCTGCTTCCGCTACTTCGGCGCGCTGACGGCCACCGGCGGCACCGACCGGGTCATCGACACGGGAAACCCCGGGGTGGACAGCAGGGTGGTGCACGAACCGGTGGGCGTCTGCGCGCTGATCACCCCATGGAACTATCCGCTGCTCCAGACCTCCTGGAAGGTCGCCCCCGCCCTCGGCGCGGGCAACACCTTCGTACTCAAGCCCAGCGAACTGACCCCGCACACGGCCGTCTTCCTGATGCGGCTGCTGACCGAGGCCGGGCTGCCCGATGGCGTCGCGAACCTCGTCCTGGGCGCCGGCCCGACCGTGGGCGCGCCGCTCGGCGAGGATCCGCGGGTCGACATGGTGTCGTTCACCGGCGGTCTGGCCACGGGCCGTCGGATCATGGCCGCGGCGGCCCCGACCGTCAAGAAGATCGCCCTGGAACTGGGCGGCAAGAACCCCAATGTCGTCTTCGCCGACGCCGACTACGAGGCCGCCGTCGACTACGCGCTGACCGCCGTGTTCCTCCACTCGGGCCAGGTCTGTTCGGCCGGGGCACGGCTCCTGGTCCAGGAGGAACTGCACGACGCCTTCGTCGAGGACGTGGTGGCCGGGGCACGCGCGATCCCGCTCGGCGGCCCCTTCGACGAGCGCGCCCGTACCGGGCCGCTGATCTCCGCGGCGCACCGGGCCAAGGTCGAGGCGTATGTCGCGGCGGGGCTGGCCGAGGGCGCGGTGCTGCGCTGCGGCGGCGCGCGTCCGGACGATCCGGCTCTCAGTGAGGGCTATTACTATCTGCCGACCGTGCTGGACGAGTGCACTCCCGACATGACCGTGGTGCGTGACGAGTCGTTCGGTCCTGTCCTCACCGTCGAGACCTTCCGCGACGAGGCGGAGGCCGTGGCACTCGCCAACGACACCGTCTACGGGCTCGCCGGGGCGGTCTGGTCCCAGGACGTGGGCAGGGCGCACCGGGTGGCCGCCCGGCTGCGCGCGGGCACCGTGTGGATCAACGACTTCCAGCCGTATGTACCGCAGGCCGAATGGGGCGGGATGAAGCAGTCCGGCTTCGGACGTGAACTCGGGCCCGCGGGACTGTCGGAGTACCGGGAGGCCAAGCACGTGTGGCGCAATCTCTCGCCGAGGCCGCTGGGGTGGTTCGAGTGAGCACGGAACCCGGGCAGGACCGGACGGAGTCCGGCCCGGCGGACACGGAGCCGGGCCTGGCAGGCACGGCAGGCACGGCAGGCACGGCAGGCACGGCAGGCACGGCAGGCACGGCAGGCACAGAGTCACAGACGGCAGGTCCGGCAGGCGCGGCAGACGCGGAGTCAGACCCGGCGGGTCCGGAAGGTCCGGCAGAAACGGAGTCAGGTCTGGCAGGCACGGCAGGCGCGGAGTCCGGAACTGCTGATACGGAGACCAGTCCTCCGGCGCCGGGAACCAAGGCCGCCAAGGCTGACGGGTCCGCCAAGGCTGACGGGTCCGCCAAGGCCGGCGGGTCCGCCCCCGAGCCGGCCCTCATGGAGCCAGAGCCAGAGCCCGAGCCCGAGTCCGGTGCGTCGGCCCCTGAGCCGAACCCTGTCCCCACGGAAGCCGCGAGCCCCGCATCTCCCGAGCCCGGTCCGGCGACCCCGGAGACAGCCTCCGCCCACCCTCCGCCCGTCCGCCCGACCCCGCGCCCCACGCATCCCGGGCCCGCTGTGCCCCCGGACGTCTCCTCGCCGACGGAGACATCCCTGCCCACGCCGCCCACCGAGGCCCCGGCACCCGCCGCGCCAGGGGCGCACGCCGCGCCCGCCGCAGCCACCGTCCCCGCAGGACCCGCAGGACCCGCAGGACCCGCCCATAGCCTCCGTACCGCCGAGGAGATCCGGAGCCGGCACGACGGCGACCCGCTCAAGGCTTTGAGCTGTGAGCCGGAACTCAAGCGCATCTCGGGCAACTTCCACACCACCGCCGCGGGAATCAGCTACATCTCGATCCTGACCGGCACCTTCCTGCTCTTCTACTTCGGCGTCGAATTCGCCGGGTCCGGCCACTGGTGGTCATGGCCCCTGGTCTTCCTCGGCCAGCTCATGGTCGCACTGTGTTTCTGCGAGCTGGCCGCCCGCCATCCCGTCGCCGGTCCGGTCCACGGCTGGTCGGCGACACTCGGCGGTCCGCACCTCGGCTGGCTGGGCGGCTGGATGATGCTGACGGCCACGACGGTCTCCCTCTCCGCGGTCGCCCTCGCGTACCAGATGACGCTGCCGCAGATCTCGCCGTTCTTCCAGTTCGTGGGGACCGGCACGGGCAGGACCGACGCCGCGGCCAACGCCGTACTGCTCGGCTCGGGGCTGATCGTCTTCACCACTCTCGTCAACGCGTTCGGAGTCACGCTGATGGCCCGTATCAACTCGGCCGGGACGCTGGTCGAACTGATCGCCGCCGTCACTCTGATCGCGCTCCTGGCCGCCCTGCTCACCCGTGGTCCCGGGGTGAGCACCGGCACGGCCGGTTACGGCGTCGGCGAGTCGCTCGGCTATGCCGGCGCCTGTCTCACGGCCCTGCTCGCCTCCGCCTATGTGATGTACGGATCCGGATCCGACACGACGTCATCGCCCGGAGGGGAATCCGGCGACCCCAGCCGCGGCGCACCGCGCGCGATCCTGCGGGCGCTCATCGCCTCCTTCCTGATCGGCGGGCTCATCCTCCTCTTCGCGCTGCTGGCGGTACCCGATCTCAGTTCCAGAAGGCTGTCCGTGGACGGACTCCAGTTCGTGATGGTCTCCGCCCTCGATCCGGCCATCGGCGAGATCGTGCTGTGGTGCGTGGTCATCGCCATCACCGTGTGCGCGCTGGCGGTACACGCGGCCGGCATCCGGCTGGCCTTCAAGATGGCCCGCGACAACTGCCTGCCTGCCTCCTCGTGGCTCGCGCGGGTCAGCCCGCGCTTCGGAACCCCGGTGATCCCCACGATCGTCATCGGACTGGTCGCCGTCGGCGTCCTGGTGATCAACATCAATCAGCCGCGGATCTTCTCGGTCATCACCAGCATCGCGATCACCATGATCTCTATGGCTTATCTGATGGTCACCCTCCCGATGCTGGTGCAACGGCTCCGCGGCACCTGGCGGCCGGAGGAAGGCCGCTTCTCACTCGGCCGGTTCGGGCTGCCCGTCAATCTCCTCGCCGTGCTCTGGGGAATCGGCATGTCGGTCGATCTCGTCCGGCCGCGCCCGGCGGTCTCCAACGCGGAGTCGCCCTTCCCCTGGTATGCGCGCTGGAGTGTGCTCCTCTTCGTCGGCATCGTCGCCGTCGGCGGTTTCACCTACTACTGGCTCGTCCAACGCACACGCACCCGCACAAGCACCCCGGCACCCGCACCCGCACCCGCACCCGCACACATGAACCCACAGCAACCTGATTGCAACGTAGTGCTTCCTACCGTCGACGTGCGGCGTCCAACGGCGGGCGGCGCGGAAACCGGGAGGCCACCGAAATGACCCGTTACACCGCACCCGGCAGCGACGGCGCGATCGTCTCGTACGCGTCACGCTACGACCACTGGATCGGCGGTGAGTACGTCCCGCCGGCCCGCGGGCAGTACTTCGAGAACCCCAGCCCGGTCAACGGCCGCCCCTTCACCGAGATCGCCCGTGGCACGGCCGAGGACGTCGAGCGCGCCCTCGACGCGGCGCACGGCGCGGCGCCCGGCTGGGCAGCCACCCCCGCGGCGAAGCGCGCCAATATCCTCAACCGGATCGCCCACCGGATGGAGGAGCACCTGGAGGAGCTGGCGGTCGCCGAGACCTGGGAGAACGGCAAACCCGTCCGTGAGACCCTCGCCGCCGACATCCCCCTCGCCATCGACCACTTCCGGTACTTCGCGGGCGCGCTGCGCGCCCAGGAGGGCTCGCTCAGCGAACTGGACGACGACACCGTCGCGTACCACTTCCACGAGCCGCTCGGTGTGGTGGCCCAGATCATCCCGTGGAACTTCCCGATCCTGATGGCCACCTGGAAGCTGGCGCCCGCACTGGCCGCGGGGAACGCCGTCGTGCTGAAGCCCGCGGAACAGACCCCGGCCTCCATCCACCTCTGGATGAGCCTGATCGCCGATCTGCTGCCGCCGGGCGTCGTCAATATCGTGAACGGTTTCGGTGTGGAGGCAGGCAAGCCGCTGGCGTCGAGCCCGCGTGTGGCCAAGGTCGCCTTCACCGGTGAGACGACGACGGGGCGGCTGATCATGCAGTACGCCTCGGAGAACATCAAGCCCGTCACCCTGGAACTCGGCGGCAAGAGCCCGAACCTCTTCTTCGACGACGTGTGGGCCGCCGACGACGACTTCCGTGACAAGGCGCTCGAAGGTTTCACCATGTTCGCGCTGAACCAGGGCGAGGTGTGCACCTGTCCGTCCCGGGCACTGATCCAGGACGGCCACTACAACGAGTTCCTGGAGGCGGGCGTGGCCCGCACCGAGGCGATCGTGCCCGGGAACCCCCTGGACACCGCGACGATGATCGGCGCACAGGCCTCCAACGACCAGTTGGAGAAGATTCTTTCGTATGTGGACATCGGCCGACAGGAGGGCGCGAAGGTCCTGACGGGTGGCCGGCGGATCGAGTACGACGGCGAACTGTCCGGCGGCTACTACGTCCAGCCCACCATCTTCCAGGGCCACAACCGTATGCGGATCTTCCAGGAGGAGATCTTCGGCCCCGTACTCGCGGTCACATCGTTCAGTGACTTCGACGACGCGATCAAGACCGCGAACGACACACTGTACGGACTCGGCGCGGGCGTCTGGACCCGCGACATGAACACCGCCTACCGCGCCGGCCGCGCCATCCAGGCGGGCCGGGTCTGGACCAACTGCTACCACACCTACCCGGCACACGCAGCGTTCGGCGGCTACAAACAGTCGGGCATCGGCCGCGAGAACCACCGGATGATGCTGGATCACTACCAGCAGACGAAGAACTTGCTGGTGTCGTACTCACCGAAGAAGCTCGGCTTCTTCTAGACGCCGAAGAAGGGCGTCTGACCAGGGCAGATGCCTGTCAGGCGCCCTTCACGACGAACGCTTGAGCGGGGAGTCGAAACGCTCCCCAACTCCCCGTATCTCCCACCGATATCCCAGTTCTGACCAGCAGTTCCGGGGCATTTCCGGCGTTGCGCGCTTCCGCCAGGGACTTGGCGTAGTAGCGGAACAGGACCTGGATGCCTGCCCGGCTCTGCGGGCGCACTCCGCAGGCTCGACTCCGGAGGCCGGCCAGAACGAGCTGCCGGCGTAAGGCAGATTGCGGGTCTTCCGCAGGGCCACCGTCGTTACCTCCCGTGCCGTGGCGCTGTGGCCGAGGTGCTGGTCGGCGGGGAAATGGGTGCAGACGATGTCGCGCCGGGTCTCCTGGAAGACGTCGAGCAGATCCGCTTTTATGCGTTTTGCCGGAATTGCGGGTCGAGGCGTAGGAGACGGGCAGGGACGCTCCGGCCGGGGGAAAATGGCCCGGGAATTGCGCAGCAGAGTCGACGCCGAGCGCGGTCGGCCACGGATTGCGGGACAGCCGTTCACTTACGGGAGTTGGCGGCATGGTTCGCCGCGGCGCCGAGCGCGTCGAGGAGAGCTTCAGTGGCCGCCGCGGGGCGGCGACGGGCGCTGACGGCCGCGGACAGCTGCCACGTCAGATCCGGCGCCTGGAGAGGAATCACGCACAGGCCGTCGCCGGTGCCCACCGCCGAGGCGGGCATCAGGGTCGTGCCGAAACCGGCGCCGACGAGCTTGGCCATAAGCCCGTAGTCGGCGACCTCGGTCGCCACCTGCGCCGGGCCGAGCACCCGGTCCACGGTGTGCCGCACTCCCCAGCCCGGCGGAAAACGCAGGATCGACGCGGCCGACAGGTCGGACGGTGTGATCGTGGCCCGCCCGGCCATTGGGTGGTCCGCACGGCAGGCGAACACCAACGGCTCCTCGATCAGGGGTCTGAGCACGATCCCGTCGGGCGGCCGCTCGCCGCTGGCCGTCAGCGCGACATCCAGCGAACCGTCCAGGATCGCCCGCAGGTTGCCTGTGGAGCCGGCCGACGACTGGCGCAATTGGACAACGACCTCCGGATGGCGCGTCCGTAGGCCGGTGAGCACCATGGCGAGGTCGAGGGGCCCCGTGCTGAACGTACTGCCGAGCACGACCGTCCCCCGTACCCGGCCCGAGACGGCGTGGACCTCGTCCCGCGCGCTCCGCACGGCGTTCAGCACACGCTGGGCGGCGGTGCGGAGGGCGTCCCCGTGCTCGGTCACAGCGACGGGTGTGACCGAGCGGTCGAACAGCGCTACGCCCAAGTCCCGCTCCAGCCGGGCGATCGCGCTGGACATCGCGGACTGCACGATGTGCGCCTTCCGGGCGGCGGCGGTGAAGCTCCCGGTCTCGCAGCAGGCGAGGAAGTACTCCAGCTCACGGATTTCCATGGCGTGAGTCTACGGAGAGCCATCGATCAAATCGATGGGGTCCAACACTTGTGATCGTTGGACATGATGAGGAGCGAGGCGGACGCTTGGAACGCCACTCGACGAGGCGCACCGCCCGACGGGGCACCCGAGCGAGTGGCCCGCCGTGCGCGGTTGGGCCCCTGGACGTCGGTCGCCCCGCCGGTTCCTGGGGCCCGCCGCCCTCCCTGCCCCGTGGTCCATCGAAACGAAAGCCACCATGGCCATCCCCTCCCCTCTCAGCAACCGCCCGACGGTCGCCGCGATGCTGGCGCTGACCGCGGTGACCGGACTCATTGATACCTTCAGCTATCTCCACCTCGGACACGTATTCGTCGCCTATATGACCGGCAATATCATCTTTCTTGGTGCCGGCCTGCAACCGGGTGCCCACCTGCTGGTAGCCGCCTCGGCCACCGCCGTCGGCGGGTTCGTCCTGGGATCGCTCACCGGCGGCCGTATCGCCGCACAGCTGTCCCACCGGCCGCGCCGCTGGCTGGTCGCGGCCCTCACCACCGAGACGGTCATGCTCGCCCTCGTCGCTCTGCTCACCGTCGGCGGGCAGGCCACGCCGGGCGGGCGTGGCGCGTACGTTTCCATCGCACTGCTCGCTCTGACGGCCGGGCTCCAGAACAGCACGGTCCGCCACTTCGGTGTACCCGACCTCAACACCTCTGTGCTGACGGTGACCCTTATCGGGCTGACCGCCGACAGCGCCCTCGGCGGTGGCCCCGGGGCGAAAGCCCGTCGCCGGCTCGGCTCGGTCGCCGCGATGCTCGGTGGCGCCGTGGTCGGCGCGGCCCTGCTCCCGGTGTCGGCCACGTCGGTCGTCGCGCTCGCCACGGTCCTGGTGGCGTCGGCCGCCGGCGCCTTCGCCGCCGGGGGAACTCCCGGCACGGCCGAATCCGTGCTGGGAGTTCCGTGAAGCCAACCTGGGCATTTCTGTGAACTACCCGTGGTGGCGGGGGCGGGGTTTGAACCACGTGACCTCTGGGTTCTGAGCCCAGCGAGCTACCGAGCCGCCTGTCAACGTCGCCGCCACAAAAGTCTGGCGATCCCCGAGGTCCCGGGCCCGAAGCTGAGCCCGCCGGACATGTTCAACCACGCCGTCGCCCGCGCCGGCAACCTGCGGATCCCGGCACGGCCGAACTTCGCTGACCTTTTCAACATAGGGTCGGTGCCGTACGTGTGACTGCCGAAGCCCTGGGTTCGGGCACCGAGGAGCCGTCGATGCTGGACCAGGATTTGCAGCGCGCCGCGCGCCTGGCCGGTTACGGGACCGTGAGCACTCAGCTCTCCTTGCTGAGCGACCACCAGCTCGGGGAGGTCGTGGCAGCCGCTACCCCTCTCGGGACGGGCATCGGCGGCAGGTCGGCAGAGCTGGACGTCAACGGAACGCGCGTCTTCGTCAAACGGATCCCTTTGACGGACACCGAATTGCGCCCGGAGAACATGCGGTCGACGGCGAACGTCTTCGTACTGCCGATGTTCTACCAATACGGTGTGGGCTCGGCCGGGTTCGGCGCCTGGCGGGAGCTTGCCGTGCACACCATGACCACGAACTGGGTTCTCGGCGGCGAGTATGCGGGATTCCCTTTGATGTACCACTGGCGGGTTCTGCCTGACTCCCCTCCCGAAGGATTCACCGACGAGTTCGGGGGCCTGGAGGGGGCCGTCACTCACTGGGAGGGATCGCCCGCCGTTCGTGACCGGCTGGAGGCCATCGGCAAGTCCTCGTGCAGCCTGGTTGTCTTCTTGGAGCACGTGCCACACACACTCGCCGGATGGCTGGCCGACCACCGCAAAACCGCCGGGCCGGACGGCAGGGACGGCTCGCCCTTCCGCTGGGTGGAGGAAGCTCTGATGGACGGAGCCGCCTTCATGAGTTCTCGCGGACTTGTCCACTTCGATGCTCACTTCGACAACATCCTGACCGATGGCCGCCAGCTCTATTTCGCCGACTTCGGACTTGCCCTGAGCTCCCGCTTCGACCTTACGGCGGACGAGTCCAACTTCCTCGCGGACCACCTCGCGTACGACCACTGCTACACCGCGAGCCACCTGCTCCAATACCACTTGCTCGACGGCGTCCGCGGTGACACGGAACGCGAAGTCTTCCTGCACGACTGGATCGCGGGCCGGCGACCTGGCGACATCCCGCCCGAGATCACGGCCATCATCGACCGGCACGCACGCCCTACCATCGTCGTGGACTCCTTCTTCCGCCGTCTGTTCACCGAGAGCAAGCAGACGCCGTTCCCGGCCGCGGAGATCGAGCGGCAGTTGGACGCCGGCGCCCCAACCCCGAGCTGATCCACGCCCTCGCCTCGGCTGCCACGGTCGCTGTCCACCGACGGGCCTCCCGGTGCCCCTTCCCGGGCTCTACACCCATCCGGCAGTAGCTCGGGGCACCTTGCCCCACGTGGGTGAGCTTGAGGCTTCCTTTGTCCATCTGACCTTCGCCTGTTGTCGCGTCTCAGGCCACTGGGCCCGCTGGAAACAGATCGGGACGCGCTCCCGCGATTTCCCAGAGCTTCAGCTCGCAGTTCGCAAACGTTCCGAACGCGGTGTAGGGGTCGGCCGCTACGATTGCCTGAGCCTCTGCGAGCGAGGCCACCTCGTAGAGGAACAGCGCGCCGCTGCCGTCCGCGAAGGGGCCGCCGGCGATTAGCTTTCCGCGTTCCATCAGCCGCGCCACATAATGGCGATGGCTCGGGCGTGCGGCTGCGATCTTTCCCCGGTCCGGGACATATGTCGCGATGTTGACGACCTTCATCGCCCAGCCTCCTGTTCGACCCCCGGATGCATCGCCAGCAAAGCCCGCACAAGGCGTAGGATCATAGCGCTGACTTGTACTGTGAAAGTCAGAGTAAGTCGCCACGCGAGGAAGTGGACATGAGTATGCAGCAGTCACCCCACTCAGGCGTTCCGTGCCCGATCGGAAGGGCGTCCTCAGCGGTGGGGGACAGGTGGATTCTGTTGATCATGCGTAATGCCACGCTGGGTATGACGCGGTTCGAGGAGTTCCGCTCGGAGCTGGGTATTGCCGACAACATTCTTTCCAATCGGCTCGGCCGTCTGGTTGAGGCGGGCCTGCTGACCAAGACGCCCTACCGTGACGAGCACGGGCGCGGGCGCCACGAATACCGCCTTACCAGGGCGGGCGCCGATCTGCTTCCCGTACTGAACGCGCTGGCTGTCTGGGGCGAGGCACACACCTCCCCTGCGGAACCGGCCGAGCCCATGAGAGTCTTGCACTCCCTCTGCGGACACGCCCTTGACGCGCGGCACTTCTGCGAGAACTGCGACCGGCAGGTCGTACGTGGTGAGATCGCCTGGCTGCGCCCTTGGCGCTCTCCGGAGCCTGCTCTCATCGCGGACGCCGTGCGCGAACCGGCTCCGTAAGGCGTCAGCCCGTCCTGCGAAGTCGAAAAGGATCTTAACGGCACGTTGCGGTCTACGGGCCGGCCGAAAGCCTTGCGGTAGTCGGTGAACGCAAAGAACGCTTCGGCTGGGGTGCAGAGCCTGCCCTGTTCGACAAGTTCGGCGAGCTCGGCGCAGACGGCTTCGATCTCCCGTCGCGGAGCGCTTCGGATCCAGTTGACAATCCAGAACCCGCGTACGCCCGGTTCGCGGTAGACGAGATCGGCTGCGGGTACGGCTACCGGTGTCCGGGTCAGGGACGAGTAGCCGATCAGCAGGATCAGTTTATCCACGGGCCGCAACGGCAGGGTCAGTGCGTCGCCCGGGTGGAAAACGGAATGGCCGATGACAAAACCTCTCCTCGGGGGCGGATCCCTGCTCCCACAGTCGGCGGCACCCCGCAAAAGCGCTCGAAGTGAACAGACGTCCCGCATGCTGGATCTCCTCCTCGACGGCCTGCGTTACCGGCCCCCACGACCACAGTCCTGACCCTGCCCGGTGCGCGCCTGGGTGTGTTGTCTTTTTGGCGTCCGGGCATGGCTGGGCGTGGGTTGCGTATTGAAAGTTACGGGGTTACGTTCGATGTGTGAAGGGGCCATTTTCGGCTTGCCGCCGCTCGGCACCGAGCGGATGGCCAAGCTGTCCGAGGCGCGGGCCACCTGGGACGAGATATGCGCCCTGCGGATCACGCTCCACGAGGACGCCGATGACCACACCGCCTTCACGACCGACCAGCCCAGCACCGCATTCGCCGGCTTCGGCAACCCGGCTCAACCACAGGCCGACCGTTGTGAGGGTGGGCAACGCATTCGTCAAGTCGCCTCGCAAAAAAACACGGCGAGAAACCCATAACAACGAATGCACGCACTTTCCGCGGGCCCACCCTGTAGACCGGTGACATCACACCGCAGTGAATGCCACCCAATTCGGTCAGGCCACCCCGGAACTGGCCACCCCGGAACTGGTCGCCCCGGAACTGGTCGCCCCGCGAGCAGGCCGGCGGCTGGCAGAAAGCGGGAAAGGAAGGCCCCTGTTATGAACGCACTGCTCAACCGCGTCATCGACGCGAACGGCGGCCTGGACCTGTGGTCCAGGATCTCCACCGTCACCGCGGACGTGTCCGTCGGCGGTCCGATCTGGGCCGCCAAAGGCTGGTCCGATGCCCTGCGTGACCTGACCATCACCGTGGACACCCGGCGGCAGTACGCCGTGATCACACCGTTCACCGCACCCGGCCTCAGTGTGGAGTTCGACAACACACGTGGCACCGCGCTCGACGGGGTGCCCGCCACCGGGGAGCCGGAACGCGTAGTGCTGCGCGACGAGGCCGGCCGGATCGTGGAAGAACGCCCAGACCCACGTGCCGCCTTCACCGGCATGCTGCGCTCCACACCGTGGGACGCGCTGCACCTCGGCTACTTCCTCGGCTACGCCCTGTGGAACTACTTCACCACACCGATTCTCCTGCTCCGTCCTGATGTGCGGACGTGGGAGATCGAACCGTGGCACGAGGCCGGCCAGACCTGGCGCCGTCTCCGCGTGCTGTATCCCAGCACCCTGGCCACACACAGCCTGGAGCAGACCTTCTACTTCGACGCCGACGGCCTGCAACGGCGCATGGACTACGTCAACGAGGTCATGGGCAGCGCTCTGGTCGGCCACTACAGCGGCCATCACCACTCCTTCGACGGCCTGGTCTTCCCCACCCGCCGACGCACCTTCCGCCGTAACCCCGACGGCACGACCAACCTCAACCTCCCCTCCATCACCATCGACGTCCACGGCGTCAAGGCCGACGAGGCCGACACAGCCGCCGCGGGCAGGCCGATGCCCGAGAGCGGTTGACGCAAGAAAGAAAGCAGGTGACTTCGATGAGCACTCCGTCCGACCAGTACACCGAATACCCCGCCCGACGCATCGACGTCCTCCTCCCCCAGCCCTACGACGACGCCGTACGCCGCTACGAGGAACTCGTACCCGCCATCGACCTCGCCCGGTTCGGCGTGCTGGGGAGCTGGGACGCCGTACGCGAACAGGCCGAGATCAACGCCCCGTACGGCTTCATGATCTTCTCGAAGGTCGACGTGACCAGCCTGATGGCCACATCGCCCTCCGGCTGGAAATGCTCCGAATACCTCATGGGCAACCAGGTGATCGCCCAGCGCATGTACCACCACGACCCGGCCGTGACACTCCACGCGCCGCTGCGCACGGTCCTGTACGCCGACGCCGAGGGCCGTACACACTTCGCCGTCGACCAGCCCTCGTCCCACTTCGCCTCCTACGGCCGTCCCGAAGTGACCGAAGTCGGCCTCTACCTGGACGGACTGCTCGCCCGCCTGCTGGCGCTCCTGGGGGCAGAGGTGCCCGATCTGCTGAAGGGCAGCGTGCCTGTGTGACGACCAACAGGAACGTCAGGGAAAGAGAAAGGGAAGGAATCACTACCGCTCGAGGTGAGTTGCTCAGTAGGGCAATCCCCGTTTCCTGCCGGCCCCTTGAACGGTGTGCTCTCGGCTGCGGGCTCAGGAGCCCGCAGGAGGTCTGCGGGCAGGAAGGTCGCTACGTATCCGAGGGCGGATTTGAGGGAAATCCCCAGGGGGCGGATGCTGCACATCGTGGCAGTCTTCGAACCCCTCACCCAGGGCCCGCCAGGCCCCATCGTCATTGTCGGCCAGCTCACCGGCCGGTGAGCCCACCGAGCAGCCGCCCCCTACACCGCATGGCGGATGACCGCAGGGCGTGGGAACTGTCCGGTGCGACGTCTGTGCGGTACGGCAAGCCGGGCGCCATCGCCTGCCACCACATCTCGGACACGTGCGTCGCGCCGTTCACACATGGTCTCCGGGGGCGGTAGCCGGGGTAGCCGGTGGCGGTGACGGTGACGACTCCGGCCAGGTCCCACCCCGGGGTGGCGGGGAGTTCGGACCCGGCCTCCCCTGCGCGGGTCTTCCAGTCCACCGGGTTCAGGCTGCTGGCGGCGGTGCGGAGGCTGCTGGCGGCGGTACGGATCACTACCTCGTCGGCTCCTGGAACCGGGCTGGGGAACCTCCCGGATGGACAGGACTTCGGGCCTGCCGTGGCGGGCGATCTGGATCGCGTGCATGGCGACCTCCTTTGCGAGGTGGGTGGACAGGGATCAGGCGGCGATCGGGCCTTCGGGTCCGGCGTCCTGGGCCGACGTCCGTGTCCGGGGCAGGACGAGATAGGTGAGGGCCAGTCCGATCAGGCTCAGCACCGCCCCCGCCAGGCCGGTCCAGCGCAGAGCGCCGACGGCGACAATCGCGCCGCCGATGACCGAGCCGGCTGCGGCGCCGAGGTTGAAGGCGCCCACGTTGACGGAGACAGCCAGGGTCGGGGCGGTGCCGGCGTGGTGCAGGATCAGTCCCTGCAGCGGGGCGATGGTCGCGGTGGCGAGCAGGCCGAGTGCCAGGACGGCGGCCACGGCGGTGGGCTGCCACACCACGGCGAACGGGACAAGCAAGAGAGTCCCCGCCAACCCGCCGAAGACCCCGCGTACGGTTGCGCTCATCGACTTGTCGGTCAGCCTGCCGGCGGTGAGGTTGCCGAGGAAACTGCCCGCGCCGTAGGCGAGCAGCAGACCGGAGACCGCCCCGGCGGAGAAACCGGAGACGCGGGTCAGCAGCGGGGCGATGTAGGTGAACACCGTGGCGACCCCGGAGAAGCCCACCGCGGTGGTGGCGACGGCGAGCATGACCTGCCGACGTGCCACCACGCGTACCTCGTCACGCAGTCGCGTGGACGGTGCCTCCTGCCGGGGCAGTACGGCGGCCAGGAGCATGGTGCCCACCAGGGACAGAACGGTCAGCACGGCGAACGGAGCCCGCCATCCGGCACCCTGCCCGAGCAGTGCCCCCAGGGGCACTCCGAGGAGCGTGGCCACGGTGAAGCCGGAGGCCACGGTGGCGATGGCCGAGCCCGTCTTCTCGACCGGGACCACCCGGGTCGCCGTCACCAGCGCCAGGGCCAGGAAGGCGGCGTGGCTGAGTGAGGACACCACACGGCCCAGCAGGAGCAGACCGAACGACGGTGCCGCGGCGCTGATCGCGCTGCCCGCCGCGAACAGCAGCATCAGGCCGATGGCGAGCCCCTTGCGCGGCAGTCGCGAGGTCAGCAGGGCCACGAGCGGCCCTCCGACCACGACTCCGAGCGCGTATGCGGTCACCGCTTGCCCGGCGGTGCCCACGGAGACGTCCAGATCCTCGCCGACCTGGGGTAGCAGCCCGGCGATCAGGTATTCCGAGGTACCCACGACAAAAACGCTTGCGCACAATGCGGCGAGCGTCGCGAAACGCTTGTTCACGTTCATGCCGCAGACGCTAAAGTCTCATATCGGTATGAGAGTCAAGTCGAGCAAGCAGTGTCCGCGCGATCATCAGGAGGTCCATGTGCGTATCGGTGAGTTGTCCCGGCGGACCGGCGTGGCCGTGCACTTGCTGCGCTACTACGAGGAGCAGGGTCTGCTCCACCCGCAGCGGCGCCCCAGTGGTTACCGGGAATACCTCGAAGAGGACGTTGCCGTCGTCCGCCGCATCCGCAGCCTGCTGGCCGCCGGCCTGAACACCTCACTAATCGCCACGGTCCTGCCGTGCCTGCGGGACACCGGCGACCGTCTCGTCCCCACCTGCTCGGACCTGCTCGCCGACCTCCACCGGGAGCGTGCCCGCATCGCCCAGGCCATCAGCGACCTTCAGTGCTCCATGGCCGCGCTCAATGACGTCATCGCCGCGGCCCCGGCCGACGTCACTCGCCGGGCACTGACCTCGCTCGGCGTATGAAAGAAACGGTTCTCATGAGCGACCCTTTGCCCGAGCAGGATCACCTGAAGGCCGGGAAGCCCCTCCGGACCGGATCGAGAGGGCAATGAACCCCTGTAGCAGGCGGTGTGCTGCGCCCATGTCGCGCAATTCGCCCTCGTAGCGAACGATACCGGCCAGAAGGTTTTCTCGGTCGGCAGCCAGTTCGCCGGTCAGCACATACGCGCCGACCATCGCCGCGGTCGTCCCCTGGCCCGTCGCGGGCGAAACGCTGTACCCGGCAAAGCAGGGCAAGCCCGACCGGCTGCCGACGACATACCGCCACCCCGACGTGCTCGCCGCTCAGAGCAGGGAACGCGCCCGCGTACGCAGCGAGAAGGGCCTCCGCTGGGGTGGACGCCCCCTCGCACCCGCGGCCTGATGGAACGACCCCAGCGTGAGAACTTCAGATCCTCGTGCTGCGGGCGATGCGGTACAGCACGTTCGAACGCAGTGGCCCTTCGGGCTCGGTGGGGTCTTCGAAGTCGTCAGCCGGGTCCCGGGTCATGCCGATCCGGCGCATCACCGCCTGCGAACGAAGGTTGGTGGCTGTGGTGACAGCGAGGATTTCAGGAAGCTCAAGAGTGTCGAAGCCGTGGGCCAGGACTGTCAGCGCGGCCTCGGTGGCGTAGCCCTGGCCCCAGGCCGAGCGGGCGAGCCGCCAGCCGATCTCCACTCCTGTGAACGGCACGTCGTCGTCCACTTCGTCCAAGCCCGCGAAGCCGATGAACTCGCCCGTGGCCTGCACCTCAACCGCCCACCACCCGTAGCCTCGCTGGTCGAACTCGGTCTCGAATCGCGCCACGGAGGCATCGCTCTGTTCGCGGGTAAGCAGGTCGCCCAAGTGCTCTCGAACTTCGGGATCGGCATTCATCGCCGCCCACGGTTCACGGTCGGAGTCACGCCATCGGCGCAGGACGAGGCGATCGGTACGCAGTTCAGCCATGCTGCCCAGCCAACGCGAGCTCTGGCCCCGAGGCAATCCCTTTTTCTTCCGGGTGGCACCGCCACCCGGAAGCACGGATCGCTCCTGGGGTGTACGAAGCGACACCGACCCGGCGAACCTATGCGGTCACAGCACTGGCAAGGCGGCGACGTCCGCCGCAGGATCCGGGCGGACATTGCGAACAGGCACGGCCACCCCTCTGGGCGGTACGCCCGGCCCGGCGGCTGCCGCGCGGCCGCTCCTGCGGGCGCCGGGCGTCAGCCGCGCGCCGCCGGGCCCGCGATACCGGTCATCTGGTGCAGGGTGCGGGACAGCAGGCGGCGCTGGCTGAGGGCGTTCCCGGTGTGCAGAAGATACGCGGCCGGGCCCGCGGTGGCCAGGGCCGTGCTGCGCGCCTGGCGGAAGGTGTGGCCGATGGCGAGCAGCCCGAACCCGGCGGCGACGGCACCGGCCACGAGCGGCTGGCCTGCGAGCCAGGCGCCGCCAACGAGCGTCACGCTGGAGGGAAGCTGCGTCTTGACGTTGATGGCGGCTGTCCCGGCGCCGAGGTTCATCCCGGCCAGGCATTGGCGTAACTCGTCCAGGGGTACGGCAAAACGGTCGAAGAGGCGGTACGCGCCTTGCTGGCCGGCGAATTGGTCGCCGGCACGAGGCAGTAGCCGGAGAGGGACCCCGTGGTTACCCAGCAGGTCAGACACTCGTCCGAGGACGGAGACGTAACGCGCGCCAACTCTCTGGCCCGCGAGATCTTCTCCGGTGTGGCCGACAAGTGGGCGCTACGGTCAACGGCATGTGCGAGTGGACCCGCCGGTACCTGGACGAAATCGAGGCGGCCCGAGGGCGCTTCGACGCGCAGGACAGCCGCGCGACTCGATGAGGCCGACCGGTCGAGGATTCCCTGCAGGTCGCTGACAGTGCGGACATCAGGAAAGGACGGCGGGGGTTGTCGCTTCCTGGCCGCTGTGTGGTGTGCCGGGGTCGAGGTGTGCGCCGGCGAGGGCCGTGACGATGCTCTGTGTCCAGGACAGCCTCGCTCGTTCGCGGCTTGCCGGGTCGTCACAGGCGGGGTGCCCGAAGGCGCCGTCCGGGCTCTGCTGGGCGAGGACGAACGTGATGGCGTCCTTGGTGACGCGGTGGCCGGCCCATCCTGCTCGGACGAGTTCGCGGACGGTGCCGGCGACGTGCCCCAGTCGGTACTCCCGCCAGGCATCGGGCAGAAGTACGGCGGCGGCCTCGGGTGCCTTCTGCTCCGCGGACGCGCCGGTGGTCAGGGCAATGGCGCGCTGGGGCGGGATCAGTCCGAGCTCGGCGAGGCGCTGAACATTGCGCGCCGCCTGCGGAGGCACGGATTCGAGGCGGCCGACGACCGTCGCGGTGAACGCGAGAAACTTGTCCAGTGAGGGACAGGTGATCCCCAGCGCACTCAGACCGGCCGCGAACTCCCCCGCGACCTCCATCCCGCCTGCCTGCCATACATCAGGGTCCGCGTCCGCGAGCAGTTCCGCGAAGTGCAGGAGCACCGGGCGGGCGATATCAGGTTCGCCCACGGCCGCGGCACCGTAGGCGGCAGCAGCCGCGGCGGGCAGCCCTCGACCGGGTTCCTGGCGCATGCCCGTGTTGCTGAGCCACATCGCCGCGTGGCGAATCGGCCGTTCCAGTTCGGGGCGGGTCCGGGGTTCGGCGGGACGCCGCCCGCGCACCGTTCTGGGGCTGCGGTCCAGGAGAGCGGCCAAGGCGGCGACAATGGTGGTGTGGTAGCCGGTGGCCCAGTGCTGATACGCGTCGTCGCCGTCGGCGAGTTTGGGGTGGACGACCCCCTGCGGACCGTTCACCCGTCCATCGGGTTCCTGCACGGACGCGATGAAGTTCCAGGCTCGCTCGGCTTCCTTGGATTCCCTCACGCCGAGACACAGCAGGCAGCACAGCAGTTCCCCCACCAGGTCGGCGTTCTCCCGCCCCCGGGTGAGCAACAGCAGTGCCTCAAGGAGTTCGACCGCTTCACCCGGATCGAATCCGTGCGGCCAGCGCGGTACGCGCAGCCCGAAATCCGTGGCATAGAAGATGGTGTGGGTGATGGCGTAGATATCGCGGTCGGTGAGTTTGATGATGTTCGGGCTGTTGCAGAGCAGTGTGAACGGCAGCACGTCATCCAGGGCGGGCAGGCTGTGCTCGATCTGGCAGAGGTGCAGGGTGTGGAGGAGATCGAGCTGCCGGTACGGGATCCGCTCGAAGACCGTCGCGTAGCCGCTCGCCGCGATCCGCTCGACGATGCGACGGAACTCGGGGTCGTCGCGTCCGCACAGCCGCAGTGCCGCGTAGGTGCCGGCGTAGAGCAGGAAAGCGGCCTCGTCCCGGGCGATGAGTTCCCGGTAGGAGGGGCGGGCGGTGATGTCCTGGACCTGATCGAGGAGCGTGGCGTAGTCACCGTCCAGCGGATCGGGGTCAAGGCGCGCCCGCAGGCCCACAAGGAACGCCGTTTCGATCAGGGCCTTGCGTGCGAACAGCACACCGTCCGGGCCTGCGTTGCCGGGATCGATCAGTGTGCGGCGCGCGGCGAGCCAGGCCACGGCCCGGTCCTCCACCGCGCGCCTCTGGGCCGATCCGCTGCCGGGCTGCGTTGTGTTCATCAGATGCCTCCCGGCGATCGACGACTACCGTGGATTCGGGATCAGCGGGTGGTTCCGGGCTCGGGGTCCGCGGCATCCGCGATCTCGTTGGCGACGACGAGTACATAGCGCTCCCACGCGAGTACGTATCCCGCCACGTCGTCGAGTTGGCTGATCCGGTCGACAACGCTCTCCAGCGGAAGCGAGAGATCGACAAGACCGCTCGTCCTCAGGAACTCCAGGGCCTTGCGGGCGTCGCTCGGGGGGCATGTTGCTGTCATGGCGTACTCCTGCTGTTGGGGAGGGGAGCTGCGGCGGGCATCGCTTCCCGTCAGAAAGGAGTCACCGTTTCCAGCCGGGAGATGTCGGCCCCGTCGTCTGTCCCCGCGTAATAGGCCAAGTCCATCGCGGCAGCACAGTCACGCCGTCGCTGGCTGCCAGGGCAAGCAGGCTGGACAGCAGGCAGGCAGGCCGCCGCTCCCGGACAGGAAGGGCGGCCCACCGGATTGGACCCCATCAGTAACCCATCGGGGTGGACGCGCCAGCAATGACTTTGACGCCACATCACCCGAATGGACGGCGCGGCGCCGGCAAGGTGAGTACGTGCACCGTTGGGAGCGCCGGGCGCGCCGGTACACACGCCGCAGCCCTGTCCGGCGAGGGGTTACCGGGCCTTCTGCGCCTAGGGTCTTTCGTCTGGATCTGGCTGGGCCAGGGAGCGGGGTCCGGTGCCGTGGATCGCGAGGCGGAGGAGGGAGCCCACGCGGAGCTTCGGCTCCCCCCTCCGCCGACCAACACCGCGAGGCGCGGTGCCGGGGCACGCGAGCCCAGCAAGATCCAAACGAGAGGCCCTGGTCCTGGTAGTGCGTGGGCGCAGGGTGTGCGTCCGGTCCCGCGATGAGCACGTCGCCGGTGACGACCGCGAACATGCCGGCCTGGTCGTCGGTGATGACGGTCCGGCCGTCGTGCTGTGCCGCCAGAGTGACCCCGCCGAGTTCGGCGAGTGGGAAGACGTCCGGGCCCGCGGTGTTCCGGATGCCTTCGAGCGGCGTGCTCGTGGCGACCTCGACTACGGCGTCCACCACGTCCGCGGCGGCCATCGGCCGAATACGGGTGGCAGGCAGACGGACGGCGTTACTGTCGGAGGTCCAGGACAGGACCGCGTCCATGAACTCGAAGAACTGAGTGGCGCGCACGACGGAGTACGGCGTGGGCCCCTGCCGGAGCAGTTCCTCCTGGAGGGTCTTGGCCCGGTAGTAGTCGAGCTGAGGCACCTGGTCCTCGCTGACGGCTGTCTCGGCCATCAGCCGCAAACTGGGCGCCGAGGAGTTCGCCCGGTGGCTCACCTCGCGCCTGGCCGACGACCGGCACTTCGGTGATCTCACACGGGCCGACGCCCTGCGGGCGCTGGAGACCGCGCGGTCCCTCGCCGCCACGCCCGCGACCCCGCCGCCGGGACTGGAATGGCGGACCCGTCACTTCCGCCAGTGGGAGAACATGTTCGCCACGCGGACGGTCGACGGCATCCGTCTGGCCACGAGCCACCGGATCACCTACCAGCTGCTTTTCGACCCGCACTTCAAAACGCTCCGGTGGGACTACCTCAGCACGGCCGCCGCAACATCGGACACGGCGGATCGGCCGCGCCCTGGCGAAACCCGAAATTCGGTGGACGCAGCCGCCCCGGGCAGCACAGGCGGCCCCAGCGAGAACCAACGCCACGAAAAAAGCGGCCTCCCCATTCCACGAGCCCGCCTCCAGCTCAGCAGCCACAAGGCATCCAGCACCGAAGCCATCCACGAAGGAGGTGCCGCAGCCTGGCGACCGGACTGGCTCAACCACGTCGAGGCCCAGCTCACCGGCCTGCGCTACTTCGCCCTCGACGGCACCGACCGCCCCGGCCACAAAGCCCAGGGCAGCATGATGCGGCGCCACATCATCTGGCGGAACAAACACGCCGCCGACGAGTACCTACGTCAGGTCGCCCCCGCGCCAAGGTGGCGTGACCGGCGACTGCCCGAACGGCCAGTCCTCAGCCCGTGGTCTTGGTCTTGGTCTTGGTCTTGATGAGCGGCGCGTCCCGCGAGAGCTCCCGGAACCCGAGGCCGTAGTACAGCCCGCGCGCCTTGGGATGCCCCGGCGCACCGAGGCAGACGACCGTCGCATGAGTCGCCCCGGCCGCCCGCGCCAGATGCATCCCGTGCAGCACCATCGCCCTTGCCAGCCCGAGCCGCCGGTAGTCCGGATGCGTTCCGACCGGCTCGAACTCGACGGTCTTGTTCGCCTTGTCGAGCCACATGATCGTCGAGGATGCCATGGTTCCGTCCGGTGCCTCCACCAGGACGTGCAGGTCGCCGCGATAGGCCGCCGTCTGCCGGACGTCCTCGTAGCTCTGGGCCGTATACGCCGAGGGAGTCCAGGCGTTCAGATGGGCCCGGACCGCGGCCTCCGGTCCGGCCTCGTCGGCGGTGCGGAACCGGAATCCGTCCGGCAGCACCGGCTGCTCCACATCGGTGAGATCCCGCTCGTTGAGCTGGGTCCAGTCGCCGGTGTCGCCGAGCGCCTCCACGTCGCTCTCGTAGCCGTGCGCCACCCATCGCTTCAGGGCGAACTCCTCGGCGGCCGTCGGCAACGCCGTGCGTTCGAGGTCGGCCGCCACACCGTCGTACCACTCGATCACTTCGTCGACCAGTTCGGTGTGGTCGGGGTGGACCTGATAACTCAGAAAGGCGTCGGTGACGTTCGTGACCGACCCGTCATTACGCCTGACCTGGTGCGGGAGGAAGGCCCAGCCCCACGCCACCAAGTCGCCACCGGAGAACCACAGCCGACGCGGCCAGGTTGCCCCGTAGGGGGCGCGCCCCTTGCCCCAGATCCAGGCCAGCTCCCCGAACGAAGCGCCGGCGCTGATCAGGTCCGGGCGAGTGGCGGTGACGCGCTGTGCCAGACCCTGCATAAGCGGTATGTCCGCAGCCGTCAAGAGCTCGAAGTCCGTCATGGTGCGCCACTGTGCCAGGACTCCGCAAAGCCGTCGAACCGATTTCCGGGGCCGCCGACCGCGGCAGCCAGCAGCCAGCAGTGCAATGCGCGAAGCGCATCGTCGCGGCGGCCGAGCCAATGGCAGGCCGAGCAGCCGTGTTCCTCGATAGGCCGACCTACTGCGGACATCAACCAAGGCGCATCTACAGGGCGAACGTTGGCTGATGCGGCCCGAGTATCCCAAGTCGAAGGTTCATCGTTGGTCTGGTGTGAGTCGTCCTGGACCGGAGATTCCGCCGGTGGTGCTGTCCGATGCCGAGCGGGAGTTGTTGCAGTCGTGGGTGCGTCGTCGTTCGAGTGCTCAGTCGTTGGTGTTGCGGTCGCGGATCGTGCTGGAGAGCGCGGACGGTCGTGCGATCGCCGAGGTCGCGCGGCGGCTGGCGACCACGACGGACACGGTTCGCACCTGGTGTCGGCGGTTTCTGGAGCGTCGGCTCGACGGGCTGTGCGACGAGCCGCGGCCGGGTGTCCCACGGAAGATCAGCGATGCCGACGTCGAGCGGGTCATCCCGACGCCACGTAGCTACGCCGAGATCTTCCTGAACGTCGTCGCATACGTCGAGCACCCGGCAGGCGGCCACTTCGCCGCCTGGGAACAACCGTCGGCCTACACCGACGACCTACGGCGAGCAGTCAAGATCGCCAAGGAACTGCCCTCCGGTTCGGCTGACTCCTGACCTGTGAGGATCTTGGCCCTCGCGCGAGGAGGTATCAACAGCGCCCGGACGGTCTCTGGAACGTCGATCTCACCCACCCCGACCGAATTCTCGATGATCGGCAGCGGGCCGTCGTGGTCCAACCAGGCGGCCCGCTGGGTCAGCCTGGGATGGAGCCGGTCCCCTGTCTGGTGTCTGGGCGGTGGCCTTGCCTTATTGATCATTTCAGAATGAGCTTGGAGGGCTTGGCTGTGGGCTGAGTCGACGGCAAACTTCTGCGGCTGCCGGATGATCTTGTGCCTGATGACCTGTGGGACCGTGTGGCCCTGCTGCTCCCTCCTCGTCCGCCGCGTCGCCGCCGGTGTCCGGGACGGTTGCCGGTGGATGATCGGGCCGCCCTGCGCGGCATCATCTACGTACTGCGCAAGGGTGTGAGCTGGGCCGATGTGCCCACGGAGCGGATCGGCCGCAGCGGCGTGACGGCCTGGCGGCGGCTGCGGGACTGGACCAAGGCCGGCGTCTGGCCGCGTCTGCACGAGGTCCTGCCGGCAGACCTGCGCAAGGCGGGACTGCTGGAGATGGACGACGCGGCGGTCGACGGCTCACACGTCCGAGCCCTCAAAGGGGGGCTCACACCGGACCGCCGCCGGTCGACCGCGCCCGTCCGGGAAGCAAGCACCACCTGATCACCGACCGGAACGGAACACCCCTTGCCGTTTCAAACGGCTGCGGACCCGCCACGAAATACGCGCCGACCTCCACCTCGGCCTGCTCCAACTGGCCTGCGGCATCATCTGCTTGCGACGACTCCGAACGTCATTCTGAAACAATCAGTTAGGGCCACACCACCCCTTTGTCGGTCCACGTGACCCCTTTGTGGCGGCACAGGCAGAAGGGATGCCCGACCGGGTCGGTGTAGACCTGCCAGCCGTAGCCCTCGGGGTCGATGAAGTCCTTCTGCAGTGTCGCGCCGAGCTTGACGACGCGGCGCTGTTCGGGCTCGATTTCGTCCACTTCGAAGTCGAGGTGGTACTGCTTTGGGTGTTCGTCGCCGGGCCAGCGGGGAGGGCGGTAGTCCTCCACCCGCTGGAAGGCCAGGTCGACTTCGCCGAAGGTGATACCGGCCCAGTTGTCGTGGCTGTCCTCCATGATGGCGCGGCCTGTCACCTCGGAGTAGAAGGCTGCCAGCTTCATCGGGTCCGGGCAGTCGATGATGAAACCCAAGAGCTGTAGCATCAGGCTATTTTGCCACAGAGCAGGGCGTAGCAGATAGGGTGTGTTGCCTCTTGAGCGACGTCGTGTAGTCGTTGTGTCTGGGCAGGTTCCGGATTCATTCACACCCAACTCCCTTACGGCCTCACTTCATCCACCGAGAGGCGGTGAGACTCCCGTCACGTGGACATGCTCGCGAGTAGACACCGAGCGCAGAGCCGTGGTCACGACGCAGGCGAGAAGACCAACGGCCGCAAGCGACATCTCGTGGTCATACCCGCGGCCTGCCGCTGCTGGTGATGGTCACCCCGGTGGACCTGCACGACTCCGCCGCAGCGAGGGAAGTTCTCTTCCGCCTCCGCCTGATGCACCCCGAGGTCACCATCGTCCGGGCCGACCCGGTCTATGCGGGAAAGCTCGTGACCCGGGCCAAACACCATCTCAACCATGCCCTGGACTTACGAACGGCTCATCCAGCATTCCGAGACTCTGATCACCTGCCGCGATCACCCTGATGACCAGGCGCCTTACGGGGCAGCCGGCTTTCGCACCAACATCGTTGCGCCCTGCGGGCCAACTGACCGCCAGAGCTTGAGGTCAGCGCGGGCGGATTCCCTCGACCAAGGCCCTGACCACGCCTGCGACCAGGTCGGACGTGGGTTTCGTTCCCGCCAGACCGTGCCCGGCCAGGAACGCGAGCCCGTGCAGCAGTGCGAGGACGGCCATATTGACGGTGTCGGCGTCGGCCGTCGCGATGTCTCCGTCCTCGGCGCCCTGCCGCAAGAGTTCGACCGCCGGGGCGAAGGCCCGGTCGTTCGCCGCTATCAGGTGTCCGGCGTCGGGCCACGTCTTGGACGAGAGCATCAGGGTCATCAGTTCATCGTGGCGACGGGCGAAGTCGACATAGGCGCAGGCGAACGCCGTGAGCCGGCCGGTGAAGTTGCCGCCTGTGTCGGCCAGGGCCGATTCGATCCGGGCCCCGAGCTGTTCGTAACCCCGCTCCACGAGTGCGGACAGCAGCGCCTGCCTGTCCGGGAAATGCCGACGCGGGGCGCCATGGCTGACGCCCGTACGCCGGGCAACCTCACGTAGCGAAAGGCCGTCGGCCCCGGATTCCGACAGCATCGTCTGCGCCTCGGCGAGGATGGCCGCGCGAAGGTTTCCATGGTGGTACTGATTCCGGCCGGTCGGCATGGCAAGCATTCTACCAGCAATGTTGACAGCGCCTACACTGGCAATGTAGTCGTTGACTACAACGTTTTCACCGACTGCCCTGGAAGGGTGCAAGCCCCTTCCCGAACCAGGAGCCCGACCCATGACCTCGACAATCACCCCGCGCCATCATCACGTCAGCCTCTCGGTCGCGGACCTCGACCGCCAGACGATCTGGTACCAGCAGGTCCTCGGCTTCGAAACGATCATCGAGCAGTACGAAGTCCCCGAGCCGCCCGTGCGCACCGCAGTGCTGCAGACCCGCACGGGAACACGCGTCGAGCTCATCGAGCGCGCCGGCTCCACACGTACGCGCGTCTTCACCGACCCGCTGGACGCCTGCCGCGAGCAGGGCTACGGCCACTGGGCCCTGGAAGTCGATGACCTGGACGCGGCGTTCGCCGGGCTGACCGCTGCCGGAGCGCGATCCGTATGGCCGCCGGCCGACGCCGTCCAGCCCGGAGCCCGCTTCGCTTACGTCAAAGACCCGGAGGGCAACCTCATCGAGCTCATCCAGCCCCCGGCCGCCGCCTGAATCCCGAGAGCCGACGGCGACCTCATTCAAAGACTCCTCGCGTGCGGCGACGGCCGCGAACGCGTCGCGCAGGGCAGTCCTACACACGTCGCACCTGCTGCGGGAGCTCCACGACGCATGGGATGGGCGTGATCGTGTGCATCGCGGCCAGCAGATCGGCGCGGCTGCGCTGAATGATCCACGCGCCCCCCTCCTCCCCTCGGAGCCATGCCCGCGTACGCGCAGCCCTCAAGAAGCCGCGGCTACTCCCCCGGCCCACCGTAGGTGCGCAGCAGTCGGTCGTACTCGGCCCGGGTGACCGGAGTGACAGATCCGTGTCGCGGACCGGCCGGGAGCTGATAGTCGGCCGACGGAGTCCACCGGCCCGAGTTCAGGTCGGTGGACTCGAAGGGGATATATCCGCGGCCGCCGTACTCGTCGACGAACAGGTGCCATTTTTGGGATGTATTGGACTTGAAGACCGTTGGTCCCTCGCCCTGGGTAATCGTGCCCTTGCCGACGCGGTCGGCCACCAGCTCGTAGGACAGGTCGGTCAGTGAATTGGATTTCTCCATGGTGATGAACGTGGCACAGGGTGATGAGGGCGACGGGTCACGCTCGTCCTTGGTGAAACGGTAGTAAGTGGTCTTGTCCTTGATGACCGTGGAGTCGATCACCGAGTGGCCGGGATCGTTCCACACCTTCGCCTCACTGAAAGTACGGAAGTCTTTCGTCGTGGCGTACAGCATCTTGTTGTAGGTATCGAAGATGTGGTCGGGGTCGTCGTGGGCGTACATCTTCGAGGCCCAGAACACGACGTATTCGCCGCGGCTGTCGTCCCAGTACGCCTCCGGGGCCCAGACGTTGCCGGCGGACGCCGGGGCGACCTCCACCAGGCGCTGATCGGTCCAGCGGACGAGGTCCGTGGAATCCCAGATCACGATGGATCGGCTGCCATGCCTCTGAACATCGTCCCAGCCGCCACTGCTCTTTCCGTACATGCGCAGGTCAGTGGCGATGAGGTGGAACTTGTCGCCCTCAGGAGAGCGAATGACGAACGGGTCGCGCAGCCCTTTCTCGCCGAGTGTGGAGCAGAGCACTGGATTGCCGCTGTTGAGCTCGCCCCAGTGCAGGGGGTCGTTGCCCTGACTGAGGGCCATCCTTATCTGCTCGCCGTCGGGGGGCCCTCACCGGTGAAGTAGGTGAAGAGGTACCCGGCGTAGTGGGGCTTGTGGGATTCGCCCCCGTGGTGCGCCGCGGTCTGGGCACGGCGGGCGGGTGCTGTGAGTGCTCTGGAGAACACGCCGGCGGTCGAGAAGAGGGACAGAAGGGACGCGCGCGCTGGTCGTCTTGGCATGGCACGTCCTGGGCAGGTGAGATGGAATCCGCTGTATCAAGGCGTGATGGAGAGGTCCAGGCCATTCACGTCCTTCACAAAGGTGTCGGGTTCGGTCTCGTCGGGCGCGGATACGACGGCTTGGGCCGTCGTATCCGGGTCGTCGAGACGTGGGCGCGCCCGTGCCCGGTGGTCAGCTCGTCCCGAATACGGTCAGTTCATTGATCCCGCGTGCCCAGTCCGCCGTGTTCCCGTTGTGGATATTCACGATCCGCGTCACGGTGAGGCGCACATACCGGTACAGGGCGGTGTCGGTGACGCGGTGGGTCTTGAAGCCGACGATCCGGCCGAGACGACGCGGCCGCGCTGGACCGGGACGAGGGTGCCGGCCTCGGCGTCGTAGTCGACTGTCTCAAAGAGGTCGTAGGACGCATAGCCGTCATGGAAGGTGACCGGCAACATGCGCTGCTGATTGGCCGGCTCCGGGTAGCGCCACTGGGCACTCCAGCGGTTCGCCATCATCGCGTGCCGGTCGCCGACTTCGGCTATGCCGCCGGACTGGGCACCGAACGTCGCCGGGTTGCCGATCTCCCGCAACCCGGACCATGGGCCGGCCACGCTCGGCGCGGAGGCGTACTTGCCCTGGCTCGGATACCACCCGGCCGCCTCTGAGCTGAACAGGTAATAGGTGCCGCCGGCCTGGACGAGCGCCGGGGCTTCCCGGTGCTGGTCGGGGAAAAGGACGGCGCTCAGCTCTGCGACGGCCAGCCAGTCCGGGGTCAGGCGGTAGAGATTGAGGTCGGAGTTGTTGCGTGCGGCGGAGATGACGTAGCCGGTGCCGTCGGTGTCGGTGAAGAAGGTGAGGTCACGCGACTCGTGGCCCAGGGGGCGGGAATGGCCGAGGAAGGTGAAGGCTCCGCCCGGTCGGGCGACCGCGACGGCTGTCTCGGCGAGTGTGTAGTCGCTGCGGTTCTCGTAGTGTGCCCACATGACGAACTGGCCGGTGGCCGGGTTCTTGACGACGTTCACCGACTCCAGCTTGGAGTCCTGGAGTTCGGGCGTCGCATCCCGGCTGAGCACCACGGTGTTGCCCGTGAACGTGTAGCCGTCGGCGGAAGTCTCCTCCACGACCTGCGAGAATCCGTCGGCGTCGCTGCGGAAGTCGTAGCGGTAGTAGATCCCGTCCGCTTCGAGACCGGCCTTCAGACTCAGCGATGACTTCCGTGTGTTGTCGTACGAGGCGAAGGCGCCGTCCGGGGTAAAGGTGCGGCAGGTGTTGGTGCTTGAGGTGGACAAGTCGGCGCCGGAGACGTCCAGTGCCCTGATCCGGTAGGTATAGGTGCGCTCCGCGGGCAGCGCGTAGTCGTCGAGCGTCGTGCCGGGAACAGTCGCCACACGGACGGGGGCGGGGTGGCCCGCGCATGCTCGGTACACCTCGTATCTGTCCGCGCCGGTCACGGCCTGCCAGTGCACCTTGATGTTGGTGGCGCGCGTCTCGTCAGCGAGGCGGAAGGCCGTGGCGGTCGCGGCCCCGCCCGCTGGGGATTGGGCTCGCGCCCTGCCCGGGGAGGCGACGAGCGGCAGCGCACCGAGCGGCAGAGCCGCGGCGCCCATCAGGGCCTGACGTCGGGAGATGCCGGTTCCGTGGCACGGGGCAACTGCCATGAGCGTGCCTTTCTCTCATCGTGGTGGTGTAGGTGAAGGGGCGGGCGGCAGGTGCGATGTGACGCCCGCGGCCCGCCCCGGAGCTGCCTATCGGCCGTAGACGGTGGCCTCGTACAGGCCCTTCCCATGCCCGAACTGCGCATCGACTCGGAAGGATTCCGTCTCGACAACGCTCCGTTCCAGATCATCTCCGGTGGTCTGCACTACTTCCGCGTCCATCCCGGACAGTGGCGCGACCGGCTGCGCAAGGCCCGCCTGATGGGCCTCAACACCGTCGACACGTACGTCCCGTGGAACCTGCACGAGCCTACGCGCGGCGAGTTCCGCATGGACGGTGGGCTGGACCTGCCGGCGTTCCTCGAGTGCGCGCGGGACGAGGGACTGCATGTACTGCTGCGTCCCGGTCCCTACATCTGCGCCGAATGGGAGGGCGGTGGGCTGCCCTCATGGCTGCTGACCGACCCGGATCTTCCCCTACGCACCCTCGACCCCCGTTTCATGGACGCTGTCACCGACTTCTTCTCGTGGCTGCTCCCCCGGGTGAACCCGTACCTGGGCACCTGCGGAGGTCCGGTTCTCGCTGTGCAGGTCGAGAACGAGTACGGCGCCTTCGGTGACGACACCGCCTACCTCCAGGCCACGGCGCAACTGCTGCGCGACCATGGAGTCGACGTGCCGCTGTTCACCTGTGATCAGCCGGGAGACCTGGCGAACGGTGGCATCCCGGGCATCCTGAGAAGCGCCAACTTCGGCAGCAATGTCAAGGCGAACCTGGCGACCCTGCGCGGCCACCAGCCCGAAGGTCCCCTGATGTGCACGGAGTTCTGGATCGGCTGGTTCGACCGCTGGGGCGGCATCCACGTGACCCGGGACATCGAGGACGTGGCAGCGGACCTGGACGCTCTGTTGTCCGCGGGCGCAAGTGTGAACATGTACATGTTCCATGGCGGCACCAACTTCGGATTCACCAACGGCGCCAATGACAAACACACCTACCGGCCCACGGTCACCTCGTACGACTACGATGCCCCACTCGACGAGGCCGGTGACCCCACCCCCAAATACACGGCGTTCCGCGACGTCATCGCCCGCCACGCCCCGGTGCCCGACGAGCCGGTCCTCCAGGCCGAGAAGAAGCTGAACCTCCTCGACATACATCTGCCGAATCGCGCACCGCTGCTCGGTAACGCTGCCCGGCTCGGGCGGGAGGCAGTCGCGGACGAGCGCCCGCTGAGGATGGAACAGCTCGGCCAGGACTTCGGCTTCGTCCTGTACGAGACCACCCTGACCACACCGGGCCACGCACTCCTCGCCATCACCGCGTACGGCGACCGCGCTCAGGTCTTCGTCGACGGCAGGCCCGTCGGGGTCCTCGAGCGTGAGAGCCACCAGCATGTCCTGGCGTTCACTGTGGACAGAAGGGACGCCACACTTCAGGTCCTGGTCGAGAACCAGGGGCGCGTCAATTACGGCAGGGCGCTGCGTGATCCCAAGGGAATCACGGGTCCCGTCACCCTGGACGGCAACGAGCTCACCGGCTGGACCAGCCGGCCACTGCCTCTCGACTCGCTCGACGGCCTCGTCTTCGCCGCGGGACCGGACCCCGCAGGACCTGGGCCCACCTTCCACCAGGGGCACTTCCATCTCCAGGCGGCGGCCGACACCTTCCTCGATCTGACCGGCTGGACCAAGGGCGCCGCCTGGGTCAACGGCTTTCACCTCGGCCGCTACTGGTCCCGCGGCCCGCAGCGCCGCCTCTACGTCCCCGGCCCCGCCCTGCGCAAGGGCCGTAACGAACTGGTCGTCCTTGAACTGCACGCCACCGGCCGCGGCGCCGTGGACCTGCGCGACGCACCGGATCTGGGGCCGGCCGAGGAGTAAATCCGCGTTGCGGTCCGGACAGTGACGAATCCCCGGTTCACGCGACCGGGGATTCGTCGCATGTCAAGGCCGCCTCGCCCGCCCGTCCCGGCCTCAGCGGCTGTGGCCTACCGCGGAAGACGGTGAAGGCCGCTGTCGTCGCCGTTCCCCGGGCCCCGTCGCGGGCCCCGTCGCGGGACGCCACCACGGACCGTCACAGCGCCGGCCTCAGGGCGCCGAGGGAGGTCACATGAACCACAAGCCAACGCTGTGGCCTTTGACGCGCAACATGGCGTAGGTTTCGGCGCGATCAACATTTCAGGAGCAAGCGATGTCTCTCTTCATCCCCGACTTCGACGAAACCGTCGTCGTACGCGCTGCTGAGGCCGAAGTGACAGGCACGGGCAGCCCGGTGACCAACCAACTGCTCGTCGATAGCCCCGCCTCGGGTGGCGCGCTCTCCACCATGCGCGTCACCCTCGGTAGGGGCGCGAACGGTGCCCGCCCACATCACCACGGCAAGTCTGCCGAGATGTTCTATGTCCTCGACGGCACCGCCCAGCTACTGTCCGGCGATCAAGTGGTCACCGCGGAGCGCGGGGACGTGGTTGTCGTACCGCCTGGCACACAACACGCCTTCGCCGCCGCGCCCGGCGAGATCGCGGACATGCTCGTCATCATCACGCCCGGCGTGGAGCGCTTCGAGTACTTCCGCCATCTGGAGCGCATCCGCTACGGCAAGGTGTCGCCGGAGAGCCTCCTTGAGGTCCAGGATCTGTATGACTCCTATTTCGGGACCAGCGCGGTCTGGGACGCCACACGCGGATAACGGTGCTGAGGGCTGTTGAAGATCGGGACGATGGCGAACCGGGCCCTCCCAGTGTCGTAAGTGCAGCGCCCTCTGTTGGCCCTCGTGGGCTTGAGTGCCGGCGATCGTCGCAACACCCGGCCTCGGGGACGAGACGATGGCTTTCGAGATCCGCAAGATCCGTACGGGGTATGGCCGCGAGAAGCTGACCGCGGGCGGGTCGGACCGGGCGCCTGCTTCGCTGTCAGCCGGTCGGGGAGCCCGGTGGCCCCCGTCGTCCAGGCGGCCCCGGCGAGGTGTCGGCAGTTGGTCGCAGGAGTTCGAGCTGCTCGACAGCGGAAACGGATCCTTCCGTATCAAGGCACGTCACTCCGGTCAGTGCCTGACCGCCCTCGGTGGCGGCACCGCAAACGGTGTACCGATCGTTCAGGACCCGTACTGCAACCCCGGGTACTCGCCGTCCGAGTGGTACACACAGCAGATCATTCCGCCGCAGGCACCGTGCATGTGCTTCCCCACCACTTACACGATCATCAGGAACCGTTCGACCGGAAGGTGCCTCGAAGTCAACTCCTCCACCGGCCAACCTGGTGAACAGTCGGTCCTGCAGCAGTGGAACTGCATCACCTCGGGCACGGAATGGAACCGCGCGAACCAGGTGTGGTATTTCAGGCAGCTCAATATTCCGCCGATCCCCTGAGCTCAGGCAATCCCCGCACGCGCAGAACGCCCCGCAGGCGACTCGCCCGCGGGGCGTCCTTCCGACTGCCGTCGGCATCACCTGACCAGCGACACCGCCACCCACCACGTCAAGCCCAGTCCGGGGTCAGGGGGAGGAGCCGCACGATCTGAGCGAGGTCAACGATGCGGTACGCCGGCACCGGCCGGTCGCACGCGACTCGGAGGCGGCCTGGCTCACACACTGGCCCTCCCAGGATCGTCCCGCCTGTACGCGGTCCGGCCTTTGCCTGGGCTTCGTGCGGTGCCGAGTCAGCGGGTGACCATGAGCTTGCGGACGCCGTAGTTGGTGCCGGTGAAGTCCATGGGGACCTCTTCCAGCGGGGTGGCGAGCCGCAGGTTGGGGAAGCGCTGGAAGAGCTTGGGCAGGACGGTCCTGAGCTCGGCGCGGGCGACGTTCTGTCCGAGGCAGGCGTGGACGCCGTAGCCGAAGCCCATGTGGCGGACCATCGTGCGGTCGATGTCCAGGGTGTCAGGGTCCTGGAAGACGCGGGGGTCGCGGTTGGCGGCGTTCATCGCGACCACGACCAGGTCGCCCTTCTTGATCTGGGCGCCGGCGAGTTCCAGGTCTTCCTTGGCCACTCGGCCCAGGCCGAACTGGACGATGGTCAGGTAGCGCATCAGCTCCTCGACCGTGGTGCCGATCTTCTCGGGGTGTTCCGACAACTCCTTGCGCTGCTCGTGGTGGGTGAGCAGGGTGAGGGTGGACAGGCCCATCATGGCGGCCGTGGTGTCGTGTCCGGCGAAGAGCAGCAGGACGCCGAGTCCGATGAGCTGCCGTTCGCTCAGCACGGCGTCCTCACCGTCGGTCTTGTTGATGAGTTCGGCGAGGATGCCGTCGGTGGCCTGGGTGCGGCGCTTCTCGGCGACCAGGTTGGTGATGTACTTGATCAGCCAGTGGGCGCCCTTGTCGCGTTCCTCCCGGCTCTTGCCCATGTCCATCATGTCCACGGTGGCCTCGTGGAAGCCGTCGCGGTCCTCGTAGGGGACGCCGAGCAGCTCGCAGATCACCAGGCAGGGAATGGGCAGCGCCATGGCCTGGACGAAGTCGAAGGTCTCCGGGCCGG
The DNA here is from genome assembly GCF_042890865.1 of Streptomyces sp. NPDC002018. Taxonomy (NCBI): domain Bacteria; kingdom Bacillati; phylum Actinomycetota; class Actinomycetes; order Kitasatosporales; family Streptomycetaceae; genus Streptomyces; species Streptomyces sp. NPDC002018. The sequence continues at coordinate 55,230 of NZ_JBIASO010000010.1, forward strand.
CGGCGATGGCGTCCAGGTGCTCGTCAACGACCCGGTCGAGGTAGGGCTGGAGCTTGTTCTGTACGGCCTTGGGGGTGAAGCGGGCGGTGAGCAGCCGGCGGTATGCGCCGTGTTCGGGCTCGTCCATCATCACGAATCCCGCGTCGAACGGCGCGGCCTCGTCGGCCTCGTCGATCTCGCCCTCGGGGGTGTCGTGGCGCGGACGCCTCGCGCTCAGGCGCGGGTCGCTGAAGACCTGGCTGCCTTCCTCGAAGCGGGTGACGAGCCAGCCGGCCGAGCCGTTGGGGAAGCGGACCTTGACGATCGGCTGGTCCTCCCGCAGCCGGGTGTACGCCGCCGGCGGGTCGAGGGGGTGGCGGGGATCGCGGGTGACGGGCTGGTTGACGAGGGTCTCGGTCATTTCCGCTCCTGCGTGGTGGGGGGATGGGCGGCGGTGTGCGCGTCGATGGCGGCGGTGACTCCTGCCTGGGTGGCGGTGGCCTTGCACCAGCCGGTGTAGACGGCCAGGTGCAGCACGGCCTCACGGAGCTCGTCGGCGGTCAGCTCGCCGTTGACCAGGCCGCCGTTGGCGATGATCTGGATGAGTTCCGGGCGGCCGACGGTGGCGGCGACGCCGAGGGTAAGCAGCCGGCGGTCGCGTACGGAAAGACCCCCGCGGCCCCAGACCTGGGCGAAGAGGTAGTCGACGGTCCCGGTGGTGAAGGGGTCACTGCTGCCCTGGACCGCGGTGCTGAAGCCGGGGCCGTAGACCTGGTCCATCATCTCCAGGCCGTACTGGTGCAGATCGCGCTCGTCCGGAGATGGTTCGTCGCCGAGTTCCAGGGTCTGGCGGGCCCGGGTGCGGACCACATCCACCAGGGGGACGTCGACGGCGAGAGTCGTGGCCAGGTCCCGGGCAGCGTCGAGATCCTTGGTCATCAGGGGCTCGATCTGCCGGCTCACGGGCTCGGGCAGGGTGCCGTCGGGGCCGTGCATGCGCAGCAATTGCAGCAGGGTGCGGCCCTCGGGGTCCGCGGTGTCGATGACCTCGGAGAGCCGGGCCGGATCCACGCCTGCGGCGCGGGCCAGCGCGGTGGCCTCGGCGACGGTACGCCAGCTCCCGTACGTGATGACATTGCGGGCGATCTTGGTGGCCATGCCGGCCCCGGGCGGGCCGCAGTGCACGACCTTCTTGGCCCAGTCGTCCAGGACGGGCAGCGCCGCGTCGACGGTGGCTCGCTCTCCTCCGACGATGGCGACCATGCCGTTCTCGGCGGCCTTGTCGCCCGGCGTCACCCCGCAGTCGAGGAACCCCACGCCGCGCGCGGCACACAGGCCGGCCAGCTCGTGGACGACCGGCAGGGCGACGGTGGCGAGCAGGACGATGGTCAGCCGCGGGTGCGCGGCGGACAGCAGTCCCTTCTCGCCGCCGATCACCTCGCGTGCCTGGTCGGCGTTGACCACGGCGACCATCACGACGTCGCCGGCCTCGGCCACCTGGGCGGGAGAGGCCAGCGGATCGGGGACGCCGGCCAGGTCCGCCGAGGCGTCCGGCCGGATGTCGTACACCGCGGGGACGCGTCCGCTGCGGGCCAGGCTGACGGCCACCCCGCCGCCGATCATGCCCAGGCCGACGACGCCGGCCCGGAGAGTGTGTTTGTCGGTCATGCCGCGCTCCTCGCGGTGAAGGGGGCCGCTTCGGCCACTGGAGAGCGGTAGCCCCGCAGGGCCCGCATCATGTTGACGCCCACCGCCGCGCAGACCCGGCCGTCCTTGCCATACAGTGCGACCAGCTTGCGCTCCGCCGGGCCGCCCTCGACGATCCGCACCTCGTCGGCACCCCGGGTACGGCCCCAGATCTGGATCCTGAGGTCGTACTGGTCCGACCAGACGTAGGGGACGGACTCGAACGGGCGTGCCTGCTGCGGGCCGGCCAGTACGTTGCGGGCGACGGCCAGTCCCTGCTCGGCGGCGTTCGTACGGTGCTCGACGCGCATCCGCTCACCGGTGAGCGGATGCGGCCACGAGGCGACGTCACCGGCCGCCCAGACCCCGGCGCCGGCGTACAGCGTGGCGTCGCACGTCACCCCGTTGCCGACAGGGACACCGCTGCCGGTGAGCCACTCCGTGTTGGGCTGCGCGCCGATGCCGACCAGGACGGCTTCCGCCTCGATGACGCGGCCGTCGGCGAGAAGGACACCGGTGGCACGCCCGCCTGCTGTGCGTACCCGGTCGACCGGAACGCCGGTCTCGATCCGGACTCCGTGCTCGGCGTGGACCGTCCGCAGCATGGCTCCCAGCTCGTCGCCGAGCACGTCGCCCATGGGCTCGGCGGTGTCGGTGACGAGGGTGACCTCGCAGCCCAGACCGCGCGCCACGGCAGCGGCCTCGGCGCCGACGAAACCGCCGCCGACCACGACAAGGTGCGGCTTGTCGGCCAAGTCCTCGCGCAGGGCGACAGCGTCCTCCAGGGTGCGCAGGACGTGCACCCCACGGATCCCGTCGGTGCCGGACAGGCGGCGGGCCCGGGTGCCGGTGGCGACCACCAGGGCGTCGTAGCCGACGAGACTGCCGTCTGCCAGGGCGATCTCCCGCTCCTGGGTGTCGAGCGCGACGGCCGGCGAGCCCAGACGGAGCTGAAGGCCGAGGGCTTCGATGCCGTCGGCACCGCGCAGTTGGAGCCGGTCGGTGTCCCACGCTCCGGACAGCAGCTGCTTCGACAGCGGGGGCCGGTCGTAGGGCAGGTGCGTCTCCTCTCCGATGAGCGTCAGCAGGCCGCTGTAGCCCTGGCGGCGCAGGCCCTCCACGACGCTCAGGCCGGCCGCGGAGGCACCGACGACGGCGATCCGGGACGGGCGCGCGCTGGTCACCGCCGCACCTGGATGGCGGCAGCCGGGCAGACGGCCGCCGCCTGAGCCACGCTCTCGGACTGGCCGACGGGCGGATTGCCGTCGAGCAGGACCACGATGCCGTCCTCGTCCCGCTGGTCGAAGACGTCCGGAGCGACCAGCACGCACTGGCCGGCACCGCAACATTTGTCGAAGTCGATGGAAATCTGCATGGGGGATGCACCTCCGTCAAGCCCCTCCGGGGGCGACGCGGGTCAGACACCATAGGTGGTTGCTCTAGGCACCTAACTAAGTTCAGTGCCGACTGTACCCCTGGGCGGGGAGTGCGGCAACCAGCTGCTTTGAGCCAGGTGTTGAAGTGGCGAAGGGAGCGTGAGCGGATCGGAATCTGCTCATCCGCGCATGGCGGACGGGGCGCCGGCGCTGTCTTTACGGCTGCGGTTCGCCCTGCTCCGGATCGGTTCGCAAGTCACGGATACGACGGGACGCCTCGGTCTGCGCGTCGGCACCGGGGAAGAGAGGCGAGGCGCCGGGAACGGCCGAGACGAGCACATCCACCAGCCCGTCCGCCATGTGCAGGACCAGCGTCTCCGACGACTCGTCCCGGTACAGGCTGTGGTGCAGCGCCACCATGCCGTGCATCCCGGCCCAGAGCGTCTGCGCCGCCTGCTCCACCGGCAGAGACAGCGCGTATCCGGCCTCCCGGCACCCGTTCAGCCCTGCTCGGAGGCTGGCGGAGACATGGCGTGCGGGATGACCGCTGATCCGCGACGGCTCCACCGTCGGCTGGCGCACTTCGAACATCAACCGGTAGTGGCCGGGGTTACCCAGCCCGAACAGGCAGTACGCGTGTGTCTGCGCCCGCAGTCTGCCGCGCGGATCCGCCGCGTCACCGGCCTTCTCGGCCGCGGCCATCCGTGCGACGAGCTCGTCGTACCTGTCCGCCAGAGCCGCCCACACCAACTCGGTCTTGTCAGTGAAATGAAGGTAGATGCTGGGCGCGGAGATCCCGACCTCCTTGGCGACCGCACGCATGGTCAACCGGTCCGAACTGCCCCACTCCCCCAGCAGCCGCTGAACGGCGACCACGATCTCCCCGCGCCGGGAGGAACCCTGACCACGCTCCGGCCCGTTCCGCGCCTCGCCGCTCACCGGCCGTACCGCCATCAGGTGCCCTTTCCCTTTGGCTCCAGGTTAACCAGACGGCCGGGCCGGGCCGACGCCGGAGCGATCGGCGGGAGGCTTTGATGCGCTCCACCCGCATCCGTCACCGGGCCAGGTCACCGGGCAGGTCGCTCCGGGCCGTCAGGGTCCGGGGGGTGGTCCGGCCCGAGGACCTGCGTCACTGCTCCAGGACCGCGACCAGCGGGTCCACCGCGCCGGGTGCGTTCCCCGCCCCGGCCGGGTCGCCTGCCTCCCCGATCCGCCGGGTGAGGCTGTCGCGGGTCGTCATCCTTGATGTCGTCGATGTCATTCATGGACACAACCGCCCCTCGTAGGCGCCTGGTGGCAGGTCTTTCTCGGTAGCCTGGGGCAGTTGCTCGTCGCCGAGGATGTGGCACAGGTCCGCCATCCATTCCTTGGCTTGGCGACGCTCTTCCGGTTCCTTGTCGGCATCGGGGGCGGGAGGCGGTGAGGTGGTGAAGTCCTCTGCCTCCTCGGGGAGACGTCCTGTCGGGTCGTTGCTGTGGGGACCGACCAATGCGATGAGACCCCGGGCATGGAGGGCCAGGGACGCGTCGCCCTCCATGCCGAGGAGATCGACGGTGTCCCAGATGGGGGCAACGGAGATGGTGTCTGCCTTGGCTCCCCGCACTGGGGTGAGCTGGACCAGTCCCTCGCTCTGCTCGTAGAGGAGTGTCGGGGGGTCTTGGTCGCCGATCGTGATGTGGTCCGGAGAGTGATCGGCTGTAAACTGGTCGTGCCATTCGACGTCCCCGCTCGACAACTCGTAGACGGTCGCGTCGATATCCGTACCGTCCGAGCCGTCCGAGCTGTCCGGACGCGTGTACTCGACAACAGCCAACCTGCTGAGGTCCGGGCTCACGTCGAATCGCAGTCCGTTCCGCGTGTCGACGTCGGTGTACTGGAACGTGTGGGTCTTCCGCGGCTTCAGGGACACCCCGTCGAGGTCCCACAGCGCAATGGAGTACTTCCACACGCGCTCGGATTCCGAGGACGGAGAAGGTGTGGACGAGCTGGACCAGGTAACCGCGCCGTCACCTCTCAGGCCCAGCAGCACATCGGCCGGGAACGGCACTCCTTTCTGGAAATCGCCGTCGACCGCGTTCCACACATACAGATCGCCGTCGTCGTTCTCCCCGACTAGCCGCTTCCCCGCGGGGTCGACAGCCAGCCGCTGATAGCTCGGTTGGAAGAACCTCACGTCGGGCACGTCCATCGGTCTGGTCTTGCCGGTCCTCACGTCGTAGAGATAGACGCCGGGGTCCGGTTCTTCCCCCGCGAGCGACGACCGGGCCGACGCGGCAGTGAACGCCACCAGCGAGCCGTCGGAACTGACGCCGTTGACGTTGCCACTGCGGCCGGTGGACCGATGGCTGAAGCCCGAGCCGTCGTACTGCCAGACGGCCCCCTTGCCGTCGCCCTTCTGGGAGGCGATCACCTCCCCCTGGCGGGCTATGGAGGAGGACGGTTCCCACCCGTCGATCAGGTTGTTCCAGCCTTCCTGGTAGTTGGGGACGAGCAGATCGGCGAAGGCGTAGCGCTCGTGCATCTGGCCGAGCAGGGCGCGGGTGCGCGGGGTGTCCTGCGTCCGGTACGCGCGCATGGCCAGCAACAGTGCTGTGTACCGGTTGCCGCTGATGTCGTCCGCCTCGGTGGCCGCCTGCCGCCACAGCTCACGTGAAGCGTTCTCGGACAGTTGTGGCGAGGGGTCGGCGCCCCAGCCCGTCATGACCAAAACGGCGGTGCCCGTGACGAGGAAGGCCGTGACTGCGGCGGCGAGTCCCAGGCGGCGGCGTCCCGCGCGGCTGCTCGCGTTGATGAACTCGGTTTCGGCGGAACTGAGTTCGCTGGGACGGCGGCGTTGCCAGCGGTAGGCGTCGCGCAGGTCGGCGCCGCGCAGCAGGCGGCGCCGGGAACGCCGGGTGCGCTCCCAGTGGGCGGCCCGTCGGCGCAGATCCTCCTGCCACGCACGGAACTCGTGGTCGGCCGTGACGAATTCCCGCAGCCGTGTCCACTGAGTCAGCAGCGTCTCGTGTGCAAGCTCGACGGTTTCCTCGGGTGGTCCGTCGTCGGGCAGGTGGTCCTCGCCGGGCACGACCAGGCGGGTGGTCATCAGCCGCTGGGCGATCCGCCACCGAGCGGGGTGCAGTTCGGAGCGGCGCACGGTGCGGCGCGCGGGTGCGGCGCGGCCGTCGGCGGGATGGACGAGCTGAGTCAGCAGCGCCCTGGCCTCCTGCTGCTCGTCCCCGGTGAGCCCGGCAGTCCATACCTGTTCGGCGTAGTTGGCCAGCGAGTCGTCGACCCGGCCCAGGGATTCGTAGGCGGTGTGCCCGATGACGCCGCGCTGCTGGCGCTCCCACAGCCGGGTGAGGGTGAACTGCAAGAGCGGCAGCCGCCCAGGATCGTGTCCGATGTCCCCCAGGATCCGGTCGACGAGCCCCGGCTCGTAAGAGACTCCGGTCCCCTCCAGGGGGCGGATGATCGCGGCGCGGAGCTCCGTGTCGGACATCGCGCCCAGGGTGAACAGGCGATCGCCGGCCAGCAGCGGGGCCAGTCCCTGGTGGTCGAGCGCGGCAGTGAGGAAGTCGGCGCGCAGACCGAGCAGGACCTGGAGCCGGGATCCGGGCTCCAGGCAGTGCTTCAGGGCATCGGCGAAGGGGACGAGGTCGGCCTGTGCGGCGCCGACGAGCGCCTCCTCGAACTGGTCGGCCACCACCAGCAGCTTGTCCTTGCCCTGCCGGGTGAGGAGCCGGTCGACGACGGCGGGCATCTCCCCTGTACGCAAAAGGCGTTCCAGCCGCGGGCGTTCTTCCAGCCGGGCGGTCTCGGTGAGGTCGGGTTCGAGAAGGGGCAGCAGCGTGTGGGCGAGGGTGGTGAGCGGGCTCGGGCCGGGTCGCCCAGGGCGGAGGACCACCGTCTGCGGGTGCGGTCCGCCGTAGGTGTTCTCGCGCAACAGCGGCAGTACGCCGGCGAACAGCAGCGAGCTCTTGCCACTGCCGGACGGGCCGACCAGGCAGGTCGCCGGTGCGTAGCCGAGCCGGTCGACAATGCGGTGCGCGGGATCCTTCCGGCCGTGAAAGAGCACGGCATCGCGTTCGTGGAAGTGGTCCAGGGCTCGGAACGGGCTCGCGCCGAGGGATGCTTCCCCCAACGCCGGCCAGCTTTCGCGCAGTGTCCCGGTGGGAATGAGATACGCAGTCCGAATACCGGTCCCGCGATCGGCGGCCACGACCATGCCGATCACGCCGCCGCCGTCGGTATCCCAGACCGGTGCGCCCGAGAAGCCCAGTTGAACGCGGTGCTGGGCGGCGGGATCAGTGTCGTACTGGAACCAGTCAGCACCTTGGCGGCCCCGGAGCCACCCGACGCTCCACACACCATCGTCGTAACCAGCCGGGAAGCCGAAGGTACGCACTCGGCGGTCGGGGCCCGCCACGTCGTCCACCAGGCGTGCCACCGGAGCCTTCGCGGGAGGCTCGGAAAGCAGACGCAGGACGGCGACATCCCCCGACCTGTCGGCTCGCATCGGAGCCCAGGCCCCGACCCGCGCCTCGACTTCCCGACCCGGGCGAGCCAACGGAAAATCCAGCTGTAATCGCCCGCTGGGTATCTCCTCCGCATCGGGCGGTACGCCGAGGGCATTGGCCACGACGTGCGCACAGGTGAGCACGTCATACCGTCCGGCGAGAAACCCGGCCCCCACCGGCCGGCCATTGCTGTCCAGGATCCGGGCGACGGCGGCATCCCCCGGAGCGGTACTGTCGAAATCCATTTATTCCTCTTCGCGTTCATGCGCGGAAACAGAAGAAATCCTACGCGGCAGTCACTGGGTGCTCAGCGAAGCCGCCGTCCCGCGATGCGGATACCGACGACTCCGGACGCAACCCTGCTCCCCGGCGAGATAGTTGCGGGGGCGGCGTTCGTAGCGGTGGTTGAGTCTGCGGTAGCCGGTCAGCCAGGGGCACACGCGGCCCCTGAGACGCTGGTCTGGGCCCGTAGTCGACGCCGTCGACCGGCCGCACATGGTCCGGCGCACGCACCCGCACCCGGTATGCCCGCTACAGCGTGAACGCATGGCGGATGCTCGCCCCCGAGGTCCACTCGGCGCCGAAGTCCACCAAGCACCACGGCCGCGCCCGGGTCGTCATCGGCGGCTCCGCCCGCGAGACCCAGGTGCCGCCGCTGACAGAACCGGCTCGGACGCAGACCTCCTTCCACTGCCGGCAGCCTCAGCGAATGAGTCAGCGATTTCCCGCCGCTCGGTCGGCTTCCTCGAGCAGGGCCGCCCCGAGGGGGGTGAGGGTGTGGAGGACGGTGTTGGCGTGACGGTTGCTGGTGATCAGTCCGGCGTCACGCAGCGCGGTGGTGTGGTGCGTGGCCGTTCCCGCGGAGACTCCGGCGTACCGCGCTGCTCCCGTGGTGGTGGCCCCGGTCGCGGTGGACCGCAGGATGGTCGCACGGGTGCGGCCGAGAAGGGCGTGGAGGGGCGGTGTGGAACGCTTGTCGTTGGCGTCGTGCGGTGTCACCGAGGCGTGGTGGAGGGGGTACATGAGGACGGGAGGCAGGCCGGGATCGGCCAGCGAGATGGGGTCGTTCCAACAGAAGTAGGAAGGAATGAGGAGCAGTCCGCGCCCGTTGAGATGGACATCGCGCTCATCTCCGTAGTAGTCGACTTCCAGGACGGGATGGCGCCAGCGGATGGTTGGCGTCAAGTTGTTCAGCATGCCTTCGACCCCGGTGTCGAGCAGAGACCGGGCGTGGCGGATCCGCTCGGCCTCAAGGCGCTTGTGGATGTCCTCCTCGTGGGGTGCGATGACCGCCCGGTGATAGGCGCCCAGCACCTCGACGAGCTGGTTGCGTATCTCGCCCTCGGCGAGTCGAGGCGCCCAGGCCGGGATTCCGTTGACCCGGGCGAGCATGGCGATTTCCTGGTCCACCTGTCGCCGTGGAGTTGACAAGATGGCATCCAGGCCGGCGCCGAGCCCTTCGGTGCCCTGCATGGGCGTGAGGAAGTCCGGAAAATAGCTCGCGCGGGGAAAGAGCGGCAGCAAAAAGGTCTTCACGGCACTGTGCAACCCGGACTCTTGAAGCTCGGCGCGTGCGATGCGATACCAATGCACGTAGGCCCATCTGCCCCGCCGGGTCTGGAATCTGTGCAGGCTGGATGCGATTTCCCATAACGGATGCGATGCGGCCGCCACCCGGGTTCTCATTAGATCTTCGGCCGTGAAGTGGAAACGGAGCATCCACTTTCCCCAGTTCGCTCATCTGCGACTTTTCATGCGTTTCGAATAAGCATGACAGGTATACCCGTGGCCGGGAACATGGATTCATGCCAGCCGGGGCCAACCGGCCGGAAAGCGACACGGGCGGACACCGGTATCACCGAGGGATCGTCGGCTCGGCCTTCCGAGGCAGCAACTTCGCCGTCCCGCCGCAGCGGCTGCCCAGCAGTGCCCGCTGCGGGCCTCGACAGACGATCAGGAGGGAGAGACGCATGTCTCACGCCGACCCGGACTGGTGGAGCGGTTCCATTGCGTGTTCGTGGGCTGACACCCAGAACGCCCGGTCGGCCTACAACCTTGGCACATCCTCCTCGTTCGGGGGCGTCGCCTTCTACTCGGGCGCCAACTACACCGGATATCTGGGCTGCATTACCCAGAACGGTGGCTGGGACAGCGACTTCAACGTCCGGATCCGCTCCCACCGCTGGGTTTCATCCTGCTGACAGTCCGGCGGTGCTCGGGCTCCTCGGACGCGTGACGGAGGAGAGCCGGGCCGGCACGGCCGCACAGGGGTCGGGCGTGCGGGCACCCGTCCTGCCTCGTCACAGCGACGGACGACCTCAGTTCACAACGACAGAACAGGACCGGGCACACCATGGGACGTTCGGAACTCCCCGTTTCCCGCGCTGCGGGACAGGCCCTTTCGCCGCCCCGCAGAAGCGTTCTCCTGGGGGCGCTCGGCGCCGCCGCGTTGGGCGCCTTGCCCCACCCGGCCGCGGCGGCGGCCGCGCCCCCCGCCGCACCAGCCGCACCAGCCGGGCCAGCCGCACCCGTGGCCTACCCGCTGCTGACCCGCGCCGACTGGGGTGCGGACGAGTCACTGCGGTTCGCCACCGATGGAGCCGAACTCTGGCCGCCGGAGTACTCCTCCCTCCAGACCCTGACCGTTCACCACACCGCGGACGGGAGCAGCGACCCGGACCCAGCCGCGCGGGTCCGCTCGATCTACCGCAACGACACCGTCGCCAAGGGCTACGGGGACATCGGCTACCAGTACCTGATCGACGAGAACGGCCAGGTGTACGAAGGGCGCTGGTCCGGCACCGACGGCACGGTCGCACACGACGGCGCAGGGCGGCTCGTCACGGGTGCGCACATCGCGGGCTACAACACCGGCAACGTGGGGATAGCCCTGCTCGGCACGCTCACCGCGACGCCCGCGTCGGCCGCCGCTCGCGCCGGCCTGGTCCAACTGCTGGCCGAACTCGCGGCTCGGCACTCGATCGACCCGCTGGCCGACGTGGTCTACCGCAATCCGATCAACGGGCTCAGCCGGACCGTCCCGGCCATCAGCGGACACCGTGACTGGGCGGCGACCCTGTGCCCCGGAACGCCACACGCCGAACTGCCGGGGCTGCGCAGAGAGATCGACCGGCTGATCAACAGCTGACCGGGACAGAGGACGGGAGATCCGGCTCCGTCCACTCCAGAGCCGTCCACCGCGTCACGACAGGACAACCACCAAGTGCTCCGTACCGGAGCCCTCACGACAGACAGGGGAAAAGGAAACATGCACAAGATCACGACGGCAGCCGCGGGGTTGTGCCTCGCCGTGGTGGCTGGACTCGCCATGGCGCCCAGCGCCAACGCGGCGACGCCCTGCCCGACCGGAGCACTCTGCATCCGCGAAACGAACGGCACCATCCTGGACAGGAACATCTTCTACAGCTACGGCTACCACAACCTGTCGAACGTCATCGGCAAGCGTGTGCTGGTCCACAACCAGACCGGCGGCGCCGGCTTCCGGGTCTGTCTCGGATACAACGGCACCAACTGCGGCAACGTGCTCCGCTGGACGGGCGAATCCGCACCGTACGACATGACGCCGATCAACTCCGTGGTCCTCGTGCGGTAACCAACACCACAGGAGAGCCGCCGCCATCGCGGCACCACACGTGGCGGGCTTGGAACGTGCCGGAACGTCACGCGCTACGGAGCAGGAATCTCAAGAGGCCTGCAGTGGCCGGTCAGGACCAGGCCGACGGCGGCCACATTCAACAGGGAAGAGAGAAAAATGCGATCTGCTTTGACGAGGACGCTGGTCAGCGTTACCGCCATCGTCGGGATCACGGCTGGGAGCCTGGCGGGGGCAAGCGCGAGCTTCGCGGCACCCCAGCCGGCCGCCACATCCGTGGTGAGCACCCAGGACGTCTCCGTCCTCGCGGTGAACAACCTCGGCCTGAACACAGCGCGGGCCAAGAACTGGCAGTGCTGGCTGCGCGACACGGGTTACAACCCCGGCACGATCGACGGGGAGCTGGGCACCAACAGCTGGAAGGCGGCGCAGCGTAAGTTCAACGACCTGGGCCTCAACGCCGGTACCGTCGACGGAGAGGTCGGACCCAACACGATCCGGGCGCTCCAGCGCTACCTGAACATCTTCGACTACGGGCTGGAGGTCGACGGGGACGCCGGATCTCTGACCAGAGACGCGTTCTGGGACTTCAACGCCATCGGCTGCTGAGCCGGGCGCGACAACCCCGGGTGCCGGAGCGGCGATGCCCCGGATCCCGAGGAGATGTCGTCGGTCAATTCAGGGGCCCGCGTGACGGCGGTCCCCAAGACCCGACTGTGGTCTTGGGGACCGCCGTTTCCCCAGCCCGTCGCAGGCCAAGTGGATTTTGCTGGTCAGGCCGCCCCGGGACCGTCCGAGTCCGGGGCGGCGGAGCCCCTCTTTCGGCCCGGCGGCGTGCTGGTGGGCCCGGACGACCGTGGAGTCCACCGACACCAGCCAGTAGATGTCACCAGCCCCGTCCGCCCGCCCCCGCGCGGCCCGGGGCATCCGGCAGTTGGCCGGCGCTGGTGTAGATGGACTTGTGATCCAGGTAGCCGCTGAGCCCCTCAGGGCCGTACTCGCGGCCGATGCCGCTGGCCTTCAGCCCGCCGAACGGCGAGTTGAAGTCGATCGCGTAGTAGTTGACGCCGATCGTGCCGGTGCGCACGCGCCGGGCCACGTCGATACCGCGCGCCTCGTCGGCGGTCCAGACCGACCCGGCCAGGCCGTACTCGGAGTCGTTGGCGATCCGCACGGCGTCGGCCTCGTCGTCATACGCAATGATGGCGAGGACCGGTCCGAACACCTCCTCGCGTGCGATCCGGTCGGCGTTGTCCACGTCGGCGAAGACCGTGGGTTCGACGAACCAGCCGCGCTCGTGACCCGCGGGTCGTCCACCGCCGGTGATCAGCCGCGCCGACGACGCGCGGGCCGTGTCGATGTAGCCCAGCACCCGCTCCTGGTGGGCTTTGCTGGCCATCGGGCCGCACGTGGTCGCCGGATCCAGTGGGTCGCCGACGACCAGGCCGGCGGCGAAGCCGGCTACGGCCTCGACGACCTCGTCGTAGCGCGAGCGCGGCGCGAGGATCCGGGACTGGAGTGTGCAGGTCTGGCCGTTGTTCATGAATGAGGCGGCGTCCAGCCCGGCGACGAATGTGTCGAGGTCGGCGTCATCGAGCACGATCGCGGCGGATTTACCGCCGAGTTCGAGGGTGCAGCGGCGGATCAGGCGCCCGCACTCGGCGCCGATCGCCCGGCCGGCCGCGGTGGAGCCGGTGAAGGCGACCTTGTCGATACCGGGATGGCGCACGAGGTAGGCGCTGGTCTCCCGGTCGGCGAGCACGATGTTGAGTACACCCGCGGGCAGGCCGGCCTCGATGGCGGCGTCGGCCAGCAGGTAGCTGTCGAGCGCGGTCTCCGGGGACGGCTTGAGCACGACGGTGCAGCCGGCGGCGAGGGCCGGGGCGAGCTTGCTCAGAGCCAGCCCGAGCGGGAAGTTCCAGGGGGTGATCGCGGCGACGACGCCGACGGGTTCGCGGCGCACGATGGTGGCCCCCCGCAGGCTGGAGCGGAGCGTGTCCAGGGGGAAGTTCTCAATGAGGTCGGCGTTGCGGCGCAGATGTCCGGCGGGTCCGAGCCCGTTGGTCTGCCGTGACAGGGCTATAGGCATGCCGTTCTCGCGGCTCACCAGCGTGGTGGCGAGGTCGGCCCGGCTCTCCCACGCGTCGGCGAAGCGGCGCATGACCTCGGCTCGCCCGGCCGCGGTGCTGCGGCCCCAGGGCCCGTCGTCGAGGGCGGTGCGGGCGGCGGCGACGGCGGCGTCGATGTCGGCGGGGCCCGCCATCGCGGCGGTGCCGATGGGTTCCTCGGTGGCGGCCTCCACTGCCACATGGCGTTCATCGGTGCTGGGGGCGAGCCAGGTGCCGCCGACGAAGAACGCCGGCCGGTCGAGGTGGGCCTGGTCGTGGACGATGGTCATCGGTCTCCTCTGGAACAGCTGGTCGGGTGACAGAGCCGCGATGTGTACGCGAGCGCCTCGTGCGCACGAGCGCCTCGTGCGCGCCGGGGCAGCACCTCACGGTGGGAGCGGTAGCGCACCTGCCGGATGCGACACCCGCGGAATGTCTGATGTGGAGAAGTCGTTGCCGAGGCCGGGTCACCACCTCATCGGCCGGCCGGCCGAGTTCGACCGTAGGCGGGACGAGCGGGTGGGGGGCGGACAGGGCGGCGCGGGCGGCAACGCTCGAAGGCATGGTGGCCGGTGCTCCGTTCGGGCTTCCGGGCACGGTGGAACAGCCGTCCGGCGGTTAGGGCGTGTTTCGGAAGTCCCGCCTGGCTCGCGCCCCAGGGGGCGGACGGCGCTACTTTCGAAACACGCCCTAGCCGGGGTCGGCTCGGGTGGAGTGTGGGCCGTCGGCCGGGTGCGGCTGGTCGGCGCTGGGCTTCGACGCTGCCCAGCTCGCGAGCATTCGCAGCGCGTCCTCCGACGGGGTGTCCGGCTCGGGGGTGTACATGAGCAGCATCTGGCCGGGGTCGGCCAGCCGGGTGCATTCGTACGCGAGCTCGAAGTCACCGACGATCGGATGGCGTATGTGTTTGACGCCGGTGGCATACGAGCGCACGTCATGGCGGGCCCAGCGGATCCGGAAGTCCTCGCTGCGGGTGGACAACTCCTCGATCAGGGCGGTGAGCTGTGCGTCGCAGGGCGTCCGGCCGGCTTCGGCGCGCAACAGATTGGCCGAGTCGTCGGCGATTCTGTCCCAGTCACGCCAGAAGATACGGGCTGCCGGGTCGAGGAACGCGAAGCGGGCGGTGTTGACCGGCCGGACCGGGTCGGCGTACATCGGCTCGTAGAGCGCCCGGCCGAGCGCGTTCGCACCGATGACATCGAGACGGCCGGTGAACACGACCGCCGCGGTGGTGGCCATCGAGTCGAGAATGCGCTGGACCGGCGCGCGCAGCCTGGGCCGCGCGGTGGGCGACGCGGGTGGGCGGCCACCCCCGGCGCCGAGCAGGTCGCGCAGGTGTGCACGTTCCGCATCGGTGAGCTGCAACGCGTGATCGATGCCGTCGAGGACCGATTCGGACACACCGGTGGCATCGCCGCGTTCCAGGCGGATGTAGTACTCGACGCTGATGCCCGCCAGCGCCGCGACCTCCTCGCGGCGCAGGCCCTTGACCCGCCGGCTGCCGCCGAAGACCGGCAGACCGGCCTGCTCGGGGGTCAACCGGGCGCGGCGGGTCGCGAGGAACTCGCGGATCTGTTCCCGCACGCCCGCTCGCACCTGTTTGCGATCACTCATGAACTTCACGGTATGCCCACGACCGCCTGCTAAGGAGTCACGCGTAGTACCCCCCTCGCGGGATCCGTTCAGCGGCGGTCGGAACCGCGCGACTCGAAGGCGGCTCGATCCGGGCGTCCCGGCGGGCGATCGGGACTCGCGGCGGGGCAGAAGCCGTGGTGCGGGCCCACCCGGCATGGTCCTCGGGGCCGGCATGAGTGTGCAGCGCGGGCCGGTCGGGTGGTCGGCGGGCTGCGACGCGGCCGGGGCCCTCAGCCTGCGCAGATCGCGCATTCCGCTCAGTGCTGGTGGCTGGGGTAGGTGATGTACCCCCGGTCGCCGCCGTGGTAGGTGGTCTCGGGGTCGGGTTCGGCCAGGGGTGCGCCCGTGCGGAATCGCTCGACCAGGTCGGGGTTGGCGAGGTAGGCGCGGCCGAAACTGACCAGGTCGGCGCCCTGTGCCAGCCAGTGTTCACCCTCGGCCCGGCCGGAGGGCAGCGGGCCGGCACCGGTCGAGGGGTTGACGATGAAGGCGTTCGGCCACCGCTTGCGCATGTCCAGCAGCACGTCCTCGTCGGCAGTGGCGACCGTGTGGAGGTAGGCGAGGCCGAGCGGTGCCAGCGCGTCGACCAGAGCGGCATAGAGCTCGGGGACGTCGTGCTCCTCGATGCCCCACAGATGGCTGCCCGGGGAGAGGCGGATGCCGACCCGGTCGGCGCCGATGGCCTGCGCCGTGGCCTCGGCGACCTCGACGGCGAAGCGGATACGGCCTTCTGTCGAGCCGCCGTAGGCGTCGGTGCGCCGGTTGGCGTTGGAGGAGAGGAACTGGTGAATGAGGTAGCCGTTCGCGCCGTGCAGCTCGACGCCGTCAAAACCGGCCGCGACGGCGTTGCGGGCGGCGTCCACGTGGACGCCGATCTCCTCGGCCACCTCGCCGAGGGTCAGCTCGCGCGGCACGGGCGCGGGCCGCATCGCGCCGCGGTCGCCAAAGGAGTCGGCGAAGACCGGGATGCCGGGGTCGACGGCCGAGGGGGCGACCGGCGTGGTGCCGGTGACGTTCGGGTGGCTCACCCGCCCGGCGTGCATGATCTGCGCGAAGATCCGGCCCCCGTTGGCGTGTACGGCGTGGGTCACCTGCTTCCACGCGGCGACCTGCTCGGGGGTGTGCAGGCCGGGCGTGCCGGCCGTGGACTGGCTGTGCCGGCTCGGCTGGACGCCCTCCGAGATCAGCAGGCCGGCGGTGGCGCGCTGCGCGTAATAGGCCGCGACGGATTCGGTGGCCAGGCCGTCGCTGGTGGCACGGGAGCGGGTCATGGGCGCCATCACGACGCGGTTGGGCAGGGCCAGCGCGCCCAGGCGGAAGGGGTCGAACAGGGAAGGCATGCGGAACTCCTGCACAGTCGGACCGGCCGGTGAAGCCCCGGGCCCGATGGGGCAGCCCGTGGTGACACCCCGGGCCAGGGCCTCATCTCAGCAACTTCTGTACCGATCGATAAAATGTACCGGTCGGTACTATGACAACCCGCGGCATCGCTGTCAAGCGGGATCTATACTGGTCGATATAAAAGACTGGGCAGGTGAGAAGGTATGCGGAGCGGACGTCCTCGTGAATTCGACATCGATGCGGCACTGGGGATCGCACTGGAGGTGTTCTGGGCCAAGGGCTACGAGGGCGCCTCGATGGCGGACCTGACCCAGGCCATGGGCATCAACCGCCCCAGCCTGTACGCCGCCTTCGGGAACAAGGAGCAGCTCTTCCTCAAGGCCCTCGACCTGTACGCGGGCGAGTTCCACTCCGCGGCGTCCGGCTTCGCCCAGGAGACGACGGCGCGTGCCGCGATTGAGGCGTTCCTGCGGGCGACCGCGCTGCTGTGCACCGGCCCCGCCACACCGAAGGGCTGCCTGCTCGTCCAAGGCGCCCTGGCTGTCGGGAACGCCAGCGAGTCGATCCGCGAAGAACTCGCCGCCCGCAGAGCCGCCGTGCTCGACGCGATCCAGCAGCGTCTGAGGCAGGGAGTCGAAGAGGGCGATCTGCCGAGGGGCACGGACGCAGCCGCCCTGGCGCGCTACGTCATGGTCACCAACCACGGCATCGCGGTCCAGGCCGCCGGCGGGGCGACCCGCGACGAACTCCTCCAGTGCGTCGACATCGCCATGCGCGCCTGGCCCGCCACGCACTGATCTCGCCCACCGGGCAGGAACCACGAAGGCGTTCCGCATCGGCTGCGGGAGGTCGCGGCCAATGCCTCGGAGCTGCCGGAGGGGCGGGGCGGGTGGCGGAGCGCGGGCGGCGCGGGCGGCGGAGCGCGGGCGGCGGGGCCGGGCGGAGCGCGGCGGGCGGCCCTTGACGTACGCGGGTCCGGAACCCTCCGGGTCAGGCGGCCGGAGAGGGGCTGGTCAGCGGGACAGCTTGGGGGCCGCCCCTACATCCGCACGTGGAAGCGGAGCATCGTGACGGCGCCCGACTGGGTGTTGCTGAAGGGCTCCAGCTCGATCCTGTCGAGGCCTGAGGGCGAGAAGCGGACACCGTCGCCGAGCAGCACCGGCAGGACATACACCAGGATCTCGTCGACGAGCCCGCGCTGGAGGCACTGGGCGGCCACGTCGGCACCGAGGATCTCCAGGTTCTTGCCGCCCGCGGCGCTGCGTGCCGTGGCAACGGCTTCCTCAAGTCCACAGGTGAGGAACGTGACGGTAGGGTCCGGTTCCTCGGGAGGCTCGTGGGTGAGGACGAACTGTGCTCCCCCGTCGTAGGCGGTGTCCTGGTCGGCCATACGCTTGGCGACCTCGTATGTGCCCCGGCCGACGAGCATGGCGCCTGTGGCCGCCATGACCTCCGGGAACGCGTCCGTGGTCAGATACTCGCCGATCCAGTCCATCGCGTGGCCAGGACCGGCGATGAAGCCGTCCAGCGACATCGCTCTGTTCACGACCACTTTGCCGGTGCCGGTGCTCACATCACTCATGCGTACTCTCCGAGGATTTTGGAGGCCCGAGGCCCGCATCATAGTTCGGCCGACGGGGAGGGCGAGGGCGGGAGTTGCACGCGTATCCGCGGTGGCGCAACGCGGACATCCGGCACCCGGGTGTGCCGGCCGTGCGGTGTCGGGACCGTGCCCGGGTACGGCGTGAACGACACCGCCGGTGGGGTCGCCGGTGGCAACGGGCGCGGAAGACTGTCGGGGCGTCAGCGGGCCCTCGTCGAGCGCTGGTTGCCCGCCCCACGCATACCGCGCTGCCATCGCCCCAGCCAGGCACGATGCAACACGCATTTAATATTAAATCCAAGATTGAAGCGTTGCCCTCACCCGGTACCGGATGACAGATTGCGTTGCGCACAAGGTTTCCACTGCCCGGGGTCGGGGCGCTCGCGGATCATCACGCGGGTCTCCCCGACAGCAGCGCGCGGCACCCAGGCATCGCGACAACCATCGTGGCGCGGCGCTGCGCCACCCACCCGTACTGCGTTGTACGACACCCCGCAGACCAGCGAAGTCAACCCACCCTGACTGCGTGACGGACAACGGCCCGGCCCAGCCGGACCGTGAAAGGCGATGTCGGTAGATGACTAGCAGTGAAAGCTCAAGACTCTCCCGCCGGATGCTTCTTCGGACCACCGCGGCGGCCGGCGCCGGGGCGGCCGCGACGGTGATCCACCCGGGCGCCGCCTCGGCGGCGCCCGCGACACCCCTGACCGACCATGACCAGCCGTCCGCCGGGCAGAGGGGGCGCATCCCGACCCCGGCGGAGTACTTCGGAACGCCGATCGGAACCGACGGCTTTCTGGCTCAATGGAGCAAGATGGTCCCGTACTTCGAGCTGATCGGTGCTCGCAGCGACCGGGTGAAGTACGAAGAGATCGGCAAGACCACCCAGGGAAATCCGTACGTCCTGCTGACCATCAGCTCTCCGAAGAACCTGGCCAATCTCGACAAGCTGGTCGCCACCAACGCCAGGCTGGCCGACTCCCGCGGGCTGTCCGAGGCCGAGGCGAAGAAGCTGGCCACCAAGGGCAAACCGTTCTACTACGTGCAGGCCGGCATCCACTCGACCGAGGTCGGCAACTCCCAGGCCGCCATCGAATGGGCCTACCGGCTGGCCACCGAGCGGTCCGAATACATCGAGAAGATCCTCGACAACCTGGTCATCCTGCTTCAGCCGTGCCAGAACCCGGACGGCATCGTCCTCGTCAACGACTACTTCGCCGCGACGGCCGGCACCGACTACGCGCGCACCTACCCCGACCTGTACAACAAGTACACCGGCCACGACGGCAACCGTGACTGGATCATGCTGACCCAGATCGAGAGCAAGTACAACGTCTCGATCCTGAACGAGTACCGGCCCCAGGTCTTCCAGGACTCCCATGGCGCCAGCGCCGGTTCTCCCCGGCTGTTCACACCGCCGTACCTGTCGCCGTACGACCCCAACATCGACACCATCCTGGTGCAGCAGACCGACACGGTGGGCCTGGCGATGCAGCGGGGCATGACCGTCGCCGGCATGAAGGGCAACGGCTGGGGCTCGGAATACGACTTCTGGTCCGCTTCCCGGCAGTACTGCGCCTACCACGGCGCGGCGCGCATCCTGACCGAGGCGGCGGCCGCCTCCAACCTCGCCTATCCCCAGGTGGGCACGGGACCGCTCGGCCGGCAGACCACCGACATCAACTTCATCGAGCCGTACGAGTCGAACACCTGGACGCTGCGCAACATCATCGACTGGGTCTCCCAGGCCTTCTACTCGGGCCTGGAGACGGTCGCCTACGACACCTACAACTGGCTCTACAACTCCTACCGCATCGGGGTCAAGGCGGTCACCCGGACCAGCCCGTACGCCTACGTCATCCCGGCTGGGCAGCGTGACCCGCAGGCCGTCTACGACGCCCTCGAGATCTTCCACCTCGGCGCGGTGGAGATACACCAGGCACAGGCCGCGTTCACCGCCGGCGGCAAGCGGTATCCCGCCGGGTCGTACGTCATCTACATGCAGCAGCCCTATGCCGGGTTCGCCAAGACGCTGCTGGAGGTGCAGGACTACCCGCATCTGCTGGAGTACCCCGGTGGCCCGCCACAGCGGCCGTACGACACCACCGCGCAGACCCTGCCGATGCTGCTCGGCTTCGAGGCCGACCTCATCGCCACGTCCTTCTCGGCCGGCACCAAGCTGCTGAGCTCCGTCAAACCCCCGGCGGTCGTCACACCATCCGCGCCGCCGAGCAGCGGGGCGTACGCGATCGGACCGGAGTCCTACGGGGTGTTCCGGATCGTCGCCGCGTTGCAGAAGCAGAACATCCCCACCTTCCGCGCCGCCGCCCAATTCACCGACGGCGGTCGCACTTTCCCGGCCGGCACCTTCCTCGTCCCGCCGTCCTCGGCGGCCCGGAAGCTCCTCCAGGCCCAGTCGAAGACCACCGGCATCCCGGTGTCCGCCCTCCGCACGGTGCCGGCCGTGGCCGGCATCCAGCTCAAGCCGGGCACGAAGATCGGCCTGATCAAGCCCGCGGGCAACATGCCGTCCGGCTGGCTGATGTGGACGTTCGATCAGTATGGGGTGGACTACTCCGTCGTGACGGCGAGCGACTACGCCAATCTCGCCAAGTACGACGCCATCATCATGCCGAAGGGGGTCAGCAGGAACTCCATCGTCAACGGGCTGAACTCGAAGAACTACCCGCCCGAGTGGGCCTGGGCGTTCGGCGTCGGCACGACCGGCTGGGACCAGCTGCGCGACTTCGTGACCGGTGGCGGCACGCTGGTCACCTACGGCAGCGGGACCGCCACCGCCCAGTCGCTGTTCGGTCTGCCCATCACCTCCGTGCTGCCCAGCGGCTCCTCCTCGGACTTCTACTGCCCGGGATCGCTGCTGAGCCAGGAGTTCGACACGAACAACCCGGTGGCCTGGGGCGTGCCGGCGAACAACCCCGTGTGGTTCGTGTCGAACGACGCGTACAGGCTGACCGGCACGAGCACGTACCCGGTGGACGTGGTGGCCAAGTACCCCGACAGCGGCAATCAGCTGCAGAGCGGCTGGCTGATCGGGGGTGAAGACCTCAACGGGGCGGTCAACGGGCTGTCCTGGACGGTCGGCAAGGGTTACGTCGTCACCTTCGGCAGCGAGATCGGGTTCCGCACCTGGAACCGGTCCGAACAGCGGACGCTCTTCAACGCCGCGTACTACGGGCCGTCGACGAAGCTCTCGGCCGACCAGTTCCAACGCCTCGGAAAGTAGCTCGTGTGGTGGGGGCGGGTCCTTCTGTCCCCACCACCGGCCGATCCCGGCCCGACAGAGAGGAAGACCCGGTTGTACCCCGACGATGGCAGCTGGACCAGCGCGCTGACCCACCTGGAGTGTGGACGGTGTGCCGAGCGGTACGACGCGGATGTGCCGCAGAACGTGTGCCGTTGTGGTTCGCCGCTGCTGGTCCGCTATGACCTCGACCGGGTCCGAGCCTCGGTCCGACCAGGCGACATCGCGTCGCGCGGCGCGGACCTGTGGCGGTACCGGGAGCTGCTGCCGGTACGCGACCCCGCGAACGTGATCACCCTCGGGGAGGGCTGGACACCGATCGTGCCGCTGGCCGGGTACGGCCGGCGGATCGGGGTGCCGGGCCTGCTGGCCAAGGACGAGGGAATGCTGCCGACCGGCAGTTTCAAGGCGCGGGGCGCGGCGGTCGGCGTTTCCCGGGCGCGCGAACTGGGGGTGCGGCGCCTGACGCTGCCGACCAACGGCAATGCCGGCGCCGCCTGGGCCACCTATGCCGCGCGGGCCGACACGGAGTGTCTGGTGGTGATGCCTGAGGACGCTCCGCAGGTGACCCGTAAGGAGTGTCTGGCGGTCGGCGCTCGGGTGTACATGGTGGACGGTCTGATCGGCGACGCCGGTCGCATCGCGGGGCAGGCGGTACGGGACGGCTGGTTCAGCGCCGCGACGCTGCGCGAGCCCTACCGCATCGAGGGCAAGAAGACGATGGGTCTGGAGATCGCCGAACAGTTCGGCTGGCGGGTGCCGGATGTCGTGGTGTACCCGACCGGCGGCGGCGTGGGCCTGATCGGTATCCGCAAGGCGCTCGACGAGCTGGCCGCGCTGGGCTGGATCACCGGGCGGCTGCCCCGGTTCGTGGCCGTGCAGTCCAGCGGCTGCGCGCCGATCGTGCGGGCCTTCGAGTCGGGGGCCGAGACCGCCCAGCCGTGGCCCGCGGACCAGGCGCGCACCGTCGCGTTCGGTATCAACGTCGCCAGCGCGCTGGGCGACTTCCTCATCCTGTCCGCGCTGCGGGACAGCAACGGCACGGCGATCGCCGTCGACGACCGGGAGATCCTTGAGGAGCAGCTGGCCTGTGCGACGTCCGACGGTGTGCTGATGTGCCCGGAGGGGGCGGCGACACTGGCCGCGGTACGCCGGTTGCGCGCCGACGGGTGGCTGGACGGGGACGAGGAGGTCCTGGTACTCAACACCGGCAGTGCGGTCAAGTACGCCGACACCCTGCGGGTCGGCCAGCCGCCCCGCCTGCGACGCGACGCGGACCTGCCGCCTGAGGCCTCCGCGGCCGACGTGACCGGCACAGCCCGCGGCTCTCGGACACCGCGATGACGCAGTCGCCGAGCGTGTCCGGTCAGCCCGCCCGGTCACCCGCCGACACGCGGCCGGCGATGGTGGAGCTGCGCGGGGTACACAAGTCCTACGGCGGTGTTGAGGTGCTCAGGGGCGTCGACCTGACGGTGGCCCGCGGTGAGGTGGTGGCCGTCATCGGCCCGTCCGGTGGTGGCAAGAGCACCATGCTGCGCTGTGTCAACCTGCTGGAGCCGGTGACCTCCGGTCAGGTGCTGCTGGAGAACGAGGACCTGACGGCGCCCGGCGCCGATCTGAACAAGGTGCGCCGGCGCATCGGCATGGTGTTCCAGCAGTTCAACCTCTTCCCGCACCTGTCCGCCGTCGACAACCTCACCCTGGCGCCGCGCAAGCTGCTGCGGATGCCCAAGGACCGGGCGCGGGAGCGGGCCACCGCGTTGCTGGCCCGCGTGGGGCTGGCCGACAAGGCCGACGCGTACCCGAGGCAACTGTCGGGTGGGCAGCAGCAGCGGGTCGCCATCGCCCGCGCGTTGATGATGGACCCGCACGTGATGCTGTTCGACGAGGTGACCTCCGCACTCGACCCGGAGCTGGTCAGCGAGGTCCTCGACGTCATGCGTGACCTCGCCCGTTCCGGGATGACGATGCTGTGTGTCACCCACGAGATGGGCTTCGCCCGTGAACTCGGCGACCGCCTGGTGTTCATCGACGATGGGGTGATCGCGGAGCAGGGCCGCCCGGCCGATGTGCTGGACCGGCCCCAGAACGACCGCACCCGCCAGTTCCTGCGCAAGGTTCTCAGATAGCCCGCCCCAGCGGGCAGAAAGAAGTCACGTCTTGAAATCGACATACGGCACTGTCATCGGTGCGGCAATGGTCCTGGTCCTCGCCGCGGGCTGCTCCTCCTCACCCGACGAGTCGTCCTCGTCCACCGCCGCCTCCAGCAGCCCCGTGAACGTGGGGGCGCCGCTGCCCGACGCGGTGAAGAGCAAGGGCAAGCTGACCGTCGGCGTCAAGTGCGACTACCCGCCGTTCGGATACATCGACGAATCGTCGAAGAACGCGGGCTTCGAAATCTCCATCGCCCGCCAGCTGGCCTCCTACGCGTTCGGCGACCCCAACGCGCTGACCCTGACCTGCGTGACCGGATCCAACCGGGTGTCGTTCCTGACCTCCAAGCGCATCGACCTGATCGAAGCGACGATGAACTACACCCCGGAACGCGCCGAGACCATTGACTTCTCCACCCCCTACTTCGACAGCGGCGTGAAACTGCTGGTACCCAAGAACTCCCCGATCACCTCGTTCGACCAGTTGGCCGGCAAGTCGGTCATCAGCATCTCCGGCGCCACCGCCAGCCTCTGGCTGACCCAGTGCATGAAAGACGTCGAGCAGACACTGTTCACCGAGACCAGCCAGGCGCTGACCGCACTGAACCAGAACCGCGGCGTCGCGTTCGCCCAGGACGACACCCTTCTCCTCGACCTGGCGGCGAAGAACCCCGGACTCAAGGTCGTCGGTGAGGCCAAGGCCGACAGCCCCTGGGGAATGGGCGTCCGCAAGGGCGACGCGCAGATGCTCGCCTGGGTCAACGGCGCCCTCGCCCACATGCAGCAGACCGACTTCTTCTGGACCGAATTCCAGAAGAACGTCACCGATCCCTCCGTGCAGGAGCAGTTCGCCAAGTACGTGCCGCGCCCCGGCAGCGAGCTGACCTACCCGTCCGGCTCCACCCTGCAGTGCTGAGCATGCTCGACGCCTCCGGCTACCCCTTCGACCCGGGCTTCGTCGTCGAGCATCTCGGCGAGCTCGGCACCGGCCTGCTGCGAACGCTGGCGATCAGCGCCATCGGCATGGCCGGTGCCCTGATCGTCGGCGTCCTGCTCGGCGCGACCAGCACGCTCCGCGTACCGGTCGCCCGGCAACTGATCACGGTCTACATCGAGGTGTTCCGCAACACCCCACTCCTGGTACAGATCTTCTTCCTCTACTTCGCGCTGCCCGAAACCGGGCTGCAACTCGACGGCTTCACCGTCGGCTGGCTGTCACTGCTCCTGTGGGGCGGTGCCTACAACGCGGAGAACTTCCGCGCCGGTTTCGAAGCCGTCGAAGGCGGCTACGTCGAAGCCTGCCGAGCCCTCGGCTTCCCCCGCCTGGCCGCCTTCCGACACGTCACCCTCCCCCTCGGCGCCCGCATCGCACTGCCGTCGGTCACCAACATCCTCATATCCGTCTTCAAGAACTCATCGTTCATGGTCGCGATCAGCTACCCGGAACTCACCGAAACCGCTGTCAACATCGTCGCCGTCACCTTCCGGGCGTTCGAGATGTTCCTGGCCATCGGCCTCGTCTACCTGGGGCTGGTCTGGCTCATGTCCCTGGGCGCCGGAGCCATCGAGCGTCGCTTCGCGATACCAGGAGAACACTGATGCCCCCATGGGTCGGCCCCGTAGCCGACTACCTCGCCACCGGCCTGCGCGAAACCGCCCTGCTGGCCCTGGTCAGCATCGCCGCCAGCCTCCTGGCCGGAACCCTGCTCGGCGCCGTACTCACCCTGCCCAGCAGACCGGTCCGGGCGGTGGCCCGTGCCTATGTCGAAATCTGGCGGGGCCTGCCGATCATCATCATCCTGTACTTCATCTTCTTCGTCCTGCCCATCATCGGCGTACTGGTGAACACCTTCGTCGCCGCCGCCATCGGGCTGTCCCTGTGGGGCAGCGCCAACATGGCCGAAGTCGTCCGCGGCGCCGTCCAGTCGATACCCCGGGGGCAGGCCGAGGCCGCCGCGGCGCTGGGCTTCTCCTGGACCGGACGCATGCGGCACGTCCTCCTTCCCCAGGCCGCCCGGCGCGCACTCCCCCCGCTGATCGGACTGGTCGTCAACCTCACCCAACAGACCTCGCTGGCCGCCGTCATCGGACTGCTCGACATCCTCGAAGCATCACAACGCTCCATCGAGCGGCTCACCCTCTCCGGCGGCTCCTCCCACGCGGTACCGATCCTGGGCGCCGTACTCGCCGTCTTCTTCGTCATCTGTCTGCCACTGACGATGCTGTCCCGCTGGTACGAGCGCAGACTTCACTGACGCGCCCGGCCGCGCCGCGGCCACTCCGGGGAAGTACCGTGCTCGGTACACATCTTCACGGAGAAAGGGGGGCTCCGGCGACCATGACCGTCCCGCGCCACACCTTGCTGAACGCCGCCTACGACCACCTGCGCGCCGCCATCCTCGAGGGCTCCCTCACCCCGGGCTCCCGCGTCACCGTCCGTCCCCTGACCGAACAGCTCGGCCTCAGCCCTACCCCCATCAAGGCCGCCCTCGCCGCACTCGAACGCGAAGGCTTCCTCATCGCCGTCCCGCACCGCGGCTACTTCGTACCCGAGTTCACCACCGACGACCTGCTGGAACTGTACGAGCTGCGGGAGGCCCTCGACGGGATCGCCGCGCGCCGGACGGCCGGGGCCCCCAACCATGACCAGATCGCCGCCCAGCTGGACCGGCTGCTGGAAAAGCAACGCAAGGCCATCGAGGCGAACAACCTGCACTCCTACGGGGAATTGGACCTCGCGTTCCACCGCCTCATCTGGGAGGGCTCAGGCAGCCGACGGCTCATCCCCATCGCGGAGAACCTCATCGCTCAGGTGCGGCTGGGCAACCGTCTCTCCGCGCGGGCGCCCGGCCGGCTGCCGGTGGCCATCGAGGAGCACGAGGCCATTCTGGAGGCGATCCGGAAGGGCGACCCGCGCGCCGCGGAGCGGCACATCCGCCTCCACGTCCGTGAGGCGGGCCACGCGCTCCAGCGCTACCTCGTGGTACGGAGTGCGGCGGAGCAGTCGTAGCATCGGCCGCGGCGGTCTCCGCCCTGCGGCGATTCTTCGAGACTGAGCCCGGAGGCATATCCCATGTCCGCCACGATGGTCGCCGTCATCGGCACCCTGCTCGCAGCCGTTGTCACCGGAGCGAGCCACGATCAGCGTGCACCGCACGACGCGTTCGTGGACACCGCCGCCTATCTCCACCATCGCTGACCCGCACGCCCGCTCAGCCCCGCTCCCCGGATCACCTGGGAGCGGGGCCTCTTTGCGTTCGGATTGCGGCCGGGCGACGCCGGTTCAAGGCGCTGTCGGCGGTCGGCCACGAGCAGGAGCGTCGATCCGGCAGGAGCGTCGATCCGGCAGGAGCGCGGTACCGAAGCTCTCCTCCGGGAGCCCGCTCTTGCCCGCACCTGGATCATCAAAGCGGGACTTGACGCGGACCTGGGCCGATGTGCAACCCGCAGGTCCTAGTACCACATGTACAGGTGGTACTTGAACCTGCCGTCAGTACCCAGGCCGGGTTCGCACGTCGCGGTCCACGTGGGGTGCTGGCTCAGCCAGTAGCTCCCCTCGGCCTGACATTCCGCACGGGTCCAGTGGCTGCTGTAGAAGTGCTTCGCCTGCACACTCCGGCTGTCCACGACGACCTCGGTGGGGGCGGAAGCGACGGGTGCCGCCGTGGGAGCAGCCTGGGCAGGTGCCGCCATGAGGCCCAGACCGACGGTGGTTGCGAGAGCGAGTCCTGCCATGATCCTGCGAGCGCGCATCAATACCCCTTCCTCCAGCGAAGGCCGGTGCCGAGAAGGCCCGGCCCTTCGCACCTGTTCGACGGCCACTACTTTGCTCGCGCGACCTTGTCCGAACCTTGGACGAAGCTTGAATTGGGGCCCGCCTCGCCGGCACCGACGGTGGCGGTGGCGGTGGCGGTGGCGTCACTCTCGTCCGCTCGGCCCGCCCGGTCCCGACAGCCTCACCCGCCGCACGGCCGCAGCGGAACGCGCCACCGCGCCGCCTCCCCCCTCTCCGTGGTCATGAGACATGAATCACGTGGTTGCCCCTTGTGCGGTAAAAGTGGATCACCAACACTTACATGTGAGCACATAATAGGAGTAAGCATATTAGTCGTAAGCATGTAATCAGCAGGGGGGCGCATGACGGGGATTCCTCGCTTCGAACGCGAGCCCGTGGCCGAAGGTCTCACAGACGGATACTGGATCCAGGCCGTCGACCTTGACGGCAGTGGGCGCCCGGGTCTTCTGACCTCGGGACTCGCCGAAGGCGTCGTGCGTTGGTACGCCAATCCGGGCTGGCGTGAACACACCATCGCCAAGCTGCAGCAGCCTGTCGCGTTCGACGCGGCGGACATCACCGGGAACGGCGTACCGGACCTGGTGGCATGTCACAACTACGGCGAGAGCATGTATGCCCACAAGCCCGGCGACGGAACCATCTCGTGGTTACGCAACCCCGGTGCTCCGGACACAACGCCCTGGGAGGTACGCCGGATCGGCGGCCTGGTGTCGGCGCACCGGCTGCGGTTCGGGCAGTTCACCCGGCCCGCGGGACTCCAACTGCTCGCGCTGCCGGTCGTCGGTGACGCCGGCGGACGTGAAGGACTGGAGCGACCCGCCCGGATCACGGTCTTCGAACCGCCGGAGAATGTCCTTGAGGCCGAGGCCTGGAATGTCGCGGCTGTCGATGCCGCCTCGTTCCGCATCCTCCACGACTACACGCCGTTCGGCCGTGACCTCCAGGGGCTGGAACGCCTGCTGATCGCGAGCCGCGAAGGCCTGAGTTCGTACAACTGGGACGCCGAGGACGGGGTCTGGCGCCGGAGACGGATCGGCACCGGAGAGGACTCGCAACGCGAGCGGACCGGATTCTCCGGCAGCAGCAGTGTCGCGCTCGGATCGCTTCCCAGCGCGGGTGTGAGGTTCGCGGCGACCCTGGAGCCCTTCCACGGAAACACCGTGAGCGTGTACGTCGAGACCGGTGAGGGCCTGTGGAGCCGAACCGTCCTCGATGTCTACGGTGACCCCAATGAGGTGGGCGAAGGCCCCGGGCATCACGTGGTCGCCGCCGACTTCGACGGCGACGGCGAGGACGAGTTCCTGGTCGCCCTGCGCGGTCCGATGCCCTGGCAGGGCGTCTTCTACTACAAGGCGGTCGATGCCGCCGCCGGCCTGTGGACGAAGAAGCGGGTCTCGTCGGACTCGGCGGCCCGCATCGCGGTCGCGGACTTCAACGGCGACGGCCGCCTGGACTTCGCCACGATCGGCTACTACACGCCCGGCTACTTCCTGGCCGACGACCCCGTCGTCGCGGTCTATCACAACCTCGGCTGAGCGGCTTCCGGCACATCCCGCACATCACGTCGAAGGGGAGACGATGACACGCGCGTTGTACCTGCACGGAGGCTGGCCGGGACACCGGCCTTACGAGGTCGCCGACTGGGCGGTCGCCGAAATGCGGGACCTGGGACTGACGGTGGAGATCATCAACGATCACTACCGGCTGGAAGAGGACCTGACCGGCTACGACCTGATCGTCATCGGCTGGACACAGGCGCACACCACGGAGAACCTGACCACCCGCCAGGAAGACAGCCTCCTGCACGCCGTGGAACACGGCACCGGTGTGGCCGGATGGCACGGTATGGCGGCCTCCTTCCGGGCCAGCCTCCGCTACAACCACCTGGTCGGCGGCTCCTGTGTCTCTCACCCGGGCGGTGAGGGAGTGGAGGTTCCGTACACCGTGACCGTCACCGACAAGGGGCACCCCGTCACTGCCGGAGTCTCCGACTTCGACGTCGCCTCCGAGCAGTACTACATGCATGTCGACCCCACCAATCACGTACTGGCCGAAACGGTGTTCAGCGGCGAGCACCTGCCCTGGATAGACGGCTACCGGATGCCGGCGGCCTGGATCCGGAACTGGGGCACCGGAAAGGTGTTCTACTGCTCGGTCGGCCACTACCCCAAGGATTTGCAGGCCCCTGACGTCACCCGACTCGTCCGCCAGGGGATCACCTGGGCCTGCCGGGACTGATCGGTCCCATCCCCCCGCGCAACGTCACCCGCACTCACGATGCGTTTCCGAGCCGGCTCGCCGGCTCATCCGGCCAGGAAGTTCTCACTCGCCAGGAGGATGTCATGAACAGGCCATCCAACGCTACTGTGAACGTCCCCGCCCGTCTGGGTGTGGGGCCGATGTCCAAGAACGCGGTCGACGCGGCGCTGGAGGTGGCCTACCGCCACCGGCGACCGCTGATGCTCATCCCCAGCCGCCGCCAGGTGGAGGCCGAGGCCCAGGGCGGCGGGTACGTGGAGGGCTGGGACACCGCGGCCTTCGCCGGATACGTCCGGGACCGGGACCCCGAGGGGCTCATCCTGCTCTGCCGTGATCACGGCGGGCCCTACCAGAACCCGCGCGAGAAGCAGCAGCGCTACGGGCTCAGCGAGGCGATGAAGTCCGCCGCGCAGTCATACGAGGAGGACATCCGGCAGGGCTTCGACCTGCTGCACGTCGACACCTCGGTGGACCTGGAGGGAGTCGCGACGCTGGAGGCGGCCATCGACCGCGCGGTGGAACTCTACGCGCGGGCCGTTGAGTTCGCTCGCTCCGTGGGAGCCGAACCGCAGTTCGAGATCGGTTTCGAGGACCAGGGCAGCGACACCAACGACCCTGCCGAATTCGAGGCGCAGGTCGGCACCGCGCTGGAGCGGCTGCGGGCGGCGGGCCTGCCCGATCCGACGTTCATCGTCGCGCAGACCGCCACCAAGGTCCTTGAGACGGAGAACGTGGGCGCGCTCACGGTCGCGCCGTTCGCCGTGTCGTCCACCATCCGTGAACTGGCGGCGATCACCCGCAGGAACGGCATCGCGCTCAAGGCCCACAACTGCGACTACCTCTCGCGCGAGCAGCTCGCGTACCTCTCCCGGGCCGGCGTGGACGCGCTGAACGTCGCCCCGGAGTTCGGTGTCGTGGAGAGCCGGGCCTTCGTCGCGCTGTTACGCGAATTAGGCCTCAACGTGCAGCTCGAAAGATTCCTGGCTCTCGCCTACGAGAGCCGGTCCTGGCAGAAATGGATGCACGCCGACACCCGGGCCGGCGACACCGGCAGAGCCATGATCGCGGGGCACTACGTGTTCGCCACCGACGCCTTCCGCGATCTCAAGGAGGCCGCCCGGGTCCGTGCCGAGCAGCGCGGCATCGACCTGGACGGGCGGCTGCGCGGTGCGGTCGCCTCGGCGATCGAACACTACGCCCTGGCCCTTCCCGACCATCACAGCTCATCCCCCGCCCTCGCCGCCTCCGCCTGAGCACCAGGCAGAACCTCCGGAAAGGAAGCAGGACATGAGCACACAGCAGGACATCAGTGCCCTTCCCCTCGAAGCCACCGGGATCGAAGCCGTCGAGGAGGCCGTCGTCGCCGATCTGACCGGGCGTCTAGGGGCGACGATCAGCGATGAGCTGACCGAGGGCGGATCCCCGGCCCGTCTCGTCCAGGTCGACCTGCCCGACGGAAGTGCGGGCGTCATCAAGCTCCTGGTCGACCTCCCGGGCGCCGTGGACGGGCATGACCTGGACTCGTTTCGCGTCAAGATCCAGCAGATCGCGAAGGTGCGGCAGGACATCCCGGAGCTGGAAGACGTCTACACCGAGCTGTCGGACGACTTCTACGGCACCAACTGGGCGGCCTACACCATGCCGTTCTACCCGAATCGCGACATCGCCGAGCCGCTGCGTCACGGCGAAGAGCCCGGTGCGCACTACGAACCCGAACTGCGCACGATCCTCGACACGCTCATCACCCAGGGCTATCTCCGCGAGCGCACCCCGACCGGGCCGGGCCATATCGCCGAGGTGCACGCGGACCGGCTCTCCCGCCGCTTCTGGCTGCTGCAGAAATACCTGCCCGCCCAGCTCACCGACGCAGAACGCATCGTGATCAACGGCGTGGCCTGCCGAAACCCCCTGCACCTCGCCCAGAGGATCATCGACGACCCGTCACTGACCGCGGGCGTGGACGCGACCTGGCTCCACTATCCCGTGCACGGAGACCTCAACACCCGCAACATCCTGGTGACCGACGAAAGGAAGCTGGCGAACCAAGCGGGCGGGTACCGGATCATCGATCCGCGGGGCACCCTCGGACCCTGGGATCCCGCCTACGATCTCTCGAAGATCCTGTTCAGTCTCAGCGTGTGGGACGCGGGTCTGCGCAAGGGGTTCACGATCGACTCGCCCCGGTCGGGTGAGTGGACGGTCGGTATCCGGGAAGGGAACTACCCCGAATACATCACCGCCGCGCACGGCCTGCTGCCCCTCCTGCGGTCGTTGCCCTCGTTCCGTGAGCTGACCGCGGGAGATGCCGGGTGGGAGAGCCGGTACCTGCTGGGGCACGCCTTCCACCTGCTGGCGGAGGCCGCGTGCAGGCTCTCGGACATCAAGAAGCGCACTGACGAGGACCACGACACGGCGTTGAGCCCCATCGACCTCGCAACCGGCCACTACCTCTATGGAGTGTTGTTCCTGGAGGACGCGGTCCAGCAGTTGGAGGCTTCGGGGAGCATCGACCACGAGGCAGCCCTGGCGCGCCTCGCCTGAGTCGGGCAGGGGCGCCGCCGGAGCACGACGGATCGCCGGCGGCGCCCCTGCCACCGAGGGAGGATGGAGTCTCGCAATGCGCGTCTTGCTGGTCCGGCACGGTGAGAACCCTGCCAACGTCCACCACATCCTGTCCTTTCGCAAGGCCGACTTCAGACTGACCGCACGAGGACGCGAACAGGCCGTCCGCTTGCGGAGCGTACTGGCTCTGGGACCGGAGACCCGGTACTGGGCGTCACCGCTGCGCCGCGCCCGGCACACCGCCGGGCTGCTCGCACCGTACGGAACGGCGATCGAGATCATGGAGGAGCTGCGCGAACTCGACGTCGGCCTCCTCGACGGCTCGGGCAAGGCCGTCGACCGGCAGACCTACTACCAGGTCATCGAAGCGTGGCGATCCGGCCGGGCCCAGACGCGATTCCCTGGCGGGGAGGATCTGTTCGACGCCACGGCCCGGCTGCGGTTCGCCCTGCGGCACATCGTGTCGAGCACCTCCGAAGCCACGGCGGTCGTGGTCGGGCACGGTGGTCTGTTCACCGAAGGGCTGCTCCAACTGCTCGATCCCGCCGGCCGGAGCGCCTTCCAGGCCGCCTGGGAGCCCCGGTGGCTCAACTGCGAGGCGGCGGAGTTCTCGGCCGGGTGCGACGACGCCGGCGAGGTGAACCTGACCTGGCGCGGATGGCTGGGGAGAACGCACGACACAACGGCTACGCCTACCCAAGATCAGGAGCAGCGGTATGAGTGATGTCGGTTCTGTCGAGGCCGTGTCCTCGGCTCGTGCAGTGCTCTTCGACCTCGACGGTGTCCTGGTGGACTCGTCCCCGGTCATCGACCGGGTGTGGCGGGTCTGGGCGGAACGCCACGGCGTGCCGTGGGACGTGGTTGTCCCGCTCCTGCCGGGACGACGGGCCAGTGAGACCGTGGCGCTGCTCGCCCCCCAGCTGGACGCGGTCGCCGAAGGAGCCGAGCTGGAGCGTGTTCAGGCGGCCGATCTCGCCGGTATCCGTGCCTGTCCGGGGGCCGTTGAACTGACCGAGGAGCTGTCGGCCCGGACGCCCGCACTGCCCTGGGCCATCGTGACCTCCGGAAGCCGTGGGACGGCGACTTCCAGACTGCGGGCCATGGGATTCCGGATTCCCGCCGTTCTGGTCACGGCCGACGATGTGGCCCAGGGCAAGCCCGCCCCCGAGGGGTATCTGAGTGCGGCGGAGCAACTGGGCGTCCCTCCCCGCGACTGCCTCGTGGTCGAGGACGCCGCGGTCGGGGTGAGCGCCGCTCGGGCGGCGGGCGCGCGCGTGGCCGGAATCGCCGGAGCCGGGCTGGGCGGGGCTGAGGAGTCGGTCGATCTCGTCATCGGCAGCCCCGCCGATCTGCTGGGCGTGGTGGGGCTGCGAGGAGGACGGTCACTCCTGCCGCAGGGTCCCCCGAAGGGTCTGGGTGAGGGCCGGTGAGTCTTCCCCGTCGGCGTCCTCGAGGACTTCTTTGAGGACGCGCTCGTACGTCGGCCGGGCGGCCTCCACCTTCGCCCGGCCGAGCTCGGTGATCTGTGTGTAGACGCCGCGGCGGTCGTTCGGGCACACGTAGCGCTCGGTCAGTCCCGACTTCTCCAGCCGGCCGACCAGGCGGCTGACGGAACTCTGATTGAGCGGAATGGCGTCGGCCAGGAACTGCTGGCGCAGATGACCGCCGTCGTCCGAGTAGGCCAGCGAAGCCAGAGCGGTGTACTCCGAGAGGGAGAGGCCGTGCTCCGCCTGGAGCGCCCGGTTGGCAGCCTCGTCCACACGCCCCTGGAGAATCCGCAGCAACTGCCAGTGCCGCTCCAGGGGGGTCGGGAGTTCGATTCGCGGACTCACTGTGGTGACAAGAGGCATGACTACTCTCCTTCACCGCGCCAAAACGCACGCTAGGACGACGGTACCAATCTACCATGCAGCCGCATCACTTGCTGTTGCATCTCCTGCGCCGACATCTTATGCTTATGCATACGTTTGCCGCGCCCCGGGACCCGGCGCCACTCCGTCCACCCACGAACACCGAGGCACGCATGGGAAGTCACGCATCCGGCGATTCCGCCCTCGCCCGCATCGCACCAGAGCCGGGAAGTCTCACGCTCGGCGTCGAGTTCCCCCTGGACAACGACTGGTCGCCGGCAGGACGTGCACAAGCCGCGGCCCGTGGGCGCCCCTACGGGGTGCCCGACCTGACGCATCACCATGAGCTGGCCCAAGCGGCCGACCGACTCGGATTCTCCGCGCTGTGGTTACGCGACGTTCCGCTGTGGGATCCCGCCTTCGGGGACGCGGGCCAGGTCTTCGACCCCTTCCCGTACCTGGGGTATCTCGCGGCGGCGACCGAGCGGATCCAACTGGGGACCGCGGCCGTCGCCCTGCCCCTCCGCCATCCGTTGCATGTGGCGAAAATGGCCGCCACCATCGACCGCCTCAGCCACGGCCGGCTGATCCTCGGCATCGCCTCCGGTGACCGGCCGGTCGAGTACCCCTTGCTCGGGCTGGACTTCGCCCGCCGGGGCGAGGCGGTACGCGAAAGCGTCGAGAGCATGCGCGCGGCCTGGGCCGAAGCCGCCGAACCCGATCCAGCCGGCAGCCGGGGCCTTCGCGTCCTTCCCGCGCCCGTCCAGTCCGACATCCCCCTGGTCATGGCGGGACACGGACAGCAGTCGGTGCAGTGGCTCGCCGAGAACCTGGGCGGCCACTTCACCTATCACCGGCCGGCGAGCCTGATGCGGACTGTCGCCGAGGAGTGGAAGCAGGCGTGCGGCGGGGCGCACCGGCCCCTGCTCACCACCATGCTGGTCGATCTCGCCGACGACCGTGGAGCCGCGGTCCGGCCGATCCGGTTCGGTGCCCGCCTGGGCCGCGACGCCCTGATCGACTACCTGGACGGTCTGCGCACCGCCGGAGTCGGGCACGTGGCGCTCAACTTCCGGCCGAGCGCCCGGCCGGTGTCCGAGGTGCTCCAGGAGATCGCCGAACACGTCCTGCCGCACTTCACCGCGCGGGTCTCGGGCCCCGTCGCGCCCGCGCGGTAGGGCCGTCCGTCGAACCGCACCCGGTACACGTTCCCGTCCTCTTGGACCGGCTACCAGCTCGGAGTCCCCTGTGTCCACTCCATCCGAACCAGCGATGATCCAGACCTGGAACGCGTTGCGTACCGTATGCCGTCGCGTCGAGAGCGATGTGACCAAGGTGCTCCGCGCCCATGAGCTGTCCATCGCCGAGTACGAGACCTTGCACACGCTCAACACACGAGCCACCCACGCGGTCCGGATCTGTGAGCTGGTCAGCATCACCCGGCTCAGCCAGAGCACGGTCACCCGCCTGGTCTCGGGACTGGAGCAACGGGGTCTGGTCACCCGCAGGCTGAGCCGGTCGGACCGGCGCGGCATCGTGGCCGAACTCAGCGAACTCGGCCAAGTCACCCTCAACCGGGTCCAACCGGCCTGGGAGGAGGTGGTCACCGCCGCGCTCGGCGAGATTGCCGGCGATCCCGAGTTCGCCCATCTGGTGAAGCGGGCCGGCTGAGACGGACCGCACACGTCCTCGGCGGTCCCAGGCGCGCCCCCCGCGAGAACAGTTTCGGCCGCGCCCGCCCGCCGTCCACGTTCACGCCCACCCGCCATCCACGTTCGAAGGAATCACGTTTCCCCATGCCACTCGCTCTCGTCGCGCTGGTGATCAGCGCATTCGGTATCGGAACAACCGAGTTTGTGGTGTCCGGCCTGCTTCCGGAAATCGCCAACGACATGCACGTCACTCTCTCCACGGCAGGCCTGCTGATCTCCGGCTACGCGATGGGCGTGGTGATCGGCGGGCCGGTCGTGACCGCCTTAGGCATCCGCATGCCTCGCAAGGCCATGCTGATCCTGCTGATCGTGCTGTTCATCACGGGCAACCTGCTCGCCGCGGTCGCCCCCGACTACTGGCTCCTGATGATCGGCCGCGTCCTCGCCGCGATCTGCCACGGCGCGTTCTTCGGGATCGGCTCGGTCGTCGCCGCCGACCTGGTGGACGAGTCGAAGCGGTCCCACGCCATCTCCCTGGTCTTCACCGGCCTGACCGTCGCCAATGTGGTGGGCTCCCCGCTGGGCACCTTCGTCGGCCAGAATCTGGGATGGCGCTCCACGTTCCTCATGATCACCGGCCTCGGGCTGATCAGCCTGATCGGCATCATCGCGCTGGTGCCGCAACAGCCCGTCCAGGAGGGCGCCAGCGTACGGCAGGAGCTGAAGGTGCTCGCCCTGCCCCAGGTGTGGCTGGCGGTCGGCATCGCCGCGTGCAGCATCGGCGCCCTGTTCGCCGCCTACACCTACATCGCCCCCCTGCTGACCGAGATCACCGGATTCTCCTCGGGCGCGCTCACGCCCCTGCTGATGCTGTTCGGAACCGGACTGGTGATCGGCAATCTGCTGGGCGGCCGGTTCGCCGACCGCGCCCAGATCACCACCCTGCTGGCCTTCCTCGGACTGCTGACGGTGGTACTGGTCGTCTTCACCTTCACCGCGCACGCCAAGATCCCGGCCGCGATCACCCTGATGTTCCTGGGCGGCGCGGGCTTCGGCACCGTCCCCGCCTTCATGACCCGCGCCATCGACAAGGCCCAGGGCGCCCCCACCCTCGGCTCTGCCATCGCCGCCTCCGGAGCCAACCTCGGCATCTCCGTCGGCGCCTACCTCGGCGGACGGACCATCGACGCCGGTTACGGTTACACCTCGCCGATCTGGGTCGGCGTCGGCATGGCCGCACTCGGCCTGGCCATCACCGCCCTGTCCGCCGCGCTCGACCGCCGCGACAAGACCACGACGGTGGGAGCGCTCGAACCCGCAGCGCACTCGGGCTGACCCCTCGCCGAGATCGTTTCGTCCGCGAGTGAGCGGGGCTGCCGCGGCTGCCTCGCTCACCGTGGTGCGGGCCGTGTGTCCGCCCGGTCGCGGCATCCAGATCCTTCATCACCTCATCCTCATCACCACCCCGCGAAACGGGCGGCACCGCGGGTTGCGAAGCCCGGCCGGTCACTGCATCGTCATCGGCCCCCTGATTCCTCGTCGCTCGGCGGCCCTTCCACGGACACCCATCCGTGAGACAGTCCCCCGGCCCCACCGCGATCAGTGGGGCGTGGCGGCCAGTGCGAGCCGGGGCGGCGACAGGGGGAACCACGCATGAGACAGGTCCGTGCCGACGAGAACGCCAAGTCCGCGACGGCGCGTGCCGAGCATCTGTACCGGTTCGCCTGTCTGCTCACCGCAGGCGACACACATCTCGCGCGGGACCTGGTGCGGGAGGCCCCCGGGCGGCTGTACACACGGAGGGGGCACGTGTCGCGGGCCGGCAGTCCGGCCGGGTACGAGCAGACCGTCCTCACCCGCGCCTTCCTCACCCGTCAGCGACGCCGCGGCAGTACCGAACGGGCGGCCGGCGTACCGCCGGACGTACCGCGCCCCGCCGACGGTGACACACCCTTGGTGCGGGCGCTCGGACGACTGCCCGCCGAGGACCGGGCCGTGGTCGTCCTGCACCACTGGGAGGGCCGGTCCATGGAGGAGACCGCCGACGCCATGAACGCCGACCCGGCAGCCGTACGTACCCGCTGCGCGCGGGCTCTTGGCCAGCTACGGGAAATGCTCGGGGAAGAACTCGACGAGCGTGACGATGCCGACGAGGACGCGTTCGAAGGACGGCTCGGCCGCGCCCTGCGTGCCGCCGGCGCGCGCTTCGACGCCGACCGGCCCGCGCTCGTCTCCGCGGGGACGGCCCGCGGGCGGCTGCTGCCGCGGCGGCGGGCCGCCGTGGTGTCCGCGATCGGGCTCATCGCGGCAGGCGGCGCACTGCTCCTGCCCCGGGGCAGCGCTCCGCAGCAGCCCACCGCGGCGCCGGTCCCCACTCCTGTCTCCGGGGCCTACATGATCCGCACGTTCGAAGGCCTGCTGCCCGAGGGCGAGATCACCGATCGGCTCGGACGCGGGTTCGGCGAAGGGTTTGATCTGTCCGCGCACGTCGTCCATGACGACGGCAGGGGACCGGCGGCCATCAGCGTCGGCGTCATCGCCTGGCTCGAGCCGGGCATTCAGGCCGAGATGACCATCGGGTGTCCGTCCGAGGACCAGGTCGACAGCTGCGTCGTCACCCGGCTGCCCGACGGCTCGCGGGTGCAGCTGCTCAAGGGGTACGTGCGTCCCGACCGGCGCGGGGACACCAAGGAGTGGACGGCCTCCCTGCTCACCCCGAGGAGCCAGTACATCAGGGTCAGCGAGTTGAACTCCGTCGCCAACCATGGTTCACCGGTCAGTCGGGCCGAGCCCCCGCTGTCCGGTGAGGAGTTGAAGCAGTTGGTCACGGCCGAGGTGTGGCGGCGAGTTGCAGAGACTCTTTCCGAGGACCGGAAGTAATGACCGCCCATGGTCGAGCGGCGCAGGCGTCCCCGGCCGACCGTGGAGAGGGTCCTGGACACCCTTGTGCCGCTCCTGCCCGACGCGACAACGGTCGCCAAGCGCCAGGGGCCGGGGGCCAAGAACGTGCCACCGCCCGGCTTCGGCCAGATGTGCGGGACACGCGGGGACGCGGACACCGTATCCGGCCATCGACGGCCGAACAGCTTGCCCGCCTTGTTCGCCCGTGCGAGGTTGCCGTCAGGTAAGAGACCGGACCAAAGGGGGAGAATCGTATGCGTACCAGGATCTGGGCCGTGGGCGTCGCGCTGGGAGCCGTCATGCTCGCCGGCGGTGCCATCGCGGCACCCGCGTCGGCCGCCGCTACCGCACCTGTCCTCGTGGGTTACTACGACACTCTCGAAGAGTGCTTCGAGGTGGGCCAGACACAGGTCGGCGAGCACGCGTGCGTCCGCACCGGCGCCAGGTGGGCGCTGTACGTCTACGTGTAACCGACAGGAGTCCGTCGCGGCCCCGTGCACCTCGTACGGTCGGGCTGCTTGACGCGGATCGTGTCCTGTGGGGGCAAGGTGCCATGTGGCTGGTAGGTGTTGACGGTGCGGTTGACGCCGCCGCCCTGTCAGCCCTGCGCCGCGTCGCGTTGAACGGCACTGAGCAGCCGGGGATTCGAGTCACCGCTCCGGCAGTGGACCAGACCACATCCCCTGCCAGGGTATGTGGGCGCGCGGCCGGGCGCCGTTGGGGTCGTGGACCCGTGGTGGCTTCGGCAGGACGCCGCGTCGGCGGAGGTGGATTTCCCGGGAACCGCGGCCCTTGTTTCCCGGGAAACCGCGGCCCTTGTCCGCGATCACGCTACGAAGACGGGGTAGGCGTTATGTCGTCGGCCTCTCGCGCACCCTGAAGCACCTGCGCGAGAGCATGCTCACCGTCCGAGGAACCGCAGGAAAGCTCCAGGGCGGACACGAAAGGAACCGTTGTATGAGCGAGCACGCCCAGGGTGAGACAGCCGGTGCGCCCGGCGGCCAGGAGGTCGATGCCCACCTGGAGATCCTGCTGCGGCTGGTGGCGTCGCAGCCGGAAGCGAGCATGGCGATCTGCCTGACGATGCCCGGTGGCATCGTCGCCGGTCATCTGGTCAGTCCCGTGGCCTGGGCGGACCGCTGGGAGAAGGTGGTGTCCGAGGCGACGGCCCGGCAGGAGCGGTCCGAGCTGATGGCCCAGTTGCCTCATACTGTCCAGGACACCTTGCGGCAGATGGGGGGCGAACCGGACGGGCGGCAGTCCTTCATCCATCTGGTGGACGTCACCTTCATGTCCGTCCCGGCAGCACCCACCACTCCGGTGTGGCGCGGACGAGTCAGCGACATCTCCGGCTGGTCGCTGGGCGCCCCGTCCTGACCTCCCGCCCACGCCCAGTCGCCTACCGGCCATCGCCGCGTAGGTGATACCGGTGCGCCGACGCCGGGCTCTCAGCCACAGCGCCGGCGCCCCGGATCGCCACTGCCGGGCGGTCGCGGCGACGACATTCTCATGCCGTCCCGTGTGCGTCAGCCGGTTTCAGGAGACCGCTGCGCGACGGACCCGCGATGAGCTGACGGAGCGACAAGCCACCTACAGAAATTGCGGCTTGGCGGGTGTGGTGGGTTACTTGGCGCCCTTCACGACGGAGTTGAGGGTCTCCTCGGTGATGGCGTCGGGGACGTGGACGCTGGAGGGGAGCTTGTAGGCCTGGCCGCGGACGGCGCCGCCGGGGAACTGGCCGGTGTGGATGTTGAAGTACCAGTTCTGGGGGTTGGCCTTGATGCCCTCCAGCAAGTCGTGGTCGTCAACGGTGACCGTGCCGTAGGCGAACTTCCTGCCGTCGTCCAGCTTCTCCGTGAAGAACGGGATCTTCACGTCGCCGTTCACGCCCTCAACGCCCTTGTGGAGGTGGGCGAGCGTCGGTGTCTCGGTCCCGGTGAAGGTGAACGCGTAGGAGACCTGATCGCCCTGGATCCGCATGAGGGCGAGCGCGTGTCCGTCCTTGTCACCCACGGCCGGCCCACCCTCGACCGGCACCTCATTGGCACCGTTGAGGACGGACCCGAAGAAGGCCGCGTCCGCCTTGTTCTTGTCCCACTGACCGGCCCCCTGCACGGTGCCGCCCCCGCCACCGTGCTCCGTACCGGCCGACGCGTGCCCGCCGGCGGCCGGGCCACTGGCCGCGGCACTCGCGCCGGCGCCGGTCGGCGTGTCCTCGCCGTTGCAGGCGGTCAGCAGGAACGCACCGGCGACGGCGGACACGACGATGATCCCAAAACGCTGGCTCTTCATGGCAGTCACGGCCTCTCAGGTTGTGCGACCGCGGCTCTTGCGCGATCCGTCACCCGTAACACGGACGGCCCTCACGGCCCTGCTCACCCGATGACACGCCTGAGACATCCCTGAGACGACCCGCGATCACTCGGAACGGGATCTTGACACAGAACCCGCGCCGAGCCGACCGACGCCCCGAGAGGGCACCTCCATGACCAGCACCGCCAGCCGCACGCCTCACCCGGCTCCGCCGCCCGTTTTCGTGGAATGACGGGCGGCGGGCGCCCCATCCCGCCCCGTGCGTCAGGCGCGGCGGCCGTGTGCGGTGTCCGAGGCGCCGCCGAAGAGGCGGGCGACGGCCCGGAAGGGCAGCGTGACCACGGTGGCGACGGCGCCCGCGATCTTCCGAAGGACATCGGCGATGGCGTTCAGCATGAGAGGCCTTCCTTGTCTGGCCGGTCGCGCCCGGGACGGCGGAGTTCCGCCGTCCCCGCGCGGGGACACTTTTTCGCCTACCCCTGTCCCGCGCCTCCATCCGTCACGGATGGGCTGGTGCCGAAGCCGGTCGTCGGCGGGCTGGAGGGTCGGACCGTGAGCCCACCCGGCGCCCTGGACCTCGGCCACATGGTCCCGCTCGCGGAGGCATGGGACACCAGGGGCGTGCGTATCCCCGCGGGTGTGGGGAGCAGGCGCGGGGAGCAGGTGCGGGAAGCAGGTGCGGGGAGCAGGTGCGGGAAGCAGGTGCGGGGAGCAGGCTCGGTGACCTGCGACTTCATAAGCTGATGAAGACCGACGGATGCCACCGGACGGCGCACTGGCCCGGCCGGGGGGAGTCCGCGGTTCAGCTTGCGTGGCCCGAGGTCTGTCCGGGCTCATCGGTGACGGTGCGGCTCAGGACAGCGGCGTCATCGATGACCTGGCCCTTCTTGGCCCACGCGGTGCTCTCGGTCATGACACTGCGTTCGCCGAGGAATCGCAGGGTGTTCTTGTCGAAGATCCATTCGGTGCGCTTACCGTCGTGAACGCGGGCGACGGCGACGCCGGCCCGGCCCGCGGCATCGACCGCCTGGTCAACGACTGTGACACCGGGGATTCTCGCCGCGCCCCGGTACAGGGCGGCACTGACCTTCGGCGGGGCGATCTGCTCACGCAGCAGGTCGCCGATGGTCAGAAACGCTTGCTGGTGGGGGCCGGATCCCATCCCCCTGGTCTCGTCATAGATCTTCTTCAACAGTCGGCCGGGGTCAGTGGGCAGGGATTCCAGGTAGCGGTAGGTGGGTGCGTTCAGGGACGGTGCCGTGTCCGTGCCCGCCCCCTTGGTGCCGAGCGAACTCTTCGTACCGTTCTCCCACAGGAGTCCGGGGCGGGAGCCGTCGGCGGAGAGCCAGATCTGCCGCGCGTGAGGCTTGTCGCTGAGTGTGGCGGCCGGGCCGGTCCCCCTGGTCGGGGCGACCGTGCTGACGATGTGGATGTACTGGTCGTCG
This sequence comes from Streptomyces sp. NPDC002018, assembly GCF_042890865.1. Taxonomy (NCBI): domain Bacteria; kingdom Bacillati; phylum Actinomycetota; class Actinomycetes; order Kitasatosporales; family Streptomycetaceae; genus Streptomyces; species Streptomyces sp. NPDC002018. Next base: position 97,263 of record NZ_JBIASO010000010.1, read on the forward strand.
CGGATCACGGGCGCCGGCTGGGAGGCGGCGGCGACCGCGATCCGGTCCAGCAGTACCGCGGCGGATGTGGCGTGGGTTGCGCCGGTGGACGGCCCTGAGGCCACCGTCGGGTCGGGGCCGGTGGCGGGGCGGTCGTCGCGTATGCCTCCGGTGGCCAGTACGACGGCCACGGCACCCGCGGCCAGCGGTACGGCCGCGAGTGCCAGGCGCCGGCGCCGGGGACGGGAGGCGGCCTCGTCGGTGGCGGGGTGCTGCCGGACTTCACGCATGAGGTGATCCTTCAGGAGCTGGTGGCGGCGTCCGGGCAGGTCACGGTCGGCCGGGCCCGGCAGCAGCCGGACCATCTCCTCGCGCTCGGCCGGGGTGGGCCTGGGCGGTTCGGGGCTCATCGGGTCTCCTCCTGAGGGGGCCGGACCGCAGGGCTGCGGTCACCTTCTGTCTGTCCGCGGCTCCGCCGCGAGTTCCCGGTGCTCGACGCGGCGGCCCCCAACTCGGCGTCGGTGCCCGCGAACTTGTGAAGCTTCTTGCGGGCGCGGGACAGCCGCGAACGCACTGTTCCTACGGGGATGCCCAGCGTTCGGGCCGCCGTGGCGTAGTCCAGACCGGACCAGACGCACAACGCGACCACCTCCCGCTCCGGGCGGCGCAGCCTGGACAGCGCCGCCCGGAACAGCGCGACCTGGGCCGCGTCGTCGATCCGGCCGACCAGTTCCTCGGCGAAGTCCGGGAACGCCTCTTCGCGCGGCAGGCGGCTGACGGCCGCCTCGTGCCGCCGGGCGGCGCGGCGGGTGTTCCTGGCGGTGTTGGTCGCGATCCCGAGCAGCCAGGGCCGCAGCGGCCCACCGTCCAGATCGACCGACGCGCGCAGCCGCCAGGCCTCAAGAAAGGTCAGGGACAGTATGTCTTCGGCCACCGACCAGTCCCCGGTCAGCCGGAAAGCGTGGTTGTACACCGCCGGGGCGTAATCGTCGAAGAGAGCCCCGAAGGCAGCCGGGTCTCCCGCCCGTATCCGGGCACGCACACTCATGTCCATACCTTCGACCTGTCCGACCGGCCCGAGGGAGTTCCCGAAAGGTGATGCGAGCCACGCGGGTCGCGTTGTGTTCAGCCAACAGCCGCCGTACCGAGGGACGTTCGTTGTCCGTCGTTCGCCTTTCGGCACAGGTCGTGGGCCCTTTCCCGGTTCTGTCCACGGCCGAGCACGCATCGCGTCGCAGGCAGAGGAAGGACGGCGCGCCCGTATCCCACCGGTCCCCCGGCCGGGGCGGGCCCTGTCCGCGCCTCCGGCACTCTGCCCGGTCGCTCTCGGCGGTGCTGATGGTGGCCGGGTCCGCCAGACCCGTCGCCGCCGCGGCGAAAGACACCAGGTGTGCTGCTCAGTGACCGTGTGTCAGAGCTGGGTGGTAGGTATGGGCCTGTGAATACTACTGAGTTGTTCCCGTCATCTGCCGATCACTCTGCCGAGACCGCGTTCGAACGCGGCTGCCGGGCCATGGAGTCGGGGGACCGGGAACGCGCACGCGATCTGTTCGAGGAGGCGGTTCGCGGTTCCGGCCCGCAGATGCTCTGGCGCGTGGCCGAGGCATGCCTGGAAACCGTCCACAGCGCATTCTGGATGCGTCGGGCCGTGGTCTCGGAGAGCGAGCCGGGCGGCATCACGGTTGACCCGGGCGCGCTGCGTATCCTGGGGGGCGAGGACGGCGACGCGTATCAACAGCACTGGGAGATCGCCGTCACGTCGGACGACCCTGCCCGTGCGGTCACGGCGCTCACCGCCGCGAGACACCGCCTGACGCGCGTGCTCGAGGACGGCCGTGAACTCTCGCCGGAGGAGGCCGAGGACGTCATGGCCGACACCGACCTCTACAGCCCCAACTACGCCGCCGTCGACGACACGGTCCCCCGCGTGTGGATGGACTGCAAGGGCGGAATGTTTCCGCACATGGCCCGCACCGCGCTGCGCATCGTGGCAGACGAACTACGCAAGGCCGGGATACGGCAAGCACACCTGTTCACCCGTCCCGTATCGCCCACTTCAGACAGCTAGGGCCCCTCGTTTGGATCTTGCCGGGCGCATGTGCCCCGGCACCGCGCCTCGCGACGTTGACGGCGGAGGAGGGAGCCGACGCTCCACGGCACAGGACCCCGGTCCCTGACCCAGCCAGGTCCAAACGAGAGACCCTAGCCGGACCCCCTTGCCCAACGAGCCCATCCACAGAAGCTGGGCCAGAACCCGAGTCTCGACAGCAGTTGTTCATCGTCTCGTGAAGCACCCGAACCGGGGTGAGGCCAGTGTTCACGAGAGCGGACGGCGCTTACGCTTTGACGCGGGGACCGGTCGGCACACGAGCGGTCAGGGTGCGGCGCCAGCGGGTGGGGATGGCCGGATGCATGGGGTGGATGAGGCACTTGAGCAGGCTGGTGCGGATGAGGTCGTGGTACGGGAGTGGCTGCGGGGACTGACGTGCAATCCGGCCTTGCCTGGAACGGTGCTTGAGCGGCTCCTGGAGTTCGAGGAGTTGCCGGCCGATCGACTGTGGTTCACCTGGCGCCGGCTTGATGAGGAGGCGACTGCGATCGCGGTGGCGTCGTCGCGGATGCAGTACCGGCTGGACGTCGCGGAGAACCCGACCGCGGATGTCGATGTGCTGGCACGGCTCGCGTACGACGTGGAGCCCCGGGTCCGGTTCGTGTACGCCGTCCTGCTCTCCGAGTTCAAGCGGCCGAGCCCGCCAGAGGCGCTGGCGGCACTGGCCGGGGATACGGATCCGAAGGTCCGGCGGATGATCACCAGTGCTCCGGGGTTACCCGCCGCCGTTCAGCGCCGGCTTGTCGAGGACGAGGACCCTGATGTCCGGTCCGGGGTGCTGAGGCGGGAGTTGTGGGAACGGCTCCCGGAGCCGGTACGGGAGCGGCTGCTCGACGATCCCTCCCCGCAGGTGCGCGAGAAGATCGCCGAGCTGCTCCGGACACGGGAGGAGCCGGAGGTGCTGACGGCCCAGGCGCGGGTGGTCCACGCGGAGACATATGTCCGGCGCGACGCCGCCGGTGACCCTGAGGTCCCGCTCGCGCTGGCGCTGCGTCTGGCCGAGGACCCTGAGAACGAGGTCCGGCTCGCCCTGTCGATGCGGGAGGATCTGACCGAAGAGCAGCGCGCCTCGATCCCGTACCTGGTGCCGGAGTGGTGTCCCCGGCCGAGCTGGGTCCAGGAGCGGGCGGCGGAGCCCGAGGCGGCACGGCGGATCGCCGCGTCGGCACACATCGGGCTGCGGCGGGCCCTGGCCCGGTGGCCGCATCTGCCGGCCGATGTGGTGACGCGGTTGGCCGCGGACGAGGACCCGGGCGTGCGGCGCAGCCTCTGCGACTTCGACCAGGACACGCCGCACGAGCTGCTGGTAGAGATGTACGCCACGGCACAGGACCGGATCTGGTCGGTCCTGCGACATCACCGGAACTTCGCCCGGCCCGGTCTCGCCCGGTTCGCGGACGACCCCAATCCCCGCCTGCGGCACGCCGCGCTGGACGACCCGGAAGCCGGCCCGGAGCTGCCGCTACGGCTGGCCGACGACCCGGACGTCGGAGACTGGGCGGTGCGGAACCCCAGGCTCCCCGCCAGTGAGTTGCTGCGCCGGCTCACCCTGCCGGGCAGCGCGTTTCGCCGCCGCGGCCAACCCGGCGCTGCCGGCAGCGGTGATGCATCAGCTCGTCGACCTCGCGCAGGGCCGGTAACCCACTCATCGGTGGCCCACGTCCCTCGCTCGGTGGCGCCTCCTGCGCGGCAGCGCCCGCACGCGCAAGCTTTGAGAAAGCAGCTCATCCTCCACTGCCTCATCACGGCGTCAGGATGGCGTCTCCGCCAACGCCACCGTCATCGCGATGCGGCAGCGACATGCGCTCGCCCTCATTCGCCTGTGATGAGGTGGGCCCCTCTTTCGGCTATCGCGAGGACGGTGGCGTTGGTATTGGCATCGGGCAGGGCCGGCATGACGGAGGCGTCGACGACGCGCAGGCCTTCGGTCCCTCGGACCCGCAGCGTACTGTCGGTGACCGCCTCGGGGCTGTCGCCCAGTCGGCAGGTGCCGACGGTATGGAAGTAGGCACCGACCCCGCCACGCAGGTAGGCGCGCAGTTCGTCCGGGCCGGTGACGGATGTCCCGGGCAGGATTTCCCGGTCACGCCATGGGCTCATGGCCTCGGTCATGCCCACGTCGCGTGCGATACGCAGGCCAACGAGCATGCGGTCCATGTCCCGCTCATCAGTGAGGAACGCCGGATCGATCACAGGAGCCACAGCGGGGTCACCCGAGGCGAGAGTGACGCAGCCACGGCTGTGCGGAGACAGAACGCTGAACCGTATTCCGTATCCGCCGTGCGGTCCTGATGCCGCCACAGGTGTGTCCATGAAGAGGACATGCAGGTCGGGCCGTGTCACAGCCGGGCTGCTGCGCAGCGCGGCCAGCACCTCGACATGGTTGTTGACGCCGCTCGGCAGATCGCGGCCGGCCGCGTAGCCGACCGCCCCCAGGGGGTGATCGGAAAGGTTGGCGCCAACGCCCGGCACGTCCTGAACCACCGTGATGCCGTGACGACGCAGCTCACGTGCCGGACCCACGCCGGAGAGCATCAGGAGGTGCGGGGAGCCGATCGCTCCCGCGCTCAGCACGACTTCACTCTCTGCCTCCGCGTGGAACTCCGTACCGGCGTGGAGGTAGCTGACCTCCGTGCAGCGCGTGCCCGAGAACGTGAGTCGTCCGGCCGTCGCGTCTGTGATCACTGTCAGATTGGAACGGTCGAGATGGGGGCGCAGATAAGCGTCCGCCGCGGACTGACGCACCCCCTCGGCAACAGTCAGCTCTACCCAGGCGACACCTTCGGCCCCGGCCCCGTTCAAGTCGTCCGACACCGGATGTCCGAGTTCCCGAAAGGCGGCGAAGGCCGACTCAGCGGCTGGGTGGTGTGTTCTTGGCACACTCGGACGCATCGGGCCTCCTTCGCCTCGGTAGGCGGCGTCGGGACCCTCGGTATGTTCACTGCGACGGTAATAGGGCAGCAGGTCCTGGTATCCCCAACCGGTGACGTTCCACGCGTCGACGGCGGCATGGTGTCCGCGGAGGTTCATCAGCGCGTTGATGGCACCGGAGCCGCCAAGGACCTTGCCCCGAGGATAGGCAACCGTCCTCCCGTCCAGCCCGGCCTGGGGGGCTGTCGTGAAGCCCCAGTCAACCTCGCCGCGCATGAGGCTGGGCCACGCCGATGGCACCGCCATGGAAGTGGGGCCCTCGGCCGGCGCGGCCTCGAGCAGCAGGACGCGCAGATCGGAATGCTCGGAAAGACGTGCGGCCAGAACACATCCCGCCGTCCCACCGCCCACCACCACAACGTCGAAAGACCGCGAAAACCCACACGGTTGCGGTAGGCCCGCGCCGCCATCCGTGTGCTGCATGCCGTACTGCAGTACAGGCCCGACGAGTTACGTGTTTTGTCGAAGAACCCCGTGTAACACGTCGGGCTCTTGCCCATCTTGAGGCGGGCCCAGCCGCCCCGGGCGGCCAAGTCGGCGCCCGCGGGCAAAGAGGGCCCCGAAACCGCCGAGGACGCCATCCTGGGCCGGGACCAGATGGCAGCCATCCGCCCTCGGTACGGACGGCGACCTCGTGACCGGCCAGAACCCCGCCTCTGCCGCCGCCGCGGCACAGGCCGTCCTGAAGGAGCTCGCCGCCCGCGCGGGCTCCAGCGCCACCCCCGCGTGGCAGTTGGGCTGTTGGCGGGATCTCCGCCGCCACCCAGCGCCCGGGTGACCGGGTGACCGAGATGCCTCCAGTGAACGGCTGGACCCCAACTTACTGGGATGGCGAGCCCGTTTCGCCTTTGCCAGCCTGGTGCGGAGCCGCCGGTGCGGAGAGTTACTCGCTCCGCGGCCCCGCCACCTCTCCCGACTCCTTGGAGGAGCCATGCCCAGAAGCCTCGGCCGACGCGTATCACTCGGCGCGATCAGCCTGATACTTGCCGTCCCGCTCGGACTCGGAGCGGCACTCACCGCGAGCGCCGACGAAGCACCCGTCCGAGCGAAGACGGTCGCGGAACTCAGTGCCACCGAAGCGCCTGTCCGAGCGAAGACGGCTGCGGTAGCCGACCGGCCGGAACTGAACGGCTACCGCATCAAGTCGGTCACCGGCGCCACCATCTACGTCGTCATCGACGGCAAGCGACGGGCGATCCCCAGCGGACCCACGTACCTCAACCTGTTCAACTCCTACGTGGGCGTGCAGCATGTGATCGACATCGAGAGCATCACCGACGGCGGCCCCCTGTCGGATGGCGCCATCCTGGCCACGTCCCCGTCCTCGGACACGATCTGGCTGATCTCGAACGGTCTCAAGCGCGGGATCACTGGCCGCGCGTTCGAGAAGTACGCCTTCGACTGGCACAAAGTCGTCACCCTGAGTGACATCGTGCTCAACTCCATTCCCCAGGGGCCGAACATCGACGTCTGATCCCGCCCAGGGCCGCGCACCGTCCGGTGCGCGGCTCTCTCTCAGGTACCCCCGCCCCACCTGCCCCACCAGCGTCACCGCGTTGCCCCGCGCCCTGTCCACAGAAGGCCGGACAGTTGCCGCACCGCACGGCCCGCACCAAACCGCGCGTCCCTTCCGGGGTGAGCGGGGCGTTGCGGTGAGTCATACGACCCGGACGTCTTCGGCCGCCGCGTCCGCCCCCGGGCCCGACGCGGCGGGCCCAGGGGCGGACCCAGGGGCGGACCCAGGGGCGGACAAATGTCTCCGTTCGGGCAGCGTGAGCGGGGTGGCCAGCAGGAGAACGCCGGACATGGTGATCGCGGCGAGCGGGCTGGTGAGTGTGGCGAGAATGCCCCAGACCACCATCAGGGCGGCTTGCAGGAGTTTGCTGACGGCACTCCAGGTACTGAGGATTTGGGCGGTGTGATCCGCGGGAGTCCGTCGCAGGCGTTCTGTCGCGTAGATCGGATTGAAGATGCCCATACAGGTGATGAGCAGGCCCTCGACGATGATCACGGTGAGAAGTCCGGGAATGCCGGGGCGGACGAACGTGAGACCGAGTGGGAAGAGCGATCGCAGCCAGCCGGAGACCGTCATGACCCGGTGCCGGCCGTAGCGGGTCACGAGGCGCGCGGAGAGGCGGGCGCCCACGAAGCCGCCGAGTGCCGGGATGCCGAAGGCGAGACCGTATTGCCAGGCCGGGAAGTGGTACTGGCCCAGCAGGAGGACGGACAGGAGCGGGACGGTGGCCATGATGAGGCCGCCGACCAGGACCGAGTTGAGGAACAGGCGCCTCAGTGCGCGGTCGCGAAGGATGAACCGCCAGCCCCTCAGGAGGTCGGCTCCGCGCAGCCCGGTGGCCCGGTCGCGGGGAGCCGCGACATCGCCTCCGCGGATGCGGAGGACCCCGAGCGCGGACAGCAGGTAGCTGAGGGCGTCGGCCATGACAGTGATGACCGGGCCGAGCAACGCTGTGAGGGCGCCACCGAGGGGTGGACCCGCCGCGGTCGCCACCCAGCTCGTGCCCTCGAATCTCCCGTTCGCCACAAGGAGATGATCGCCACGGACGAGATGCCTCAGATACGCGCCGGACGCGGCGGTGAAGGCGATGCCCGCGGTCCCGGAGATGACGGAGACGATCAGTAGCTGACCGTACGAGAGCAAGCCGAGGACGTACGCGATCGGGACACTTGCCACCGCGACGAACCGGATCAGGTCCATCGCGATCATCACCGGGCGCTTGGCCCGGTGCTCGACCCACGGCCCGAGCGGGAACGCGACGATCGCCGCGACGGCCGGCCCGGCCGCCTCCAGGAGCGACACGGCGAACGCCGGCGCGTGCAGCACTCGCACCGCGATCAGCGGAAACGCGCCGAAGGCAATCCACGTACCGTATGTACTGATGGCGTAGGCCGACCACAGCCGGCCGAAACCGCGCCCCAACCGCACACGCATGCGACTCCCTCGCGACAACCGATGTTCGGGTCCCCGCATCACACCGGCCGCACCAGCACGGGATCAAACAACCGACTCCCGGGCGAGCCACAACCATCCGTTGTGCACACGTACGCTGGATCAATGGATACCGAGGCGGTGCGTTCATTCGTCCGCGCGGCCGAGTTCGGACAGCTGCGACACGCGGCCGACGAACTCGGCGTGACGCAACAGGCCGTGTCGAAGCGGATCGCGACCCTTGAGCGCGCACTCGGCGTCCGGCTGTTCACCCGCACCGCGCGAGGGGTCGAGCTGACACTCGACGGCCAGGCTTTCCTTCCGCACGCCCGGAACATCATCACGGGTGTCGATCGCGCCATCACCGCGATCAGACCGGGCTCACGGGCCCTTCGGATCGACGTTCTCGGTCTGCGATCCGCGCAGGCCGTCGTGCTGCACGACTACTGGCGGTCGCGTCCCGAAACCGACCTCGACGTGGTGACCCTCAGGGTCAACGACCCGCGCGTGGCGGTCACCGCCGTCCGAGCGGGCGACATCGACGCCTCGTTCCGCTCGGTCACCGACCCGGCCACACTGCCGCGCGACGTGCGGATGATCCACGCGTTCGACTCCCCGCTGGAGCTCCTCGTCGGCCCGAGGCACCCGCTCGCCTCCGCACGAACACTGACACCGTCCCAGCTGCGCCGACACCGGATCTGGGTGCCGGGTATCGCGCCGCGAAGCGAATGGGCAGAGTTCTACGATCAGCTCGCCACCGCCTTCGACCTCCGTATTGACGCCGCGGGCCCGAACTTCGGCGACGAGGTACTCCTCGACATCCTCGCGGACTCCGCAGACGTGGCAACCCTCGTCGGCTCGCGCGACCGGTACATCTGGCCGACGAGCCACGACCTGCGCCGCATCCCGATCGTGAATCCGACGCTCGCGTACCCGCTCTCGCTCATCCTCCCCCGAGCGAATCCACACCCGGGACTCCGGACCATCATCAACCACCTCGGAAGCCTGGCACCGCTCCCCGAGAGAGCCTGGCTCCCCTCCTGGGCGACGACACCACGCCGCAGCGACAAAGACATCGAACACACCGACGCCGACGGTCGCCTCCAGCAGCACACTGCCGACACGGCGGGCCGAACGCGCCCATGGCCGAGGTGACCCGACCTGCCGCCGCCGACAATGCCCTGGCCCGCAACACCCAGGACCTGTCCGGTCGATCATGGTCTCGACTGCCTCGGGACCTGAGCCTCCCGTCCCCCGGTGGTCGGCCTGCTGACCAGGTGACGGCAGGCCTTACGATCTGCCCATGGGTGACACCCCGAAGCATTGGACCGTGCGCCATTTTTCGCTGGCCAACCCCGCCGGCCCGGGTTGCGACAGTGTTCCGGCTCTCCTGCGACGGCTGGCCGACGCCATTGACGTATTGGGCCCTGTGGAGATCCAGGACGTGGTGATCGAGTCGGAGACGACCGAGCACGGCCCCTGGTGGTCAGGGACCGTCTACTTCCATCTGCCGGAAGACGGATAGGGGCTGATCCTGGCGCCCACGAGCGGAGCCAGGTCACCAGTGCCGCGGCAGTGGCGGTGCCGAGGCGGACGTGGCGGCGCTTGCCGTATCGGGGGGCCATGGCCCGCTGCTGTTTGAGCTGGTTGATCGCCCGTTCGACGCTGTTGTGCTTCTTGTGCCATTCTTCGGCCGAGCGTGGTGGCCTTCAAGCGACCGCCCGCGGTGGCGGCTGCCGGTGACGGCCACGATTCGTGCGGCAACTGAGTTGATCGATAGGGTGCCGGGTCACGACCGCACCCCGTTCGATCCACGGGCCGGTCAGGGCTCTGCCGCAGTTGGTGGCACCTCCACGGCTGCCGTGCCGATCCCTGCCTGCCCGGGCCCTGAGACACGGGGGCGATCCTCACGGCGGGGCAGTCGGGCCCCGGCCGACGGGTCAGGAGGAACGAGTGGCACAGATCATCGCCGAGGTCTCACGGACGTTCAACGAGTTTCTGCTCTTGCCGAACCGGACGCGGACCGACTGCTCGGCTGCGACGGTTGACTTGCGTACACCCCTGGTGCGGCACATCACGGGCGAGGCGTCGGCGATCGAGCTGCGGTCCCCGTTCACATCCGCGATCATGCAGGCCGTCAGCACACCCGATCTCGCGATCGCGCTCGCGCGAAACGGCGGTTTCAGCTTCCTGCACCACAATCAGCCGATCCAGGACCAGGCCGCGGCGGTCCGCCAGGTGAAGGCTTTCAAGGCCGGGTTCGTCACCAGCGATACCAACGTCCGCCCCGGCGACAGCCTGAGCCTCCTGGCCGATGTCATGCGCCGCACCGGTCACACCACCGCCGCGGTCACCCACGACGGGACCGCCACCGGCCGCCTGGCCGGCCTGGTGACCTCCCGGGACTTCCACCCCCAGCGCCATGATCTGGACGGACCGGTCAGTGGCCGGATGACCGCTGTCGCCGATCTGGCCCACGCCGGGCCCGACATCACGCTGTCCGAAGCCAACGCGCGGCTGTGGGACGAACGGCTGGACTGCCTCCCGGTGCTGGATACCGAGGGCTTCCTTCAGCATCTGGTGTTCCGTTCCGACTACGCGGACAACAAGCGCTTCCCGAACCAGGTCGTGGACGCCGCCAAGCGTCTGCGTGTGGGCGCGGGTATCAACACCCATGACTACCAGGAGCGCGTCCCGGCCCTGCTGGAGGCAGGCGTGGACGCCTTGTGCTTCGACTCGTCCGACGGCTACAGCGACTGGCAGGCGCAGGCCCTGTCCTGGGTGAAGCAGCAGTATCCGGAGATCCCGGTCGGCGGCGGGAACGTGGTCGACGGGGAGGCGTTCACCTTTCTCGCCGAGGCGGGGGCGGACTTCGTCAAGGTCGGGGTGGGTGGCGGCTCCATCTGCATCACTCGGGACCAGAAGGGCATCGGCCGCGGCCAGGCCAGCGCCGTGCTGGACGTCGCGGCCGCCCGGGACGCCTTCCGCGAACGCACCGGCGAGTACGTGCCGATCTGCTCCGACGGCGGGCTGGTGCACGACTACCACGTGGCCCTGGCCCTGGCGATGGGGGCCGACTTCGTCATGATGGGGCGTTACTTCGCACGCTTCGACCAGGCGGCCGGCGCGAAGCTGCCCACCCGTGACGGCTTCGTGAAGGAGTACTGGGGTGAGGGCTCGAACCGGGCCCGCAACTGGCAGCGCTACGGCCAGGGAGGCCAGGGACTGGTCTTCGAGGAAGGCGTGGACGGCTATGTCCCCTACGCGGGCGACCTCGACGAAGGGCTCGCCCTGACCATCGCCAAGCTCAGGACCACGATGGTCTCCTGCGGCTCCACCACCCTGCCGGAGTTCCGGTCCACGGCCCGGCTGACCCTCGTTTCGGACCAGAGCTTCCAGGAGAGCCACGCCAACGTCACCCTCCGGGACGCCCCGGCGACGGTCTCCTGACAAGCTGCCGGGTCCCGTCATGAGAACTACTGGTCGGAGGGCAGGAGCGCTTGGCCGGTACAACTCCCCTCCCACCAGTAGCCCAGCTTCCTCCGCTCTCTCACCGAACCGCGCACCGACACTCGTTCGGGTGAAATGGGGCGCCCGTCGTTGCCATAACTTTTCACCAGTGGGCTACTGGGTGTAGTCGAACCCGCCGTGTTGGTGCAGGGGCCGGCTCAAGGACGAGCCTGGTCCGTCGAACCGATGGACTCGAGGAGCTCCTCATGCCGGTGTCACCGAATCAGGGATCCACCGGCGGGGGTGACGCCGTGACCCTCACCGGCAGTCACTTCACCGGGACCACCGGCGTGCGCTACGGCTCCCGCCCCGCCACGAGTTTCACGGTCGTCAACGACACCACCCTCGCGACCATCACCCCCTCCGGCCATGGTGCCGTCCCGGTGTCCGTGACAACTCCCGGAGGCACGGGGGTCGTCGGCACCTTCTACTACCTGCCGCCGCCGGTCATCCGCCTCGTCCCGCCCCCCGCGGGCCCGCTGGCTGGTGGCAACACGGTCATCCTCACCGGCCTCGGTCTGTACACCACGAGCGAGGTCCGCTTCGGCACGCAGATCGCCGAGTTCACGGTCGACTCCGACGGTCAGCTCACGGTGACCGTTCCCGCGGCGATCTCCGCGGGCCCGGTGGCGGTCACCGTACGCGCCAGGGGCGGCATCGCGGACACGGTCACCTACACCTATCTCGACCCGCCTTCCGTCACCGTGATCACGCTCGACTCAGGTCCGGTGGACGGCGGCGACCTCGTCGTCATCACCGGGACCGCGTTCTTCTACACCACCAGCGTCACATTCGACGGCGTACCTGTCCTCTCCTACCGGATCGCCTCGGACACCGAGATCAACGCCCTTGTTCCAGCCGGTGCCCTCGGCCCGGCCGATGTCTCCGTCACCACCCTCGGCGGCACCACCACCGCCCCGGGCGCCTACACCTATCTGAGCCGCTTCGCGGTACTGGGCGGAGCATCGGTCACCAACACCGGCCTCACCACCATCACCGGAGACCTCGGGGTGAGCCCGGGAGTGTCCATCACCGGATTCCCGCCCGGCCAGGTGAACGGAACCATCCACACCGCGGACGCCGACGCCGTCGCGGCGCACGCCGATCTGATCGCCACGTACGACAACGCCGTCAGCCAGACCCCGGACGCCAGCATCTCCGGAGACCTCGGCGGTCTGACACTCACACCCGGCGTCTACAACGCGGCCTCTTCCATCGGGCTCACCGGCACGCTCACGCTGGATGCCCTGGGCGATCGCAACGCCACCTGGATCTTCCAGATCGGATCGACCCTGACGACGGCGACCGCGAGCAGCGTGCTCCTCATCAACGGCGCAACGGCCCGCAATGTCCTCTGGCTTGTCGGCAGTTCGGCCACTCTGGGCACCGGCACCGCCCTGGCAGGCCGGGTCCTGGCCCAGATCTCGATCACCGTCACCGCCGGTGCGACGGTCAACGGCCAGACCCTGGCACGCGATGGCAGCGTCACCCTGGACACCAACAGCGTCACCCGCCCCTGGTAAAGGGGTGGAGCGCGGACCGCGGACGCTGAAGCGCACCGCGCGACCGGGAAAACAGCCCGCACTTCCTTCACGCCCGCCACCGCGCGTTACGGCCGCCGTGGGGGGGCGGGCACGGGCGGAAGCAGCGCACTCCGGCGCGCCCGTCTCACCAGGGGACTCCACTCATATTTTCATCTTCACTCCCATGCGCCTCGACTGCGACCTTTCGTATCTGGAACAGTGTCGGTTCACTTGGACCAGGCAAGAGCCAAGAGGCTCCGGTCACTGCCCGGCCGGGCCGCCTCCTCGGATCTCCATGCCGACCTGAAGCACGGTCCCGGCGCTCGCTTTTGCTGTGAAGAGCGCGAGGGCCCGTGAGCGGCGCGGCCCGGTTCCCCCCTGACCGGCATCGACGCAATCCAGGTCAGTGAAGTCGGCAGCGTCGGCGCGGGCTTCCATGACCGGCGACACATGTCAGACGCCTGTACATCTGCGCGGTGCCGTACTCCCCACCAGCGGCGCTCGGAGCAGACAGGTTCGCCCCGCCCCGGTGCCCACCGCGGCAAGTCCCGCCTCCGGCCCACCAGCGGACGGCAGGCAACGTCCAGGAGGCACCATCATGGCCATCACCATTTCCCCCGACCACGGGTCCACCGCCGGTGGCACCCTGGTCACCATCACCGGTCCGGGCCTCAGCGGCACCTTCGCGGTGCGGTTCGGTACCGAGTCAGCCACCGATATCGTCCAGGTGTCGCCGACTCAGGTCACCGCGAGGTCCCCTGCCGGAAGCGGGGTGGTGGGGGTGACCGTCACCACTCCCGGCGGCACCAGCGCTCCGGTCCCCTTCTTCTACGTAGGCCCACCGGTGCTGACGCATCTGAGCAGTACCTCCGGCCCGCTGGCCGGCGGCAACACCATCACCGTCAATGGCACCGCCCTGAGCACAGCCACCAGTGTGGCCTTCGGTCCCAACTCCGCCACCCCCACGGTCCTCTCCGACAGCCAGTTGAGCGTGACCGTGCCGACCGGAAACGCGGCCGGTCCAGTTGTCGTGCGGGTCACCACCGCTGGGGGCCCCAGCAACGGCCTGACCTACACATATGTGGGCGTGCCCACGGTCACGGCGCTCGCTCCCCCATCCGGCCCGGTCTCCGGCGGCACCATCTTCACGATCACGGGAACGCAGCTGGCCTCCGCCGGTGTCACCTTCAACGGCGTCGCGGCGACGGGGATCTCGGTGAATCCCGCCGGAACCGTCCTGACCGGGGTGACGCCCGCGGGTGTGGCCGGAAACGTCCCCGTCGTGGTCACCACCCCCGGTGGCAGTGCGACCGTCCCCGGCGGATACACGTACATCCTCCCCGTCCTCCCCGCCCTCTACGTCGCCAACCTGACCTCCGGCACCGTCTCGGTCATCAACAGGGCCAGTAACAGGGTCATCGCCACCATCCCCGTCGAGAAGAACCCCACCGGTGTCGCGGTCTCCCCGCAGGGCAGCCGCGCCTATGTCGCCAACCAGGGCGCCGACACCGTCTCGGTGATCGACACGGCCACCAACACCGTCGTCGCCACCATCGCCGTCGACAGCAACCCCACCGGCGTGGCGTTCTCTCCGGACGGTAACCGCGCCTACGTCACCAACCTGACCTCGGACACGGTCTCGGTGATCGACACAGCCACCGACACCGTCATCGCCTCCATCATCGTCCCCCCTCAGCCCTCGGGGATGGCGGTCTCTCCGAACGGTAACCGCGCCTATGCCACCAATCTGACCGCGGGCACCGTCTCGGTGATCAACACGGTCACCAACACCGTCATCGCCTCCATCACCGTCGGTGCTCTCCCCTTCAGTGTCGCGTTCAGCCCGGACGGAACCCACGCCTACGTCGCCAACCAGGGGACCAACACCATCTCGGTGATCGACACGGCCGCCAGCACCGTCATCGCCACCATCGCCGTCGACGCCCTCCCCTTCAGTGTCGCGGTCGGCCCCGACGGAACCCGCGCCTACGTCGCCAACCAGGGCGCCAACACCATCTCAGTGATCGATACGGCCACCAACACGGTCAGCGCCACCATCACCGTCAACACCAATCCACGTGGCGTGGCGGTCAGCCCGGACGGAGCTTATGTCTACGTCTCGAACCTGTCGCCCAGTACCGTCTCCGTGATCAGCACGGCCACCAACGCGGTCATCGGCACCATCACCACCGAAACCAACCCGCGTGGTGTGGCGACCCTCTGACAGTCCGTAGGGTGTGGTGAATCCGAAGGAACCGCACGGCCAGGGGGACGATCTCCAGGGCCCAGGCCCCAGGACCTGGGCATCGGGGGGCGCGGTCCGCTCACCTGACGGTGAAGACCGCCGCCTCGGTGTCCAGGGTGGTGGTGCCGTCCTCGGCGGCGGCGAGGACGGCGACGTGCCAGGGACCGTGCGGGGAAGACTCGGCCTCGGCGCCGGCCACCTCGGTCGTGTAGGTGCAGCGCACGGTGTCCTTGCCGGCGGACTCGCAGGTGGCCGACTCCGCGGCGGCCATGTCCTTGGCGGTCAGCTCCTGCTCGGCGAAGGCGGAGTTCGCCGGCCAGGCCAGCACCTTCAGGCTCTTGACGCCGGAGGACGCCGTGACGTCGGTGGTGAAGGTGAACGAGCCGTCGCGGTCGCCGTCGGGAGCGACATAGCGGGCGCTGCTGTGCGCCAGGGCGGGGGGCTGCTCCCCCGCGTAGGCGAGGGCGAAAGCTCCGGCGCCTCCGAGGACGACGACACCGGCGGTCACGGACAGAGCGATACGTCGGGACATAGGAGGTACTCCGCAACTTCTCAGATGGATGAGATCCGGCGCTCTCTCGCGCCGCCGCACTCATGCTCGCGGCGCGGCATGCGCCGGGCATGAGCACATGTGCTCAGCTCGACCTGAGTAAGCCGACCGCGGCACGCCCTCCTGCCTGTCACAAAGGCGCTCCGCCAGGCTCACGAAGAGCACCTCGTCGCACAGCGCGCATCCACGCCCGGTTCCCGCGCGTGACGCGCGGGAACCGGGCGCGTACCCACGGGGACGCGCCCTTCAGTGTCCGTGCCTGGGGAGATGGAAGCGGTGTGCCGGCCGGCGCGAGGTCGACGCGGAGAGCGGAGTGGCACCCCTGTCCGAGGAGCCGGCCCCGGGCGGCTCGGTACGGGTGCCGTCGAGCCGGCTCCTGAGTTCATCGCGCTCGGCCACGGCGTCGCGTGCCGCGCGCCGCTTCCTGCTCCGGTGGGCGAGCAGCGCCGCGCCTCCCAGCATGAGCCACAGTCCAAGACCGAAGATCAGTGTCAGGGCGATCCCGCTCAGGAAGGTACCCAGTGCGTTGAGGGTGAATGGCTGGCTGCTGAACAAGGTCACCGCGTAGTCCGGGCCTCCGGAGAGGTTGAAGGCGATGAGCAGTGCCGTGAACGCGGCGGTGGCCGCCATCAGCAGAATCCCGATGATCAGCATGGCTATACCTCGTACTCGTGGCGAAGTGTCCCGAGGAAGCCGGTCCCGACGGCGCCTCAGGGGGGAGGCCGTTCCAGCCTGGTAGCTCAACGTGCTCCCTCTTCCCAGCTTCCGCCGAGGCCGGACCGGCCGCATCTGGGGAAGACGGGAAAACGGCGGGACCGTTCGGTCCGTGTTCGTCGGAGGGGCGTCAACCGGCGGCGCCCGGACCGCCGGACCACCTGACCAGCGCGACCCACGGGCAGCGGAATGCGCGGCGCGCGGCCACCCCGGCGTTCGCCTGAGGGTCCGCGCACCGACGCGTCCGACCGCCTCCGACGCGTCACGGCTTCACGGTCGTCTTCTTGGCGGCTCCCCTCGCGCCCCCCTCGCGCCGCGCGCGCCCCGCCGTACGGGCCCTCGCCACCGCTCTCGGGGCCACGGCCGCGTGGACCGCGGCCCGCGGCGCCACGGGGCGTCCCGCCCGAGCCCGCACCATCGCGCTGGCCGCTCTCGTCGCGAACCCAGCTCGGCCAGACCCTGCTGGTCGGCTGGACGATCGCAAGGTACGTCTCCGCCATGTCGAGCCCGGCCTCGTCCAGCGCCCTGTGCAATACGCCGCCGGCAGGCCCGACGAACGGCACTCCCTGCCGGTCCTCCTGGTCGCCCGGCTGCTCACCGACGAGTACAAAGCGTGCGAATATAGCAATCGGATTAAAGGGTGCATTTCTCGTCAGCCGTCGGCCGAGCGCACCGCGCCGGAACGGGCGCACCACCGGGTTCGGCCGCGTCGCGGCCGAACCCGGCAAGGGTGTGGCGCCGCCGGGTGACCGGGACGGCGAATGCCACGGAACCCGGGCCGGTGCTGTACGTCGCCGCATGCCGTATCGCGGTATCCGGCCCGAACACGGCCGAGGGCCGCGGCCGGGCCGCCGCGCGTGTCACTGGTGGGCGCTGGGGACCTTGAGCGGGTCGCGGGGAGCAGTGGGCTTGGCCGCGGCGAGTTCTTCGCCGAGTTCGACCAGGCGGTTGCGGCCCAGGGCGGCGCGGACCTGGGGGAACCACTCCTGCTCTTCTTCTTCGACGTGGTGACGGACGTTCTCCATCAGCACGGTCATCTTCGCGTCGAACCGCTCGTCGGCCGGATCCAGGCCGGCCAGTTCCGAGAGCATCCACAGCACCACGTGGTGCTCCTCGACACTCTCCAGGACATGGTCCGTGGTCTGGGGAACCGCCTTGCGGGCGGCCGGGTAGAAGACCTCTTCCTCGATCCAGGTATGGACCGTCAGCTCTTCGATGACCTTGTCCGCGATCCGCCTCTTGGTCTTGTGGGCGTTCTCGCCCGCCTTCTCGAACTCCTTGAACAACTTCTCGACCGTCTTGTGGTCGTCTTTGAGCAGCACGATCGCGTCCACTGTGAGACCGCCTTTCGTCGGGGCCGTGTGCACCCGTCGGGTGCGCACGGCGAGGGCCGGCACGCCTGTCCGGCGCAGTGCGCGAGTACCCCGCCTCAGCGACAGGAAGCGTCGGCGGCGGCCCCTCACCCCCCGTGGGTGCGTACCGCCGTCCGGTGCCCTGCCGCTCACTCCCCCAGGGGAACGGTCCCGGTCGGTCCACGGCTTCGGGGGCCGCTCGCACGATCATGGCGAACGGACCCTGCCCTCGGCCGGACCGGCCCGGCGGGCGTCCGTCCCGCGAATCCGCCTCAGTCCGAAGGGGAACGATGCAGCGCACAAGCATGTTCGTCCGTACCACCAGAATCGCCGCCGCGGTGACCGCGCTCGTGGCCGCGTGCGCGATTCCCGCGTCCGCCGACTCACCCCGGCCGGCCGGAGAACACCAGGGGCCTGTCTTCGTCCAGACCGACAGCACCAGCGGTAACAAGATCGTCGCCTATCACCGTGCCCCGAACGGCACCCTCCACAAGCGAGCCGTCTACGCCACCAACGGCAAGGGCGGGATCCTCGGCGGCTCCGTCGTCGACCATCTCGCCTCCCAGGGATCCCTCACCTACGACCGCCGCCACAAACTGCTGTACGCCGTCAACGCGGGCAGCAACTCGATCACCGTGTTCTCCGTCGACGGCGAGCGGCTCCACCGCCGGCAGGTCATCTCCTCCGGCGGCACCTTCCCCGTCAGCGTCACGGTGCACGAGGACCGGGTCTATGTCCTCAACGCCCGCAAGGGAGGTTCCGTCCAGGGCTACCGGCTGACCGAGAAGGGTCTCCACCGCGTCCCGGCGTGGCACCGCGCCCTGCGTCTGAACACCTCCACCGCACCGGAGTTCCTGCACACCCCGGGGCAGATCATTTTCACCCCCGACGGATCACGGCTCGTCGTGAGCACCAAGATGGGTGGCAACAGCCTCGCGGTCTTCCCCCTCGACCGCTCCGGCGCCCCCTCGGCCCGGCCCGTCGTCAGCAGCAAGGCCGGGTCGGCCCCCTTCGGTCTGACGTTCGACCAGCGGGGCCGCCTCGTGGTCGCCGACGCGGGCCCCAACGCCGTCCTGACGTTCCGTATCGAGAACGACAGCGACGTCACCCTGCTCGACGACATCCTCACCGGCCAGCAGGCCAGTTGCTGGGTCACCCGCGCCGGCAACCGCTTCTACGTCTCCAACGCCGGCAGCAACACCGTCTCCGGCTTCCGGCAGACCCGCGGAGCACAACTCGCTCCGCTCGGCAACACCCCCACCGGTACGGGCACCGTCGACAGTGCCGTCACACCCGACAACCACTACCTGTACGTGCAGACAGGCGGTGTCGGCGCCGTCGACGGCTTCCGCATCAATGACAACGGCTCCCTCACCAAGATCAGCACGACCCCCGTTCCCGACGCCGTCGCGGGCGAGGGCATCGTCGTTCTCTAGGGTCTGTCCCTCCACCCCTGGTACAGGGGTCGCGGGCGGCTGGTACAGGGGTCGCGGGCGGCCCTCCACTCAGCGAGGTGCCGCCCGCGACCCACGATGCCCTTCCTGTGCCGAAGGCTCCGGTCCGAGTCCGGCCAGGATCAGGGTGAGCCCTTCTTCGAACTCCCGGTGGGCGTCCGCGCCGGCCATGGCGGCGAGTGCGGCAAGCGTGGGGTTGGCATCACTCGCGACGGTACGGACGCGGTCGGCCTCCGCCCCGGGGTCGCTGCCGGAGGTGAGCGGTCCGGCGAGTTCGGACTGCGCGATGCCCGTGACGAAGCCCATGACCACGCGGAACGCGACCAAGAGGTCGAAGCCGGTCCGCCCGGACCGCGCCAGGGCCGCGGCCAGGGCCTCGGCCGGGGCCAGGGCGCCGGGCGAGGAGGTGCGGCGGGTCAAAATCAGCGGGATGGCGGCCGGGTGTTCGCGGACAGTGCTCCACAGCGCCGTGGCCGCGGTCCTCGCGTCGGCCACCCAGTCGTCCGTCGGCTCGGTCCGGGGCACCAGCGCCGCCACCGCGTCGACGACGAGTTCCTCCAGACCCTCCCGGCCGTCGCAGTAGTTGTACAGCGTCATCGGCCCGGTGTGCAGAGCGGCCGCGAGGCTGCGCATGGAGAGTCCGGCGAGGCCCTCCTGGTCGACGATCTCCAGGGCCTGCCGCTGGATCTGGGCGAGCGTGTAACGGGCCGGCCTTGCCATGGGACCTCCACTTGACACGTACGTCGTACGTAAACGACTCTACAACACGTACGGTGTACTTAAACGAGAGGAGCAATGACGATGTCCGACACCACGCACACGTCGTTCCAGTCCAAGGGCAGCCGGTGCGCCGCCTGGCTCACCCGCCCCACAGGCACCGGGCCGTTTCCGGCCGTCGTGCTGGTCCACGGCTTCGGCGCCACCCACGAGATGCGGCTCGCCCCGTACGAACAGGCCTTCGCCGCTGCCGGAATGGCCGTGCTCTCCTTCGACTTCCGCAACCTCGGAGCCTCCGAAGGAACCCCGCGCCAACTCATATCGGTGCGTCGCCAGTTGGCGGACATCGACGCCGCCCTCGACTTCGTCCGGCGGGATCCGAAGATTGATGGCAGCCGCATCGCCCTCTGGGGCACCTCGATGGGCGCGACCCACGTCCTGCTGACGGCGGCCCGGCATCCCGAACTGGCCGCGGCCGTGGTGCAGTGCCCGGTGGTCAACACGGTGAACGCGGCCTTCAGCTCGGGCCTGCGACACGTCCTCAGGCTCGTCGGCCCGATCACCGATGACCTGCTCCGGGCCGCCTTGCGGCTCCCCCGCAGGTACATCGCCGTCGTCGGCGAACCAGCCACCTCCGCGGTCGTGACCGTGCCAGGAGCCAAGGAAGGCTGGTACGGCATGGTTCCCCCGGACGTGGACTTCGACAACCGGGTCACCGCCGCGGTCGGCGCCGAACTCGTCACCCTCAACGCCTCCCGCAGGTCGGCGAAGATCACGTCTCCGCTGCTGGTGTGCGTGTCGGACCACGAGACGCTGACGGACCCCCGCATCGCCGTGAAGACCGCCGAACGCGCTCCGAGGGGCGTCGCCATCCGCTACCCCGCCGACCACTTCGAGGTGTACCACGCACCGCTCGCCGAGGGGATCATCGCCGACCAAGTCGCCTTCCTCACCCGTCACCTCGGCCTGAGCGAGGCCCTCCATGCGTGACCTCGTCCGCCGCCAGGACGAGCACTTCCTGGCATTCGCGTACTCGCTGACCGATGACGAGTGGGCCGCACCCAGCCTGTGCGCCGGCTGGACGAACAAGGACGTCCTGGCACACCTGGCCCTCGGCCTTCAGCTCCCGAACACGCGGCTGCTGGCCGAAATGGCAAGGCGGCGCGGCTCCTTCGACACCGCGAACGACATACTCACCCGCGCACACGCCCATCGCCACAGCGCCGCCGAACTGATCGAGCAATTCGACCGCGGGCGCGACCGCCCCCGCGGAGTCGGACGGCTGCTCCCGGCTCCGCTGCTCCTGGGCGACCACACCGTCCACCATCTCGATATCGCGCTGGCCCTCGACCGGTCCGCGAACCTCGCGCCGGAGACAGCGAACGCTGTCCTCCACGTGGAGGCAACCATCCCCAACCCCTTCATCCCCGCCAGGAAGAGGAGCAGGAACCTGCACCTCACCACGACCGACACCGGGTGGAGCGCGGGATCAGCCGGCCGGCCACCGGCGCGCGGCCCGGCGGAGGCCCTCATCTCGCTTCTGGCCGGGCGCGGACACGCACGCGACCGCCTCACCGGCGCGGGCGCGCCGATGCTGGCAGCCCGGCTCTGATCCTTCTGCGCACCGGGTCACCGGGTCACCGGGTCACCGGGTCACCGGCCAGGCTTCAGCCGTCGGCCGCTTCCAGTTTCTGCCAGATCCGCGCCAGGGCGGCGATGTCGTCCCCGTCGAGGGGCTCGACGAAGAACTCCTTGACCGACTCCTCGAACGTCCTGGCCACGGTCTCGATATAGCCGCGGCCGTCCTCCGTCAGGCTGATCAAGGAAACCCGGCCGTCATCCTGGTTGGCGCCACGCACGAGATGGCCGGCGTCGATCAACTCCTGCACCAGCCGGGACGCCCGGGTAGGGCTCACGGTCACCAGCTCACTCGCCAGGGAGCGGACCGGCTGGGGTTCGAAGTCCTTGAGGCGGCAGAGGATCTCGAAGGCGCTGAACGAGAGCCGGTGGCGCTCCATCAGCACGGTCTCGATCCGTGACCGCATGGCGGCCTGGGCGTACATCAGCCCGAACCAGCCGTCCTGCTCCGGCTGCGAGATGACCGTTGATGTCGTCCGAGGCGCCTTCACGAGATCCACACTACCAGCCTCTGCATGCCCCCAGACTTAGATGCCTGCGCACGCATCAGGTACTGTGATGACGTAATCCGGCGAGGGGCGCCCGCGGTCGCCCGGCAGCCGTGTGCCGTGGTCCCTCGCGGCCCCGGCCGGCCCAGCCGCCCCGGAGGAAAGGAAAAGTGCATGTCAGGAAAGTTCGACGGGAAGATCGCGCTCATCACGGGCGGCTCATCGGGAATGGCTCTGGCCACCGCGGAGCGGTTCGTCGAGGAGGGTGCCCTCGTCTACATCACCGGCCGACGTCAGCAGCTCCTCGACGACGCGGTGCGCCGCCTCGGCCCGCGACTGCGTGGAATCAGCGTCGACGCGGCCGAGCTGGAAGACATCGAGATGTTGTTCACCACCATCGCCGCCGAGGCGGGGAGGCTGGACATCCTCTATGCCAGCGCGGGGATCGGCAGCCTCCAGGAGCCCTTGGCCGAGGTGACGCCGGCCGGCTTCGACGAGGTCTTCGGCCTCAACGTCCGCGGCACGCTGTTCGCCGCCCAGCGCGCCGCCGCGCTGATGACCGAAGGCGGCTCCATCATCCTCAACGGATCGGCGGCCGCGGAGAAGGCGATGCCGGGATCGTCGCTCTACGCGGCCAGCAAGGCGGCGCTGCGATCGTTCGCCCGTGTATGGAGCGCCGAACTGTCCGGTCGCGGTATCCGCGTCAACGTGCTGCATCCCGGCCCCATCGACACCCCGGCGCTGGAGCGCCTCTCCCCCGAGGCACGGAACCATCTCGTGTCGCTCACCACCCTTGGCCGGCTCGGACAGGCCCGGGAGGTGGCGGGAGCCGTACTCTTCCTGGCCTCCGCCGACGCCGGCTTCGTCAGCGGCACCGAACTGTTCGTCTCCGGGGGCATGGGCCAGTCCTAGGGAGAGGCCCTGGATGTACGGATCGGCCACCCGTCGGCGACGGGACGAGCGACGTCGACGCGGTGTGGGGGAGCGTCGACGCGGTGTCGGGGAGCCAGGTCAGCGTTGACATGAGGCATGGGCAGCCTCTCGTTTCACCGACGGTTCGCCGTGCGGTGCCCGGAGAGGAGGAACACGGGGGGCTCCTACCTCATGGCCGCGCCTGCTTCGGCAAGGTGAGGATTTCGGCTCCGTCGTCGGTGATGGCGATCGTGTGCTCACTGTGCGCCGTCCGGCAGCCCGTCACACTGCGGAGCGTCCACCCGTCGGCATCGGTGACGAGTTCAGCGGTGTCCGCCATGACCCACGGCTCCAGTGCCAGCAGCAGCCCGGGACGCAGTTTGTATCCACGGCCAGGGCGGCCGGTGTTCGAAACGTGGGGGTCCTGGTGCATCGTCGATCCGATGCCATGACCTCCGAACTCGGTGTTGATCGGGTACCCCGCCTCGCTGAGGACCGTGCCGATGGCATGGGAGATGTCGCCGATGCGGGCCCCGGGCCCGGCAGCGGCGATCCCCGCGGCCAGCGCGCGTTCGGTCGCACGGATCAGCGCGACGCTCTGCGGGGGCTTCGCGTCGCCCACGATGAAACTGATGGCGGCGTCTGCGGCGACTCCGCCCCTGGAGACGGCGAGGTCGAGTGTCAGCAGATCGCCGTCGGCAAGTGTGCAGTCGGACGGCCGTCCGTGGAGCACGGCGTCGTTGACGGCCGTGCAGATGTAGTGGCCGAACGGGCCGCGTCCGAAGGACGGCTCGTAGTCGACGTAGCAGGACTGCGCTCCAGCCTCGACGATCATGGTCTTGGCCCACCGGTCGATGTCCAGAAGGTTCGTGCCGATCGTGCTACGGCTCTTCAGCGTCTGGAGGATGTCAGCGACCAGGGCGCCTGTCTCCCTCGCTCGGGCCAACAGGGTGTGGTTCAGAATCTCGATCATGCGTCGACCTTCTCATGCAACCAATAACTATACCGGCCATACTATACCGGTATGAGAATCGGAAGCTCGGAGGCGTCGACAGGAGAGACCGATGCGCTCCGACGGGCACTGGCCGGGTAACGCGCGGGCCATGTCGAGCCCTGAGGCATCCACGGTGGGGGTTTCGGTCACGCCGTCAGCCCCCTGTACCACTGAGTTCGTAGCTCTGTCGTCCCGCCGCTCTGTGCGGCCGGACGCGTGTGCCCTCGGGTGCTGACCGCGGCGACGAGACGTCTCTTCTCACGCTCTCTCACCTCGGAGTTACTCGATCGCGGCCGACCGGAGCAAGGAGGTCCTCCGGTGACGCGTGCGAGCGCTCCCTTGAACCTCGCGGCGTAAGACGGGTTTTCCAGAGGCCGCCCAACCAGCCGTTCCCCGGCCGTCCGCGCTCCTCTGCACGGTCGGCGGGATGGACGGATTGGTATCGGTCCTCACTGGGCAGAGAGCACGGGAAGGTCGTGTCATGTGCACGACCATCTTTCCTGTAAGGAGGTCGACCATGCACGTCCGTACGTTGACCAGCGGGCTCGCCGCCGCCCTGGTCGTGACCTTTTCCCTGATGGGTGGTCAGGCCGTGGCCGCCCCTGCCGCGGACGCCGACGGAGCCCTGGCCGCACGCGTAGTCACCTACGACGCCAGCGGTTCCGCGGAGTTCAGGTCCGCGGTCGACCGGGGCGCCGCGATCTGGAACGAGAGCGTCGACGCCGTCGAACTGCGACCGGTCGCGGCCGGGCAACGCGCCAATATACGGGTCCTGGCGGACAACGGCTGGCCCCGTGCGATCACCACCTCGCTGGGCAACGGAACCGTCTACATCGGTCGGCAGGCGGTGAACGAGGGGCACAACACCATCCGCATCTCGTCCCACGAACTGGGCCACATCCTGGGCCTGCCGGACCGCAAGCCCGGACCCTGTACGAGCCTGATGTCCGGTTCCAGCGCGGGAACCACATGCACGAACGCCTATCCGAACACGGCCGAGAAGGCCGAGGTCGAGGGGTACTTCGGTGGTGGGTTCGCGCGGACGGCAGGAGCGGTACCGCTCAACACCATGATCGTGGACTGACACACCGCGCCGGACCCCACGTGCGAGTGACCTCACGCCCCGGAACGCGGTTCGCGTTCCGGGGCGGCTTGGCCGAGGGGGGTGAGAGTGTGGAGGACGGTGTCGCGGTGGCGGGTGGTCG
The DNA here is from genome assembly GCF_042890865.1 of Streptomyces sp. NPDC002018. Taxonomy (NCBI): domain Bacteria; kingdom Bacillati; phylum Actinomycetota; class Actinomycetes; order Kitasatosporales; family Streptomycetaceae; genus Streptomyces; species Streptomyces sp. NPDC002018. The sequence goes on from NZ_JBIASO010000010.1 coordinate 122,532, forward strand.
TGGCGAGGCCGGCTTCCCGGAGTGTGGCAGCGTCTTCGCCGGCGGCGGGCTGGGCGATGCCGGTCCTACGGGCCAGTCCGGTGTTGATGCGGCCGTCGTCGATGGCGCGCAGACAGGCGGCCCGGGTTGCATGCGCGAGCGCGGGCTGCCGTACGCGTCGATGGAGGCGGCCCGGGAAGCGGTCCGCCGCGGTTACGAGACCGCCGGCGGGGCGGACGAGGCCCGGCGGACCGAGATCCGGACGGCGGTCGCCGACGGCGAGTGCGCCCTCGCCGTGGGCATGCCCGAGGTGGTCGACCGGGTGGGCCGCCGGCACACGGGCGATCTCACCGCGCGGCAGCGGCTGGGCCTCAACCACGCGGCCGGACTGCGTGCCGAGGCGCTGAAGCGTGCCCGCGAAGTCACGGGCGACCGTCCGCAGGCTGCCCGCCCTCCGTGTTGCCCGCCCTGCGTGTTGCCCGCCCTCCGTCGGCGCCGTCGTCGGAGGGGCTCGGGTGCGGGTGTTACCCGGCTATCTTGTGGCGGGCCCTGGCGAACTGGTCGACCACGGCTCGGCAGAAGGCCGGCAGGTCCGCGGGCGACCGGCTGGAGGTGAACTGGCCGTCGATGACGACCTCCTCGTCGACGACCTCCGCTCCGGCGTTGCGCAGGTCGGTACGTATGCTCGGCCAGGAGGTGAGGCGGTGGCCGCGTACGGCGTCTGCTTCGACCAGGGTCCACGGGCCGTGGCAGATCACGCCGATCGGCTTTCCACTGGCGACGAAGGCCTTCACGAAGCCGACGGCGTCCTTGTTCATCCGGAGCTGGTCGGGATTCATGGTGCCGCCCGGCAGGAGCAGCGCGTCGTAGTCGTCCACGGAGGCGTCGGCCACCAGCCGGTCGACGGGAAAGGTCCCGGCGGGGCTGATGTCGAACTGCCGGGCCTGGATCTCACCGGGGTGGATGGAGAGGATCTCACTGGTCGCTCCGGCACCGTAGAGGGCGCCGCGGGGCTGTTCGAGTTCTACGCGTTCCACACCGTCGGCGGCCAGGATCGCGACTTTCCGGTCACGCAATGCGTATTCCATGATGGTTGATCGTCCTTTCCGCTGAGCGGGTCCGGTCACGGACGCCGGGCGGTGTGCCGGCCGCGTCCGCGGACGCCGTGAGTCCGGCCCGTACGCGGAGAGAGGCGCCGGGACACCGCACGAGCTTCGGGTCCGCGCACACGCGTCACATCCAGGCGCCCCGCGGCCACCCCGCACCGATAACAGCGCCGGTGGCCACATCACCGCGCCTCACTTCCCACCGTCCCACTCCGCTTCGGCTTGTCAACCGCTGGTCGTCCGGGTGACCGCATCGCGAGACACCGGGCGTCGCGAGTCCCTGCCGGTGGTCGTAGGCTGGCACCTGTCGTAGGCCCGGGTCGTCCCGTCCTGGGCCGGGGCGCCCGTTCCCGGGTCCCACGATCTTCCGTACGAGGACCGCGCGCCTCCGCGGCGGCCACTCCCCCTCGAACGAGCGGGTGAGCCGGGTGCCGCGGTGTTCCCCACGAGCCGGTTCAGCGGCTCCGGTCCGGTCCTCGTCACACATCCCTCATCACACACCCCTCATCACATATCGACGAAGCCGTACTACACGCGGGCGATGCCGTCGGCCGGCGTGCGGAGGAGGCCTCATGAGCAGGCGGAGCAGCGGCCGTATCACCACCAACGACGGGGTGGGCATCCGCTACCTGGACGCGGGCGAGGGCGAACCGGTGGTGCTGGTGCCCGGATTCTCACAGAGCGCGGCCGAGTTCGGAAAGCAGATCGACGACCTGAGCCGTGACTACCGTGTCGTGGCGGTCGATCTGCGCGGACACGGGCTGTCGGAGAAACCCGATCATGGCTACCGGGTCTCCCGGCTGGCCGCCGATCTGCGGGATCTGGTCGTCACACTGGATCTTCGGGATGCCACCCTCCTCGGCCATTCCCTCGGCTGCGCCGTCATCTGGTGTTACTGGGACCTGTTCGGCGACGATCGCGTCCGTCGGCTCATTCTGGTCGACCAGGGAGCGGTGACCGCCGTGGATCTGGTCGCCGGAGAACGGGCAGCCGACCTCGGCGCCGTCTTCACCGCGGACACGGCCTTCGGCATCGCCGCCGCGCTGCGGGGGCCGGAGGCCGTCGCCATGGCCGACGCCATCCTGGAGAGCATGCACACCCCGTCGCTGAGCGCCGAGGACCTGGCCTGGCTCACGGAGCAGAACCTGCTTCTCCCCCGGGAGCACGCCGCGTCCCTGCACCTGGACCACTACGGCAACGACTGGAGGGACGTACTCCCCCGTATCACCGTGCCGACGCTTGTCATCGGCGGCGAGGTCAGCATCTTCCCACCCGAGACGGCGCGGTGGACAGCCGCGCGGATCCCGCGTGGCCAGGTCCGCGTCTTCTCCGCCGAGGAGTCCGGAAGCCACTTGCTGTTCTGGGAGAACCCCCGGCTCTTCAACAGCGTCGTCAGGGATTTCATCGAGAGCGACACCGTGTCCGGCAGCCGAACCTGACGAAGGCGCCCGCTCGCCGGGCCCCTTCTCCGCCGGCACGACCGTGGTGACCGGCGCGACCGCGACCATGTGGGAGGCACATCACGTCACACTACCGACAACGCCGGCAAGGCGGCGGCCACGCAGATGTCCGCGGCCGGGGGCATCCCGGCCCTGACCGGCTCGGGGCGGGAACGGGGCCCCGGGCGGGGACCGGGCTCCCGGGCAAACAGGCGGGGACCGGGCTCCCGGGCGAACGGCGCGGCAGGCGCGCCCCCTCGGCCGGACAGGGCCCCGTACGCGTCGGGATCGCGGGGACCGTCGCTCATGCGTGATCAGAGCGGATCCCGACGACCGGACGACGGAGCCATGGACCGCGCCTTCGACTCCGCTGCCGTCCGTTTCACTGTTCTGGGGCCCGTCCGTGCGTGGCTCGGTGAAGTCGAGCTGCCCCTGGGCCCGCCGAAACAGCAGGCCGTGCTGGCGCTCCTGCTGACCCAGGCGGGCCGCCCCGTTCCCCTGTACGAGATCGTGGACGTGCTGTGGGGTGGGGATCCGCCGAACAGCGCGGTGAACGTGGTGCACCGGCATGTGGGCGCGCTGCGCAGACTGCTCGAACCGGAGCTGAGGACGCGTGCGGACGCACGGCGGCTGCTGCGCGGGTCCGGCGGATACCGGCTGAATGTGGACCCGGACGCGGTGGACCTCCTGCGGTTCCGGGCGCTGCGCGGCGAGGCGCGGTCGGCGGCAGCGGACGGAGATCCCGAGCGGGCGGCGACGCTGCTGGTGGCGGCGCTGTCGCTGTGGCGCGGGCCCACCGCGGCCGGCCTGCCTCCGGTGGTGCGTGCTCACCCCGCGTTCGCGGCCGTCGACGGTGAATACACGGCGGCCGCCAAGGAAGCGGCCGACACGGCGCTCACGGCCGGTCACGCGGAGTACGTCCTGGCCGCGCTGCGGAAAGCGGCCGCTCTGGAACCCCTGGACGAAGGCCTGCAAGCACGGCTCGTGACCGTCCTGTCCGCCGCAGGGCAGCAGGCGCAGGCCCTGGATCACTACCGGACGGTCCGTGCCCGACTGACGGCGGAACTGGGGCTGGACCCCGGACCGGAGCTGCGGGCCGCTCAGCAGCGGGTGCTGCGGCAGACCGCGTCCGCCGGTCCCGGCGGATCCGCTCCCCGCACCGACACCGACACCGAGATCGACGTGGGCGTGGGCGCGGGTGCGGGCCCGGAAGCGGGCACGGGCGCCGGTGCGGGTACCAACACCAACACCAACACCGGCACCGGCACCGGCACCGGCACCGGCACCGAGGCAAGCACCGCCCGGGTGCGGCCCGCGCAACTCCCTCCGGACCTGGCCGTGTTCACCGGCCGGGACGCGGAACTCGCCCGCGCCCAGGCGCTGTTGCCCGAGGACGGATCCGCATCCCCCGCCGTGGTGATCAGCGCCATCGGGGGCGCGCCCGGCGTCGGCAAGACCACTCTCGCGGTGCACTGGGCACACCAGGTCGCCCCGCGCTTCCCCGATGGGCAGCTGTATGTGAACCTGCGGGGGTACGACCCCGGCGAGTCCGTGATGCGGCCGGCCGAGGCGATCCGTTCCTTCCTCGACGCGTTCGGCGTTCCGCCCGGCCGTGTCCCCGCGAGCCTCGACGCACAGACCGCGCTGTACCGCAGCCTTCTGGCCGACCGCCGGGTCCTGGTGCTGCTCGACAACGCACGCGACGCCGAGCAGGTCCGCCCCCTGCTTCCGGCGGCACCCGGCTGCCTGGCCATCGTCACCAGCCGTCACCAGCTCCCCGGTCTCATGGCGTCCGACGGGGCCCGTCCCCTGCGGCTCGACCTCCTGACCGCGGACGAATCCCTCGATTTCCTGGTCCGGCGGCTGGGAGAGGAGCGGGTGGCGGCGGAACCGGACGCCGCCGGTCACATCGTGGAACTGTGCGGGCGGCTGCCGCTGGCGCTCGCGGTGGTGTGCGCGCGTGCGGCGGTGCATCCCCACTTCTCGCTGGCGTCCGTCGCCGAGGAACTCCGTCAGAGCCACGGCAGCCTGGACGCCTTCGACGCGGGCGACCCGACCACCGACCCCCGCTCGGTCTTCTCCTGGTCGTACCGCACACTCACTCCGGCCGCGGCGCGGCTGTTCCGGCTGCTGTCACTGTGTCCGGGACCGGATGTCTCGCTGGGTGCGGCGGCGAGCCTGGCCGGACTCGCCGTGCGGGCCGTACGGCCCGTGCTGGCCGAGCTGGCGCGGGCGCACCTGTGCTCCGAGCATGTCCTGGGCAGGTACGCCTCCCACGACCTGCTGCGCGCGTACAGCCGTGAGCTGGCACAGGCCGACGACCCACGGCAGGAGCTGACCGCGGCCCGGCGCCGGCTGCTCGACCACTATCTGCACAGCGCCTACGCGGCGTGCACCCTGCTGGCGCCGCAGCGCGAGCAGATCACCCTGCCGCCCCCGGTGGCGGGCGCGGAGGCCGTGGAGTTCGACGACCACGACCGGGCGCACGCCTGGCTGACCACGGAACTCACCGTGCTCCAGGCAGTGATCGAGAGCGACGCGGCGAGCGGATCGGGCGCGTACGCCTGGCGGTTGGCCTCGACGCTGGAGCACTTCCTGGACCGGCTGGGCCGCCGTCAGGAGCAACTCGCCCTGCAGAGCACGGCGCTGACGGCCGCCCGGCGGCTCGGTGATCCGACCGGACAGGCGCACACGCACCGCGCGCTGGGCCTGGCCCACGGCCGGCTGGAACGTCATGACGAGGCACGGACCCATCTGCTGCGCGCCCGCGAACTGTTCGCGGAGATCCGCGATCCGCCGGGCGAGGGCCGGACCGAGCGCTATCTCGCCTTCCTGGCCAACATGCGGGGCGCGTACCGTGAGGCGCTGGACCACTACGTGCGGGCGGACTCGCTCTACGCGTCGGCCGGTCACCGCGGCGGCGGGCGTGCCGCGATCGCCAACGAGGTCGGGTGGACACACATCCTGCTGGGCGAGCCCCGCGAGGCGCTGGACGAGTGCCGTCGCGCGGTCAGGCTCGCGCGGCAGAGCGGGAACCGGAATGTGGAGGCGGCCGCCTGGGACAGCATCGGCGTCGCCCACCACCGTCTCGGGCAGCGGGAACGCGCCCTGGAGGCGTTCGGCCATGCCCTGGACCAGTACCGGGAGATCAGTGACGCCTATCTGACGGCCGACACCCTGGTCCACATCGGTGACGCGCACGCGGCCGCGGGGGCCGGCCCGGCCGCGCAGGCCGCCTGGCAGGAGGCTCTGGGGATCCTGGAGGCGGTCGGTCATCCGGAGGCCGGGGACGTACGGGCCCGGCTGCGGCGCACGGCGGGGCGTCCGGCGGGGCGTCCGGCCGGTTCCTGAAGCGGCACAGGCACACCGAACGCCGGGACGTCGAACTCGGCACCGTACCGAATCCGTGTAGAGGGGGATGCTGCCGCGCCTGGACGCGGACGCACAGTGAACCCGAGGAACAAGATGAAGAAGAACTCCCGCGGTGTGGCCCTCGTTGTCGCGCCGACCGCCGCGATGGTGCTTGCCCTGGCCGGCTGCGGCTCGGAGTCGGCAGGTTCCCAGGACTCCGGGAAGGCGTCGGCGGGGCCGAGCCTCCGGGTGGTGCCCGAAGCCTCGCGGTCCGCGAAGGCCCTCTCCGCCGGAAACGTGTCGGTCCGCACGGACGCGAAGCTGAAGACCGTCGTCGTCGACGGCAAGGGCATGACGACGTACGTCTTCACGAAGGACGCGGCCACCCCCGGCGAGTCCAGTTGTTACGACGCCTGTGCCACCGCCTGGCCGCCCGTTCCCGCGGCGGACTCCTCGGCCGCGGCCGGACTCAACCGGGACCTGCTCGGCTCGCTCACCCGTAAGGACGGGACCGAGCAGCTCACGGTCGCCGGGAAGCCGCTGTACTACTTCGCGCAGGACGAGAAGGCCGGGGACACCAAGGGCCAGGGAGTGAACAAGGTCTGGTACGCGGCGGCGCCCGACGGCGCCCCGGCGGGAGTGGACCGGCCCGCGCTCGGCGTGCTCGACGACCCCGCCCTCGGCCGGGTGCTCCAGGACCGCGAGGGCCGCACCCTGTACCTGCTCACCAAGGACACCCCGTGGCCGATGAAGACGGCCTGCGACGCGGCGTGCCTGGAGAATTGGACACCCAGCGCGCCGGTCACCGCGGCGGACGCCAGGGCGGCCGGGCTCGACCCGAAGGTGCTGTTCACCTTCACCACACCGGACGGCACCCCGCAGGAGTCGTTCAACTGCTGGCCCGCCTACACCTTCAAGGGTGACACCGGACCCGGGCAGACGAACGGGCAGAAGGTGGGAGGGGTCTGGTTCGCCGTCAAGGCGGACATCCCCGCGAGCGACCGCGGGAAGACCGTCCCGGCCGCGAAGGGCTGACCCGCTTCTCGCCTCCCGCCCCGCCTCCGGCCCTCTTCTCCCATCCCCCTGCGGGCCGGCGTTCCCGTACGGGCCGGCGTTCCCGTACGGGCCGGCCCGCTTTTTCGCAGGGCCGGCCCGTGCGGGACGCGGCCGCGTCGCGGCGGGCCCGTCGCACCGGCTCGCGAGGGCCGCCCGCGGCCGTCACTTTTTCGGCACCGCGGTCTGCCTACGCTCGGCGCCCGATCCCGTACGCCACACCCGGAACATCTCCCACCCCGCCGGGCCCCCGCCCCGGCGGGGTCGGGCGACCGGTGCGGCTCAAGCCCCAGGAACCCGAGAAACATGACGTCACAAGCGGGCCGTAACGCCGCACACCCGGTACAGCGGCAGCACCATCCCGTGCACGCCCTGGTCGAGGAGCACCGCGGCGCCCTCCTCAGTTACGCCGAACGGCTGCTGGCCGACCGGCACCTCGCCGAGGACATCGTCCAGGAGACCCTCATCCGTGCCTGGCACCACATCGACCGGCTGCTCGAACGTGAGGGTTCGGTCCGCGGCTGGCTCCTCACCGTGGCCCGCAACCTGGTCATCGACCGGATGCGCAGCGCCCACAGCCGCCACGAGACGGTGGCGTCCGACACCCGGGACGTGCCCCAGCCGGACCACACCCACGCGGTGCTCACCTCGTTGGAGACCACCTCGCTGCTGCGCGGACTGTCGCTGGAGCAGCGCGAGGTGCTCGTCCACACCTATCTCTGCGGACGGACCGTGAAGGAGACGGCGCACATCCTCGGGATACCGGCGGGGACCGTCAAATCCCGCCAGCACTACGCGTTGCACACCCTGCGCCGGCGCGTCGGCGAGGAGTCCGTGTCCGACGGACACGCGGCGGGCGCCGAGCACATCGGCACCCGGCGCCCCACCGCTCGCTGAGACCGGCCCCGCGGCCGGCGCCTCAGGCGGGCGCCTCAGGCGGGCGCCTCAGGCGGGCACGGTCAGTTCCAGGTCCAGGACCGGGATCTCCACCCGCCCGTCGGCCGCGGTACGCCAGCGCCAGTGCGCGCCGTCCACCTCACCGCAGACCAGCGCGGTCCACCCGGCCCCGCCAGGACCGCACAGCGCCCGGAGGTCGGCGGCCTCCCGCGCCGTCGGCGCGCCCGACATCACCACCAGTCCCTTCACCGGGCGGCGCACGGCGGCGGCCCGCAGCGTCACGTCCCCGGCCGGTGCGACCGCCGGTGCGACCGGTGCGGGCGGCGGGACCGCGGGACCGGAGCGCTCCGCCAGTGCCCGGGGCACCGGGATGTCCGGTGCCCCGTCCGGCGCGCGCATCACCGTCACGGGCATCCCGGGCGTGTGGCGCGCGACCTCGGCCAGCAGCGCCCGTACGACGTCCCGTGCCACGCCGGGGTCGCCGGACACGCTGAGCACTCCGTCGAGACGGCTGAGGTCGACGAACACCGGCTCGTCGTCGCTGTCGATGCCCACCCGCACCAGGCAGGCGTCCTCCGTGAGTCCGCGCCGGGGAACACTCTCGTCGACCCCGCGCATCAGCCAGGTGCCCGCTCCCGTGGGACGGCGCCACCGGGCGCCGTCCAGGCGCTGCCACGGGGCCTCCGCCCGGTCGGGTGGTGACAGCCACGCGGTCACGCCCGCCTGCTCCACGCGCAGGGCATGGACAGGGGTGCCCGGTGTGCCGTCCCGTCCGGCGAACTCCTCCAGCGCCCGGTAGGCCCGGCGTACGGAGTCGGCGTCACCGGCGAAGCGTGCTCCGAGGGACCGGCGGAACCTGAGCAGACGGCGACGGCGGACCGGATCGCCGAGCCTGCTCAGCGTCCTCCCCACGGCCCCGGCCGCCCCGCGGACCTGACGGCGCGCCACGATACCGGCCGTCACCAGCGCCAGAAGCACCGCGGCGGCACCGGCGATCACGGCGGCGAACGGGATCGTCAGGGCGCCCGAACCGTCGTCGGACTCCCGGCCCGTGCCCGCATCCGCGTTCCCCTGCCTCGGTGGGTCCGCCGTGTCCGAGGAGCCGGTTTCACGGGCCAGCCGCACATCCGGGCCGGTCGCGTCCTCGGGCAGCCGCAGAATCCAGCCGGGCCGCAGTGGATCGGTCAGGGCGTTCAGGGCGCCGCCGTCGGGCTGCGCCAGACCCCGGTTGAGCTCGAATATCTCCGCTGCCCGGCCCGCGTCGCCGAGCGTGCTCGCGGCGACGGACGCCGTCGTGGCCGCCTGGCCCGTGTCCGCGACGACGAACACCTTGACCAGATCATCACCGTCGTCGGCGTACACGGGCGACACCGCTCCCGTCCCCGCCCACAGAGCGAACACCAGGAGGAGCAGGGCTCCCAGGAGCCGGTATCCGCCGCCCCACCTGTCCCGGCGGATGGCGTCGGTGCGTTCTGTCTCGTCGTTCACACTCATGTCTCTCCGTGGCCACGGGCGCATGTCACCCACTACACGGGGCCGGTCGCCGAAAGGTTCGCGGGGACGGTTCGCGGGTGCGGTGAACACTTGCGGGCGCCCACGTCGTGTACCTGGGGCAGGCACTCGGACCCGGCACGGGGGGGAAAGCAGTGGGAAGACGGCACACGTCCGGATTCGACGTCGTGGGGATGGATCAGGACCCCACACCCGGCGACATCGACGAGATGGCGCGCGTCGAGACCCGCTACCGCGAAGTGGGGGACAAGGCGGACGTCGCCCTGCGGTTCGTCCGGCAGGGGGGCGGGCTGGAGACCGGGCGCGGCAGCGCCGTCGAGGCGCTGAGGAAGCAGATCGACGATCTGCCCGACAAGCTCCGGAAGACCGTCGACTCCTTCCACACCGCCGCCGACGCCTACCGGGACTACGCCCCGAAGCTCACCGAGGCGCAGTCCATGCTGGACGACGCCATGGACCAGGCCCAGTCCGTGGCCGGGCAGGCCGCCCAGACCGTACCCGCGCTGCCGGCCGGCGCCGACGACCGTCAGCAGGCGGACGCCCGCCAGCAGCAGGCACGCATCGACGAGGCCCAGGGCAAGCTGACCGCCGCCAAGCGCCTGGCGCAGAGCGCCAGAGAACTGCGTGAGCAGGCGCAGCGCACCTGTGCCGATGCCCTGGACCGGGCGGCCGGTCAGGCGATCCCCGAGCGCAACTTCTTCCAGAAGATCGCGGACTTCTTCAGGGACTTCCCGTTCATCCAGATCATCCTGGCGACGCTCATCGCCATCGTCTCCGTGTTCTTCCCGGTCGTGGGGCTGCTGCTGGGCGGGGCGTTGTTCGCGTTCAACCAAGTGGTGGCGATAGGAAGCGGGAACTTCAAGGCCGGTGACTTCCTGGCCGGTCTGATCGGGCTGGTCCCCGGCGGGGCGCTGGTCAAGCTGGGCGGGCGCGCCCTCACCACGTTCGCGCCCCGGCTGGTCAACGGTCTCAGGAACACACCGCTGGTGAAGAACGTCTCGGGGAGCATCACCTCGGTCAACAACTCCCTGGCCAACAGCCGCGTCGTCGGTCCGGCGGCGAACTTCGCCAAGGAGGCCGGTACCCGGTTCGCGGGCGCGGCGGGCCTGGAGGTGATCGTGAAGGCGGCCAACGGTGACCAGATCACCGCCGGCAACATCCTGGCCGGCGCGGCCGGCGGAGCGGTGGTGGGCGCGGGCATCGGCAAGTTCCGGGGCGCGCGCGGCACCGGGAACGGCACGTCCCAGGGCGGGACCACTCCCCCGGTCGGCGCCGGGGGCGTCTTCTCGGACGCCGCGCGCAACGCCAGGAATTCCGCGGGTGAACAGATCGAGCACTTCGGCGAGCAGGTGGCGTCCAGCGGCGCGAAGATCGGAGTCGCGGTCGGAGAGGGATCGTCCTTCGCGGACGCGCTCAACACCGAGGGTGCCAACCTGGTGCCCCAGGCTCCCGGACCGGCGGGCAAGAAGCCCCTCGCGGACCGGGCCGACGGCTTCATCCCGGTCAAGACCTCCGGCGGCGGGCCCGCCGCCACACCGGCCCAGACGTCTCCGGCCGCCACGCCGCCGCCTGCGCCGCCCGCGGCCCCGGCGCCACCGGCGGTCACACCGACACCGACACCGGTCACGACCGGGAACGGGAACGGGACGGGCACACCGACGCCGGCCGTCACCCCGCCCGTGTCCACCACTCCGCCCGGTTCTCCGGTGACCACCACATCACCACCGCCGGTCACCACGACACCCCCGCCGCAGGTGCCCGCGACACCCCCATCGCCGGTCTCCACCACACCACCCGGCTCCCCCGCCGCCGTCACGCCGCCGCCCCTCTCCACCGCACAGCCCGGCGGCCACGGCCCCGCCACCGCGCCCGGGAGCCCCACGACACCGGGCTCGCCCGACCAGCCGTTCTTCACCCCTCCGTCGACACCGACGGCGACGCCTCCCTCGTCGCCCCCGCCCGGAGGAACCCCGTTCCAGACACCTCCGCAGAGCCCGGTCGTACCGAGGCCGCCCAGCCCGGACCCGGCCGACGTCCCGCTGCCGCCGTCTCCCTGACGGCCGCGCCCCACAGACCTCCATCCGCCGTGGATGGACAGCACAGAGAACCGATCAAGGAGTGTCCTCATGCCCAACTTCGCCGTGAACTCGGACGAGACCGCCACCGCCTCCCAGTCGCTGCTCAATGACTTCTCGCAGCTCCAGGACAAGCTGACGGAGGTCAGGGGCCGCATCTCGCAGCTTCTGGCCAACGGCTACAGCACCCCGGCCGCACAGCAGAAGTTCCAGCCCTTCTTCGATGAGTTCGCCAAGGGGTTCGACCAGGTCAACCAGGGACTCCAGGGCATCGGTCAGTACGTGAAGGCCGTCGGTGACGCCTTCTCGCAGACCGACGAGCAGCTCGGCTCGAATCTGTCGTAACACCGTCCTGCCCCGACCGACCGTCAGCACCGTCCGCGTCACCGAGCCATCCGAGGAAGACGATCGCCGTGCGATTGAACATCAGCGTCCGCGACCCGCTGGACGAGGGGGTGTCGACCAGCGTCGTCGTCGACACCGAACCCACCGCCCGTGCCGGGCGGCTGGCAGCAGAGCTGGCTCGTACCGTCGGCCACGTCACTGCCGACGGGGCGCCTCCGGCGCTGTACGTCGGGTCCGGGCAGGTCGACCCCGAGGCCACGTTGCGGGCGGCCGGGGTGCGGGACGGGATGGACCTCGGGCTCGACGCTCCCCTTCCACGGGAGCCCGAGCCCGAGGGACACACCGAACTGCGTGTCGTGTCGGGGCCGGGTGCCGGTACGGTCCACCGGCTGCCGCCGGGCGACTACGACATCGGGGGCGGCGACACCTGCCGTATCCGGCTCCCGGGCACCGCCTCGCCGGCGGCGAGGGTCCGGGTGCGGGTGGACGGGACGGCGGAGCTGGCGGCGACGGAGCACGCGCTGCTGGACAGCAAGCCGGTCCCGCGCGCCGTCCCGTGGCGGGAGGGCAGCCAACTGGCCGTCGGCGGGATCCTGTTCGAGCTGTCGTCGCACCGGACGGCCACGGCGCCCCTCACCCCCGCCGCGGACGGTCTTGGCCTGGAGTTCAACCGGCCTCCGCGCTTCGTGCCGCAGCCCAGCAACGCGAAGTTCCGTCTGCCGACACCGCCGGTGAAGCCGGACAAGCGGCCCATCCCGCTGCTGCCGATCCTGCTGCTCCCCGCGGGCAGCGCCGCCATCGCCATCTTCGTGACGCAGCGCTGGGCGTTCGTGTTCATCGCCCTGCTCTCCCCGATCGCCGCGCTGGTCACCCAGTTCGGCGGCCGCAAGCAGGCCATGCTCAAGTATCTGGAGCAGGTCGAGGAGTACGAGGAGCGGCGGGACCGGATACGGGCCGACATCGAAGCGGCCATTCTGGAGGAGCAGCGCGACCTGCGACGGTCACTGCCCGATCCCGCCTCGCTGCTGCAGATGGCCGTGCGGCCCTCCGAGCGGCTGTGGGAGCGCCGCTGGCAGGATCAGGACTTCCTGTCCGTACGGGCGGGTACGGCCGACCTGCCGTCCTCCCTGACGGTGGACGACCCGTCGCTGGACGAACACCGCAGGTCCACCGTGCCGTGGCTCGACCAGGTCCCGGTGTCGGTACCGCTGCGACGGGCCGGTGTCTCCGGGATCGCCGGCCCCGGCGCGGGCCGTCTGGCCGGATGGATGACGGCCCAGGCCGCGTCGCTGCACAGCCCCGCCGATCTGCGGATCGTGGTCCTGACGGGTCCGGACGGCGAACGGGACTGGTCGTGGACGCGCTGGCTCCCGCACTGCCAGCCGCAGAACGAGGACGCCTTCGCCCTGGTCGGCTCGACGGCCGACTCCCTGGCCCGCCGGATCGGCGAGCTGGGCCAGCTCGTGGCCGCCAGACAGCAGGCCGGCCCGGATCTGGTGCGCGGCGGCGTGAACGGCTATCCCGACCTGCTCGTGGTCCTCGACCAGGTCCGGCGGGCACGCTCGCTGCCGGGTGTGATCGCCCTGCTGCGCGACGGCCCGGCCGTGGGCGTCTACACCCTGTGCATGGACCGGGAGGAGCGGTTGCTCCCCGAGGAGTGCGGCGCCGTCGTGGTGACCGCGGCGAGTGCCGGCGCCGGCGCGCGGGTCCGTACGGGCGCGGGCGCGGCCCTGGAGGAGGTGCGCGCGGACTCGCCCGAGCCCGGCTGGTACGACCGGCTCGCGCGGGCGCTGGCTCCGCTGCGCGGGGTCGGGGACAGTGACGAGAGCGCGCTGCCCGGTTCCGTCCGCCTGCTCGACCTGCTGAACCTCGAGCCCCCGACGGCGGAGGCCGTCGTCGCGGGCTGGTCACTGGGCGGGCGCAGCACGCGGGCGCTGCTGGGCACCGGATACGACGGCGACTTCACCGTGGACCTGGTGCGGGACGGGCCGCACGCGCTGATCGCCGGCACGACCGGCTCCGGGAAGTCGGAGCTGCTCCAGACGCTCGTGGCCGGCCTCGCCGTGGTGAACAGGCCCGACGAGATGACCTTCGTGCTCGTGGACTACAAGGGGGGCAGCGCGTTCGCCGAATGCGCCGAACTGCCGCACACCGTCGGCCTGGTCACCGACCTGGACACGCATCTCGTCGAGCGTGCCCTGGTGTCCCTGGGCGCGGAACTGCGCCGCCGCGAGACGCTCCTGTCCTCTGCCGCGGCGAAGGACATCGAGGACTACCTCGACAAGCGCGGCCGGGGCGGCGACGTCCTGCCGGCGCTGCCACGTCTGCTCCTGGTCATCGACGAGTTCGCCTCGATGGTCCGCGAACTGCCCGACTTCATCTCCGGGCTGGTCAACATCGCCCAGCGCGGCCGTTCGCTCGGCATCCACCTGGTGCTGGCGACACAGCGTCCGAGCGGGGCGGTCACCGCGGACATCCGGGCCAACACCAACCTCAGGATCGCCCTGCGGACGACCGACACCTCCGAGAGCCGCGACATCATCGACGCTCCCGACGCGGGGGACATCTCGCCCGCGACTCCCGGCCGCGCCTACGCCCGGCTCGGTCCCTCCACCCTGCTGCCGTTCCAGTCGGGGCGGGTCGGGGGCCGCCGTCTGTCCGGGGCGCCGACCGCGGACGACGAGGTGCCCGTCCATGTGCGCACCGTCTCCTGGCAGGAGCTGGGCGGTCCGCTGCGCGGGGCGCTCTCCGGGGCGGGCGGCAACAGGGGTGCCGCCACCGAGGCCGTCACGGACCTCTCGGTACTGACCTCGGCGGTCGCGCGGGCGGCTCGCGTGGCCGGGGTGCCGCGCCAGCCCAGCCCGTGGCTCCCGCCGCTTCCCGACGTCCTGGTGTGGACGCCGCCGCCGGCGCCGGAGCCACGGGGTGAACGGGAGGCCGCCCTGCCCGCGGTGGAGTACGGGACGGTGGACCGGCCGGCCCAGCAGAGCCGGGCCGGACTGGCCTTCGACCTCGACCGGGCCGGACACCTCCACCTCATCGGTTCGCCGCGCAGCGGACGGTCGCAGGCCCTGCGTACGCTGGCCGCGGCACTCGCCCAGGCGCACGGCGCGGACGACGTCCATCTGTACGGCGTCGACTGCGGCAACGGCGCCCTCAACGCGCTGACCGCGCTGCCGCACTGCGGCGCGGTCGTCGACCGCAACCAGACCGAACGACTGGACCGGCTGCTCGACCGTCTGACCACCGAACTCACCGTGCGTCAGGGCCTGTTGGGCACCCGGGGCACGGCCGACCTCGCGGAGCTGCGCCGGATGGCGGCGCCGGAGGAGCGCCCGCCGCACATCGTCCTGCTCGTCGACCGGTTCGAGGTGTTCGAGCGGGAGTACGCGAGCTTCGACAACGGCAGCTATCTGGAGCGGATGATCCGGCTGCTGCGGGACGGGGCGGGCGTCGGCATCCATGTCGTGCTCGCCGGTGACAAGGTGCTGGGCAACAGCAGGTTCGGCGGCACCACCGAGGACAAGATCGTGCTGCGGCTGAACGACCGGGCCGACTACTCCTCGGTCGGGATCCCCTCGAAGTCGGCGCCCGCCGACCCGGTGCCGGGCCGGGGCCTGAGCACGCCGGACCTCACCGAGGTGCAGATCGCCGTCCTGGGCGAGGACCTCTCGGGCACCGCCCAGGCGGAACTGCTCCTGCGGCTCGGCGCGGAACTGACCGCACGCGAGACGGACGTCCCCCCGTCACACCGGGCACCGCACCTGGACCTGCTCCCGGAACGCATCGGCTTCCAGGAGGCCATGGCGTTGCGCACCGCGGGCGGGGATCTCCGGATGCGGCCACTGATCGCCGTCGGGGGCGACACCCTCGACATCCTCGGGCCCGACCTCGCCGACGTGCCCACCTTCGTCGTCGCCGGCCCTCCCCGTACCGGCCGCAGCACCGCGCTGCTCACCGCCGCGCACTCGCTGCTGGGGGCGGGCACCGGTCTGATCGTGCTGGCGCCGCGGCGCTCGCCGCTGCGCGAGCTCGCGGGACGGCCCGGAGTGGCCGCCGTGATCACCGATCCCGAGGTCTCGCTCGCCGAGTTCCGCAAGGTGCTGGGCAACGTGCCGGAGGAGAACGCGGTGATCGTCGTGGATGACGCGGAGCTGTTCATGGGCGCCGAGATAGACCCGGACCTGGCCCTGCTGGCGCGCGGTGGCGCGGGCAACGGCTGGGGGGTCCTGGCCGCCGGCAACGCCGAGTCGCTGTCGCTGAGTCTGGCCGGCTGGATGGGCCAGGTGAAGCGGAATCGGACCGGCATGCTGCTCTCGCCGCAGAACCTCGCCGACGGTGAGGTCATCGGGGTGAAACTGACCCGAGGAGTCGTCGGCCGGGCCCCGCAGCCGGGGCGGGGCCTGCTCCACCTGGGCGACGGCGCGCTGCGGAGCGTACAGGTCCCTCTGAGCGGGCCGGAGGAGCGGACCGGCGTATAGGCCCCCTGTCGCGGTGGGGGGCGGGTCCGGATCTTCCGGTATCCGCCCCCCACCCCCACCCGCCGCCGGTGCTCACCGCTCCGCTTCCACCGGTCCACCAGTTCCACCGGTCCGTGGTCCGGGCGCGCGGCGTTCCGGGCGCGCGGCGCGCGCGAAGTACGTGCCCGCGCGTACGGGCCCCGTCAGGCCGGGTCCGGCGTGATCCCGCCGTCCTGCGACACGAAGCGGAAGGTTCCGGTGACCGCGTCGAAGAGGTCGTACACCTGCTCCTTCAGCGGCAGGTTGGGGCTGGCGCATGTCACCACGAGGAACTCCTGGGGGCTGCCGGGCACCGGCATCATGGTGTGCATCGTCAGCAGCTTGACGTTGATGTCGGCCGTGATCCGGGTCTCCTCCGTTCCGGTGACGCGGGCGACGCGCCCCACGCTCGGTACCGTCGCACTGGTGATGACCCGGTCCTTGGGGGCGACGCCGGTGGCGTCGGACAGGCCCAGTTGCGCGGAGAGCACCGGCAGGGTCAGCTCCATCCCCTCGGGCGTCGTCACGGCGAAGACCATGGCGTAGGCCAGGAAGAGTCCGTCGTCGTAGAAGGTGGCGGTACCGGCGGAGAAGAGGGCACCGTGGTCGCGGGCGGACCGGCTGATCTCACGGCCCTGCCGGAACAGGTCGTTGATCCTGGCCCTCTCCCGCGGGTTGTCGGTCGCGGACAGCGCCTCGGCCCGTGCGGTGGCCATCTGCTCCCCGCTCATGTCCATCTCGGTCCACACGTCGGGCACGTTCAGAAGAAAGCGTGCGGCGGTCCTCATGAGGTGCCGCCCTCCTGTCCCGTGCTCAGGTTGGACGCGGCGTCCTGGTCGGTCTTCGTGAAGCTGTCCATGATCTGGTCCATCGCCTCCTTGATGCCCTTCACCTGCTTGATGAGCTGCTTCTTGCCGTCGTCCCACTTGTTCTCGAAGTTCTGCGCCGAGCCGCGGGAGAGTTCCGGGCCGAAGGCCTTGTCGAAGTCGAAGGTGTGGTGTCCGATGTCGATGTGGTCCTGGACGAAGCCCAGGGCCTGGCGCGCGTCGTCCAGTTCGTCCCCGGGCACGAAGATGTCTGCCATGGCGGTTCCCCCTCGGAGCGGTGCGGGTCGTATGTCTCTCCTGTGAGGAAGAACGAGACGCGCCACCAGGTGGTTCAGACGGTTCGCGCACCCCGCGGATGAACCTTTCGTCTCTCTGTCTCGTGATGCATGCGTGAATTCGAACAGACGCCGCTCGCGCGGACCGTGGGGCGGGGCGGCCGTGGCCGCCCCGGTCGTCCTGTGCGCCCTGCTCGCCCTGACCTCCTGCGGGAAGACGATCACCATCGAGGACTCCTCCGACTCCGGCAAGGACACGAAGGCCTCCTCCGCGCCGCCGCCCGCCACGGCCTCACCGCAGCCGGCCAACGGCAACGCCGCGCTGCGGGTGGTCGACAGCAGCGCGGCCGACAACGGGAGGACCGGCGACGGCGGCAGCGTGGTCGGTGCCGCCGTGCAGGAGACACCACCGCAGTGGGTCCAGTTGTCCGCCGTCCAGTCACCGGAGCTGGGCAGGCACCTGATCAACATCAATCAGGCGACGCTGTACCGCTTCGACCGTGACACGACGAATCCCCCGCGGTCCGCGTGTGTCGACGCCTGCGCCGTGACGTGGCCGCCCGTGACCATCGAGGAGGGCGGGAACGTCTATCTGGCCGGAGTGGACGAGCGGCAGGTCGGCGCGATCCGCCGCCCCGACGGCTCGGTCCAGATAACGGTCGGCGGACACCCCCTCTACCGGTTCTCCGGTGACACGAGGGCGGGCGACGCCAACGGGCAGGGCCTCCAGGGCACGTGGTTCGCCGCCGACCAGACCGGGGAGAAGGCCGCACCGTAGGCTCCGTAGCCTCCGTGGCGGCGGTGTCCCTCCGGCCTGTCGCCGACGCGTCGGCCGTAGGGGGTGTGGTCTGCCAGGTCCTGCCGTCCCTGGCAGACACGAGCCTCCCGCCGACCGGTGACGGGCGCCCGGCCGGCGGGAGGCGGTCCCGGACCACAGGAGTACGTCGTACCGCCCGTACGGTCCCGCCGGATACCCCGGAGTCCGATGCACGACTCCGATCCGGCCCGGCGAAGGCTCCTCGCCCCAGCATTCCGTCGCCGTGTGGCCATTCGACGCGGCGCCGTCAGTGGATTGCCCTACAGGCCCTGCCGATGCCTTGTTCACACTGGCGGGTGAATCGTCATCCGCCGTTCGTGCCGCGGAACCGAACATCCCTGCCCAGGTCCGTCAGAGCTGCGCATACACGCCGGTGCGGGGCCACGCACGCGCGACGGCGTCGTCGTGGACGACGAGCCGCGTACGTCCGATCCCCACAGCCGTGCGGGGAACGGCCCGTGGGAGTGAATCGGTACCTCATCCGCCTTCTGCGGCAATCCGGAAGCCGCGCCGTATCGAATGCCGAGCGGTGGCAGGGGTGCGGGCGCGCCGACCCATCCCTCACCGCCCGTCCCGGATCGATCCCAGGCCTCGTCGGGCCGATCCGGGACACCGGCCCGCCTCACGCCGAGGGCGCGCCCCGGCGGGGCGCGATGTGCGGGTCGGTCACGGGGCGATGGTGAGGTCCTCGATCAGGCCGGAGCGCAGCGTGAAGCGGTAGCGGAGATCGACGCGTCCGCCGGGGAAGTCGCCCTCCAGCCGGTTCGTCACCACCCAGTGGGTGTCGTCCAGTCGCTCCGCGCCGAGCCTTTCGGTGGTGTAGGTGAACTCGCTCGCCGCTGTGCCGAGCCACGTTTCGATGGCGCCGGTTCCGGTGTGGGTGACGCCCTCGTCGGTGACGGTGGCGCTCTCGTGGAACGCCGAGAGGGCGGTCGGTGTGTTCCGGACGCGGTGGGCCTCCAGATAGCGGCTCACCACGTCGGGCAGCTCGATGGGGTTGGTGTTCATGGGGGTTGTGGCTCCTTCAGGGGGTGGATCAGACAGTGGGCCTGCTGCCGCCGTCGATGACGTGTTCGGCGCCGGTGATCGATGACGCCCGGTCCGAGACCAGGAAGGCCACCAGCTCGGCCACCTCCTCGGGGCGTGCCGGCCGGCCGAGGGGAATGCCACCGATCCCGTTCATGACCATGCGGCGGCCTTCGTCGTAGTCGACGCCCGCCGTGTCCGCGAGGGCCGCGACGAAGGAACGGCCCCAGTCACTCTCGGTGAAACCGGGAGTGACACTGTTGACGCGGACCCCCCGCGGGGCGACCTCGTTGGCCAGCCCCTTGCTGTAGTGGGACAGAGCCGCCTTGGCCGCCCCGTACGGAACTCGGTTCGCGCTCGGGATCGAGCGGGAGAGCGAGGAGATGTGGACCACGGCTCCCGCGCCGCGCTCGGCCATGCCGGGCACCAGCGCCCGGTCGAGCCGTGCGGGACCGAAGAGGTTGACGTCCATGACGAACTGCCACACGGCGTCCTCCTGGGTCAGCAGCGGAACGTGCCGGTCTCCGTCGGCGCCCGCGTTGTGGACGAGAATGTCGACCCCGCCCAGACGCTCGTTCACATGCCGGGTGATCACTTCGATCCCCTCCCGGGTGCCGACGTCGGCCCGCACGAACAGCTCGTTCTCCCGCACGGACGCGGAGCGGGCGGTGAAGGCGACCGCGGCGCCGGCCCGGGTGAGCCTGTCGACGATCGCCGCGCCGATCCCACGCGTCCCTCCCGTCACCAGGACACGTTTTCCGGCGAACTCGCCGTCCTCGGCAGCGGTACGCGGAACGGTTGAAGCAAGGGGGGCCATGGTTCCTCGGTCTCGGGATGCTGTCGGTGGCCGGCCGCTCCGGGACACCTCACACATTCCGACGGTAGAGCCGTCCGGCAAGACGATCCATGCCCCAAAGTCTCGCTTCCTTAGCCGTACGTCTCGCATCGGCCCTTCCCCGTAGAGTTCCTGTCATGGATGTCGTCAGTGACGCGGTAGCCGCGATCCGGACCGGCCGGCCGCACTCGGCACGTACCCACCTCACCGCTCCCTGGGGCCTGCGCTTCGCGCCGACCAGCGGCCCCGGGTTCCATGTGGTGCTCGCGGGCGGGTGCTGGCTGCTGTCGGGCAGCGCCGCACCGGTGGCTCTCGCGGCGGGCGACGTGGTCTTCGTCTCCCACGGGCGGGAGATCGCCCTCGCCGACCACCCTTCCCGTGCGCTCGTCGACGCCACCCAGGACCTGGACGACGCCTGGATCCCCCGTACCGAAGCGCGGAGCACACCCCCCGCCACCGTCCTCATCTGCGGCTCCTACCAACTCAGCCGCGCCCGCCCGCACCCGCTCCTGACGGAACTCCCGGACCTCATCCACCTGCCCGCACGCGTCAGCCGGCAGGCTCCCCTCGCGGCCGTCGTCGCCCTCCTCGGCGACGAACTCGACGAGCACAACCCCGGTTCCGACGCCATCGTCTCCAGCCTGCTGGACACGATGCTGCTGTACATCCTGCGCACCTGGTACAAGGAGCGCGCCCGGAGCGCCACCACCGGCTGGGCGGCAGCCCTGTCCGATCCGGCGGTCAGCACCGCGCTCCATCACCTCCACCGTGACCCCACCCACCCCTGGACGGTCGAGGAACTGGGCACACGCGCGGGCCTGTCGCGAGCGGCGTTCGCCCGCCGCTTCACCGCCCTCGTCGGCACCCCACCGCTCACCTACCTCACCTGGTGGCGGATGACCTCGGCCGGCACCCTGCTGCGCCTCGACGACACCCCCCTGCACACCATCGCCCGGCTGACCGGCTACACCTCCGAATCCGCCTTCAACCGCGCCTTCAAGCGCGAGTACGGAAAAGCCCCCGGCGAGTACCGCCGCGAGCACACCCGCACCCCGGGCTGACTCCCCCGCCACGACCGGATCCGCGACCGGGCGGTGGCCACGACGACCGGACCCCCCGCGTCCCCGCTGCCTGGGACCGGGGGTACCAGGCACATCCGCGCTTCCCCTTTCATGCTGGTTCCTATGAGGCGCACGGATTCCGACGAAACCAACGAGGCCGCCGGGGCCAACGAGGCCGCCGGGGCCGCCGGGGCGCGCGGGCAGGGGCCGCGGCGGGAGGGCGCTGCTCCCGGAACCCGGCGGGACGACCGGGCACTGGGCGACTTCCTGCGCGCTCTGCGGGCCCGCGCGGACCCCGCCCGGCTGGGGGTCCTCGACGACGGCGGAACAAGAAGGGTCCCGGGGCTGCGGCGGGAGGAGCTGGCCGAGCTGGCGCACGTCAGCGTCGACTATGTCGTCCGCATCGAGCAAGGCCGGAAACGGCGTGTCTCGCGTGCGGTCCTGACCGCGCTGGCGGACGCGCTGGAGCTGGGCGCGGACGAACGGCAGTATCTCTTCGCGGTGGCCGGCGTCGCCTCCTCACCCTCCGGTCACGGCGGTGCCGAGGAGGACCGGGTGCCGGGCAACGTGCGGCAGTTGCTGCGAAGCCTGACCGAGCTGCCCGCCCTCGTCCTCAACCGGCGCATGGACGTCCTGGCCTGGAACAGGGCGGCCGCGTGGCTCCTGGTCGACTTCGACGCCCTGCCGGAGGACCGGCGCAACCTGGTGCGCCTGGCTTTCCTCGATCCCGGCTACCAGGCTCTGTTCGGCGACGGCTGGGAGCCCATGGCGAAGGAGTCCGTCGCCGCGCTCCGCATGGAGGCCGGGCGGCGCCCGGACGACGCGGCGCTCCAGGCACTCGTGGGCGAGCTGAGCGTCCGCGACTCCCGTTTCCGCGCCTGGTGGGCCACCCAGTCGGTGAGCGGCCCGAAACTGCGGCGCAAGACGTACCACCACCCGCTGACGGGCCCCCTGACGCTGGACGCCCAGCTCTACGCCGTCGAGGGACGCCCGGGGCTGTCCCTGGTCAGCTTCACCGCACGCCCCGGCTCCGCCTCCGAGGATGCCCTGCGGTTCCTCGTCCAGTGGAACACCGACGCGCACGGCTCCGGTCACCGGGCGCCCTGACCGGCCGGTCCGGTCGATCTTCATGGGCCTGGCCTGGCCCGGCCCGGCGCACTCGCCCCCGGGGAGAGCCGGCGCCCGGACGGCGACTGCCGCCCGTCGGCGCACCCCATGGCCACGGCCACCCGCCCACCCGCCTGTCCCACAGCAACGCCTTTCGCACAGGAAGCAGAACAGAGTGACTGATCACAGCACATGGACGATGCCGGACCGCACGGGATGCACGGCGATCGTGACCGGGGCGACCAGCGGGGTCGGATTCGAAGTGGCGAAGCAGTTGGCGGGGGCAGGTGCCCGGGTGATCCTCGCGGTGCGCGACCCGGACAAGGGGCGGGCCGCGGTCGAGGCGATCCGTGCCGCGTCCCCCGGTGCCGTCGTCTCCCAGGAGCGTCTGGACGTCTCCTCGCTCGCGTCCGTACGGGACTTCACCGACCGGCTCGGCGGATCCGGTACTCCGGTGGACATCCTGGTCAACAACGCCGGAATCATGGACGTACCGCGCCGTGAACTCTCCGTCGACGGCTTCGAGCTCCAGCTCGCGACCAATTTCCTGGGGCACTTCGCACTGACCGGCGGACTCCTCGACGCGCTGCGCGCGTCGTCCCGCGGCCCCCGGGTGGTGAACATCGGCAGCCTGGCCATCAACTTCCCCACCACCCGGCTCGACCTGGCCGACCTGCAACTCGAACGCCGCTACTCGGGGATGCGCGCCTACGGGCAGTCCAAGCTCGCCGCCCTGCTGTTCGCCTTCGAACTGGGCCGCAGGAGCGACCTGGGGTCGTGGGGTGTGACGAGCACCGCCGCGCATCCCGGTTCCTGCGCCACGAATCTCCAGGTGACGGGCAGGCGGTTCGGCCAGGACACGGTGAAGCGGCCCGTGAACGCCACGACGCTCGTCATGAAGATCCCCGGTTTGCACCAAGGGGCCGACCGCGGCGCCCTGTCCGTCCTGCGGGCCGCCACCGACGCGAACGCCCGGTCCGGCGACTACTTCGGCCCGTCACGCACCTTCGAGGCCGTCGGCCTTCCCGGACCGGCCCGGATCCCCCGTGCCGCCCGCGATCCGCGGCTCGGCGGTGCCCTCTGGGAGCGGGCCTCGGAACTGACCGGTACGCGGTGGCCCGGGGAGGGCGTCGCCCACCGCATCCCGCCCGCCTCGCCCTCTTTCCCATGAGTCCGGCCCGGCGCTGTCACGCTTCTCCCCCCTTGTGCCGTGTGTGGTCCCTTGCGTACGGAACGTGTGGGTGATGGGTGTGGTGAGCGTGGCGCTGCCGGTATGTGAGGTGCTCGGCCTCGCCGTCGGCCGGGACGGGCGGACGGCGGCCAGCGGCGGCCAGGACGGCACGGTACGGATCTGGGACCTCGCGCGGCGACGGCACGGTCCGCCTCTGGCGCTGCCACGCGTGCGAGCCGGTGGAGCGGCTGCCCCCGAGGACCGACTGAGGGACAGCGGGACAGCACCCCTCCGGGCACCGCCACCCGCGACGCGTGCCCGGGTCAGCCCTTGATGTTGATGTGGGCGTTGAACTTCACCGCGCCCACGTACACCAGGACGCAGCCCTGCACGGTCCGCTTGGCGATCGTGTTGCCGACGTTGCCCTTGTTCGCCGCGGCCTTGTCCTGGATGGGCTCCCAGTGGAAGTGGTGGAAGACGTCCTGGTCGGTGACCGCGCTCTCCGTCCGCAGGTCCTCCCACTCCTGGCAGACGTTCCGGAACTCCTGCGCGGTCATCGTGGTGTGCTCGAAGTTGACGCGCCGGCCCTCGACGTACAGGGTCCTGCACTCGGTGAGGATGTTCAGCACATGAGCGCCGGTCCGTGTCGCCGCCTCCCGCAACTGCGGCCAGACCGCGTCGACTCTGGCCTGGCGCGCGTCGCGTCGCGTGTTGTCGTGGATCTCCTCCAGGTCCTTCAGAAGCGTCTTGTACGCCTCCAGGAGGCCGTACACGGGGTTGACGGCGATGTCCTTGGTGGTGTTCCAGGTCTCGTCCGGCACCCACTCCCGGTCCAGACCGATGCGCTCGGCCTCGGCGAGCAGCAGCGTCTCGGCCTCCTCGGCGCTCTCCGCGTACTCCACACCCTTGCCCGACCTCTTGGTCATGATCCCCCCACTTCGAAAATGTCCGAATCGCGGACTTCGTAGCGTCTCATCACCGGGCCGCCCGTGTCACGGGGTCCGGCGCGACGGGTTCGTGGCGTGGGCTCACCTTCGGGCGGTGTTCGCCGCCGGGCGTCCGCTCCACCGGCAACTGGCCGGACCTGCCGGTCACTTGCCGGTTCTCTCGACGCGTTGCCGTCCGGAAGACCGCACCGCCCACCGCGTGAGCGCCCGACAGCGCCTACGGTCATACTGGCGATATGGCGATTACCACCGCGAACCAGGATCAGTCGGATGCGTGGAACGGATACGAGGGCCGGCACTGGGCCGATCACCCCGAGCGGTACGACGCCCTGAACGAAGGCGCGGACGAACTGCTGCTCGACGCGGCAGGTGTCCGGGCCGGCCACCGTGTTCTCGACATCGGGTGCGGCACCGGTCAGCTCACCCGCCGGGCCGCCGGGCGCGGAGCCGAGGGTCTCGGGCTCGACCTGTCGGCTCCGATGCTGGAGGCCGCGGCCGAGGCCGCCGCCGCGGCCGGCCTGGAGGGGGTCTCCTTCGCCCGTGGGGACGCACAGGTCTTTCCGTTCGACGAGGCCGCCTACGACGCCGCCGTGAGCCGCTTCGGTGTGATGTTCTTCGCCGATCCGGTCGCCGCCTTCGCGAACATCCGGCGGGCGCTGCGTCCGGGCGGACGCCTCGTCTTCGTCTGCTCCCAAGGGCATGCCCGGATGGACCAGACGGTGATCTACCGGGCGATCGGCACCCGCGTTCCCGTGCCGGACTTCACACAGCACACCGGGCCCGCGTCCTTCGCGGACCCGGGCAGAAGCGAACAGGTCCTGCGCGGAGCCGGTTTCACCTCCGTTGCCGTCGAACCGTTCACCCTGTCGCAGTACTGGGGTGCCGACCCGGACGACGCGGCCGGCTTCTTGACGGACTGGGGCCCTGTCCGCCACTGGATGCGCGAGGCGAACGCCGACGACGGCATCCGCCGGCAGGTGCGCGCCGCCGCGGCCGAGGCGTTCGCCGCCTACGCGACGGCTGACGGCGTCACGCTGTCAGCCCATGTATGGCGCGTCACCGCGAACCGTCCCTGACCCGCGCCCCGGCCGCGGAAGAGCGAACACGCGGATGAAGGTGTCCTGGGCCGAAGCCCTCGGCCGGACCGTCGGCACCGGCGCGGACGAGGCCAGTGCCGCCGTCGCCGCCGCCCCGGAAGGCAACGAGCTCGAACGCCATGGTCCCGGGTGGTCGAACGCGCCGTTGCCGGTCCGCCCGCTTCCGT
The DNA here is from genome assembly GCF_042890865.1 of Streptomyces sp. NPDC002018. NCBI lineage: Bacteria > Bacillati > Actinomycetota > Actinomycetes > Kitasatosporales > Streptomycetaceae > Streptomyces > Streptomyces sp. NPDC002018. The sequence goes on from NZ_JBIASO010000010.1 coordinate 148,118, forward strand.
TACCGGGCTCTCGCCGACCGAGGCGATCCGTTCCGCGAGCGGCAGCCCCACGGGTGACACGGGTAAGCGGTTGCCCCCGCTCGGCGCACGGATCAATGCGCGATGCACGGATCGCCGGACGAAGAGCCCGCGCGACAAGTAGTCATGAAGAATGAAGATTACGGACATGTCCTCGTTCCGTAACTCGCATTTGATTTGCCCGGAACCTGAAGCGGGGCGGGCCAGGCTGTGGGTCTCGGCATCTGACCGGGGAACCCGCAGCGCACCGGCCGTGCCGGTGCGCGCTTCTGAGGGGGCATCATGTCTTCATTCCGTACTGTCCGCCGTCTGGCCGCCGGTGTGCTGGCGTCCGGCGCTCTGCTCGCCGTAGCGGCTCTGCCGGCCTCGGCCCACGACGGCCACGACGGCCACGGCCGCCACCAGGCTCCGCGGCCGGGCGTTGTGCTGGGTCAGATCCAGTCCGACAGTCCGGGGCCGGACAACGGCTCGAACCGCAGCCTGAACGGGGAATGGGTCGAGGTCACCAACAACAGCCGCCGACCGGTCAATCTGAGGGGCTGGACCCTGAGCAACTCCGACGGCAACCGCTACCGCTTCAAGAACATCCGGCTGGAAGGGCGTTCCAAGGTCCGCGTCCACACCGGTCTCGGCCGCGACACCCGCAATGACGTGTACCAGGACCGCCGCGACTACATCTGGGACAACCGCCGCGACACCGCGACCCTGCGCAACGACCACGGTCGCACCGTCGACAGCCGGTCCTGGGGCCGGGGCCACCACAACGGTCACCACAACGGCAACCGCCACTGACCCGCACCTGACCTGACCGGAAGGCCAGGAGCGGCTGTCCGCGCGACAGACGGCCGGGCCAGGAGCGCTCGACTGCGCGACTGGCCCGGCCGAACCGTGGGCGAGGACATGGCTGTTGGTCCGGAGGAGGGGTGGCCGTGGACCAGGATCGGCGGCTCGCCGTGGCCGGGCGGCCCGGAGGGATCGGCGGGTCAGGTCGTGGTGTTCTCCGTGCCGGGTGCGGGGTCGTCGCCGTCGCCGAGTTCGCGGGCGAGGCGGCGCAGGACGGGCCCGTACTCGGGGTGGGCCAGGGCGAAGGCCATCTGGGCGACGAGGTAGTCGGCCGGGTTGCCGGTGTCGTACCAGCGGCCGGAGATGACCTGCCCGTACACGGCGCGGCCGGCGGCGTAGGCGTTGATGGCGTCGGTCAGATAGATCTCGCCGTCACGGTGTTCGTGCCAGCGGTTGGTCTGCTCGCGCAGTTCGTCGATGATGCCGGGGGTGATGACATAGCCGCCGATCGCCGCGTACGAGGAGGGGGCGTCGGCGGGCTTGGGCTTCTCGACCAGGCCGGTGATGCGCAGCAGGCCGTCGTCCAGGTCCTCCTTGACCACGGGCACACCGTAGCGCTGGGACTCGGTGGGGTCCATGGGCAGCAGGGCCAGTACCGGGCAGTTGGTCGCCTCGTACGCGCGGATGAGCTGCTGGGCACGGGGCACGTCGGCCACGAACACGTCGTCGGGCCAGAGCACCAGCATGGGCTCGTCACCGAAGTTCCTGGCGGCGTTGAGCACGGGGGTGCCGTTGCCGTACGGGCCGTGCTGGTCGAGGTAGGTGATGTGGCCCTGGCGGGCCAGTTCGGCGACCTCCTCCACGGCGTCCGCGTACGCGGTCTTGCCGTCCGCGCGCAGTTGCTCGACCAGTGCGGGGTTGGGCCGGAAATGGTCCTGGATCAGCGATTTCCCGCCGGAGACGACGATGGTGATGTCCGTGATGCCGGACGCCACCAGTTCGCGCACCGTGTGCTCGATCACCGGCTTGTCGCCGACCGGCAGCATTTCCTTCGGGATGGCCTTGGTCAGGGGCAGGAGGCGGGAGCCGAGTCCGGCGGCGGGAATCACAGCCCTGCGGATCGTCGGGGGCATCAGGTCTCTCTCGGTCGAGCGGCACACCGCACCGGCCGGCGCGGCATCCCCCGACGCTACCAACGCTCCCGGCCCCACCTGGGCGGTAACCGCTGATCCGGAGCGGCCCGGCGGTCGCCGGAAGACACGGGCCCGGTCAGCCGGGGAGGTGACCGTCGCGCCGGTCGGTCTCCTCCATGTCGTAGAAGTGGTCGGGGAAGGGCCTGGCGCGGCGTGGATGACGCCGCCGGCGCACCTTGGCCGCCCCGAGGGCGAAGGAGACGGGAAACATGAGGGTGAGCGCCGCGCCCGCCACGACGGCCACCCAGGTGCCCTCCGTGTAGGCGTCGCGCTGCTCCTCGACGACCTCCTCCGGAGTGCCACTGCCCACGACGACGCAGTCCTCCACCCCGGGGTCGCAGTGGGACGGTTCGAAGTCACCGAACTGACGGATCCCGAACACGAGCAGGACCACCCCCGCTGCCTCCACCCCCAGAACGAGCGCGGCGAGGGCGGTCACCCGCGCGGCGGCCGGGTGGCGGCGTGCCGCCCGCACGGCCGGACCGGTGGCGGCGCCGGCGGCCGCGACGACCCCGGCCCATCCCCAGGAGTCCAGGCCCAGGCCGGTCAACAGCCACAGGGGTGCGGACCACAGCAGACCCGCCACAACCGATTTCAGCATCCGGCTCCCCCGAACCTCCGTACGTGACAGGCCGCCTCCGTGGTGTGCGACCGTACCCGCTCCTGGCGCCCCTTCGGTACCGGCGGAGGCGTCGGACCCGCGCGTCCCGGCCCGCATGCGCCGTGGCGTTTCCTCGCGACCGCTTGTTCGTTGACAGGACACGTACGGCCTACATCGGCGGGACGAACAGGGGGCGTTCATGAAGGTGGAGGGAGTCCACCATGCCTACGGCAGTCGGCGGGTGCTGCGCGGTGTCGACGTCGCGCTGCCCGCGGGGTCGGTGGTGGGTGTCGTGGGTGAGAACGGGGCGGGCAAGTCGACGCTGCTGAAGGTCCTTTCGGGAGAACTCCGACCGGACCGGGGCGTGGTCCGGCACGGTGGACGGTTCGGGTACTGCCCGCAGGAGGTCGTGCTCAACGACGCGTTCACGGTGCGTCAGCACCTGGAGCTCTTCGCCGCGGCGTACGCCGTCGCGGATCTGCGGCGGGCCGATGAGGTCATGGCGATCCTGGGTTTCACCGAGTACGCCGGTGCCCTGGTGGGAACGCTCAGCGGCGGCACACGGCAGAAGCTGAACCTGACGCTCGCGGTGATGCACGATCCGCAGGTGCTGCTGCTGGACGAGCCGTACCAGGGCTTCGACTGGGAGACGTATCTGCGTTTCTGGGATCTCGTCGGGGACCTGCGGACCGCCGGCCGGTCGGTTCTCGTCGTCTCGCATCTGGCGTACGACACGGACCGGCTCGACCAGGTGTGGCGGCTGCGGGACGGTGTGCTGCACGGCATGCAGGAGAACGTGCGGTGAGGCGCCGGATGCGGCTGTTCGGGATCGCCACGCGCTACGGCCTGGTGGAGCACACCAGGAACCGGTTCGCCATGCTGCTTGTGGCCGTGTTCCTTCCCGTGTGGGTCATTCTGTCGGGCTGGACCGTCCCCGAGGATCCGGTACGTTTCCGGGTGCAGAGCACCGGTCGCCTGCTGACCGCCGGGGGTGACAGGCTCACCCAGATCACCGGGGCTCTGAACGCGGTCACGCTGATCATCGGCTTCATGATGTTCGCCGCGACCTTCAGCAACGGGGCGTTCGACCGGCGCCTGTCCATGGCCGGCTTTCCCCGCGTTCCGCTGGGGCTGGCGAAGGTCGCCTGCCTGGTCATCGCGTCGGTGGTGGTCTGCTCGTACGCCACCGCGGTCATCTGCTGCTTCTGGTCGCCCCGGCAGCCCGTGCTGCTCGGAACGGCGCTCTTCTGCACGGCGATGACGTACGGCGCGCTGGGTGTCGCCCTCGGTACACTCCTGCGCCGCGAGGTGGAGGGCATGTTCGCCATTGTCATGATCAGCGTGGTGGACCTGGCTCTGCAGAATCCCCTCGCCAGCAGCGGGGCGGACAGCGACATGGTGCGGTGGCTGCCCTCGTACGGTGCCATGCAGGCCGCGACCGCCGCGGGCTTCTCCACCAGCGTGTCCGCCGTGGACTTCGCGGTGCAGCTGGCCTGGTTCGCCGTCAGCGCCCTCGTCGGCCTCCTCGCCTTCCACCGGCGCACCCGGTCCGCGCTGCCGGGTGCCGCGCGGCTCGGCCGGCAGGCGGACACCGGCCCGGCGCCGTCCGGGAAGGCCGCGATGTGATGAGGGCGGTGTCCCGCGCGAGGGGCTCGCGCGGGACACCGTCGTCCTCCGGCTCCCGGACTACCGCTGGGACGGAACGGTGGCGGCGGACCGGCTGATCTCACGGCGCAGCCGCGCCAGGTCGGGTCCGGCCGCCTCGGTCCTCGGGGCGTACCGTTCGGACTCGGGCTGCCGGACATCGACGAACAGCTTCAACCGGTCGTAGATCGCGGCGTACCGGTCGCCCTGGCCGGAGAGGCCGGGCAACGTACGGAAGAGTACGGGCACGTACGCGAGGACCGCGTTGTACTGGGCGCGCTTCTCGGCCACTTGGCGCTCCACCCGCTCGACGGCCTCCGCGCGGCTGCACCCCGTCTCGTGACGGATCGCCCTGACCAGGTTGTAGGGGATCCGGTCCGCCTCGTCCTGGTCGAGTCCCGCCAGGTCGTTCTCGGCGAAGATGACGAAGAAGGCGAGTTCCTCCAGCCGTCGGACCATGCGGTGACCGCGCAGCGCGGCGGGGATCTCCCGGTCCTGGAGAACCTCCGAGCATCCCATGCCGATCTCGAACCCACTGGTCGACCTCCGCAGCGGCAGGTACTCCGCCGTCGAGGGGATGTAACCGCTGATGCGGTGGAGGGCCTCACGCTCGCAGGCGTGGAAGGTCTCCTCGATGCTGTCGAGGAAGGCCTCCCGCCACCGTGCTGTCCTGCCTTTGTGCAGGCGCGGCCACAACTGCGCCCAGGCCGTCGGGATCGCGCCGTGCGTCCAGGGGGCGGCCGGGTCCTGGCGCAGGGTCGCCACCAGGTTCTCCCTCAGCTCGGTGACGGCCCTCGGGTCCGTCAGCCGCGGATCCTCGAAGATGTCGTCCCACACGCAGATCAGCGTGCCCATGGCCGCGGTGGCCCGCTTCCTCTCGGAGGCGTCCTCGTCGCCGCCCTCGACGTCGCCGCCCTCGACGTCGGCGGCCGCGTCCGTCGCCCGGGGGAGGATCCGCTCGATCATCCACATGGCTCCGGCCAGGCGGTGGTGGTCGGCCTCCGCCGGGGTGGCGGCGAGGCCGGTGTCCACGAGCCAGTCCTTCACCCACCGCGTGACCTGCTGGCCGTGCGCGGCCTCCTGGGACCGAGGCGTCTGCCGGGCCTGGCGCGGGACCGCCGCGGGACGGGAGTCGGTGCGCCGGTCGAACACGGCCTGGGCGTACGCCTTCAACTCGGCGACCGCGCGGGGGTGTTCGGAAAGTCCGGAGAGCTGGTCCACGGCCTTGGCCACGTGGGCGTCGGCCAGCGCCCGTGCCTCCTCCACGGCCCCCGACGCGAGAACGAGGGTCCGGGCGCGAGCGGCCTCCTCCCGGGTCACCTCCTTGCCCAGCAGACGGCCCAGGTCGCGGTCGCGGGAGGCCGCGCGGATCACGGGGAGGGTGTAGACACCCTCGGACAGATCCGTGTTGACGGGCTTGCCCAACTCCTCTTCCGTGGACGTCAGGTCGAGAATGTCGTCGTGTAACTGATAGGCGAGCCCGAATTCCCGGCCGAAGCCGGCCAGCGCCTCTTCCCGGCCCTCTTCCCGGCCTCCTTCTCGGCCTTCCTGCCGGCCCTCCCGCGGGGCGCCGCTTCCGGGTGCCTGCCGGGCGCCGTTCGCGGTCGCCTGAGGGCCGGTGCCTTTCGCGATCGCCTGTAGGGCTCCCAGCCGGCAGGCCAGGGTGAACAGTTCTGCCGTCTTGCCGCCGATCGCGTCGAGGTAGGACTGTTCGCTGCGCGAGGCCGAATACAGGTCGGCCGCCTCCATCACCATGCCGGCGCACATGCGTTCGCTCGCCCTCACCCCCTCGGCGACCTCACGTTGGCCGAGCCCCGCCAGCATGCCCAGACCGGAGAGCATCACGCAGTCCCCGGCGAGGATGGCGAGGTGCTGACCCCACAGCGCGTTGGTGCTGGGGCCGCCCCGGCGCTCGTAGGCGTGGTCGACGACGTCGTCGTGGTAGAGCGCGCCCACGTGCAGCAGTTCGGTGGCCGCGGCGGCGAGCACCGCACGGTCGTCGGCCGGCTTCGAAGGGTCGGTGAGCACGTAGTACGAGAGCAGAGCGAGGACGGGACGGACCAGGCCGCGGGACGTGCCGGCCCCTTCGAGTGTGAGTGCGTCGAGTTCGGGCCTGCCGTGGATACGCACCGGCCCGAGAGCATCACGGACCCTGTCCAGGTCCGCCTCGAGGCAGGGGAAAACAGCGGGATCGATCCCAGAGGGTGGCATATGACTCTCCTGACGCTGGTCGGGTTCAGCGAGCGGGAGGTCAGCCGGCACCCGGCACGGGAGGCGGCGGAAGCCGCTTCCCGTCATGGCCACCCCCACGCCGCTCCGACAGGAAACAGGAGCCGGCCGGAGTGCGCGGGCGGGCTGCATCAAACCCCCTGATCGTATGAACTGACCCGTCTCGCCACGATCCCGCTCCGGCGCGGGACCTTGCCCTCCACGGTCGGTTCCGGTCCTTCATCGCCGAGAGCGCGGCCCCTCTCCCGCGCCTCCTTGCCGGGGACTCGGACGGCGGGCCATCCTGAACGCTTGATCTGACGTACCGTCACAGCCACCTGTCGTTGTGGGCGTACGAGAACGCGAGACCCCGGATCCCGGTGTTCATCGGACCGCGACACCCACTTCACCTGCGCTTTCGCCCTGTGACACCGCAGGGCCCAAAGGGCCCGGAGCGTAGTGGGAATTGGGTCTTGGGCTGGGTCCACGGGCCTAGGCCCTCATTGTTGTCCGCTCCGTAGCGTTCGGTCCGAACCCGGATCACCGGCTCGCGCGGAGAGGCGAAGACGTGAGGAAGAGCGGCTCGGCGGGACCCTTCCGGTCCCGGGAGCGGGGGCAGGCGTCGGCGGAGTATCTCGGCGTGCTCGGCATCGTGGTGAGCGTGGTGCTGGCGCTCACGCTCACGTCGGCCGGGACGGACATAGCCGTCGGACTCCGGGACGCGGTGTGCCGGATCCTGGGCGGGGCCTGCCAGTCGGATCCGGGAGGCGGCGGGGACACGGCGCTGCCGAGTCCGGGCCCTTCGGGTCGCACCGGCCCGCCGGGGCCGGACGGAGAGGGCGGCGCACCGGAATTCGACGACGCGTCGTTCGAGCCCGACAGATGCATCCTGGCGACCGAGACCGACAAGCAGAAGACCGTGATGCGCATTCTCTTCATCAAGATCAGTTCCAGCAGTGAGCTGAAGGTCACGCAGTGGTCCGACGGGTCGGTCACGCTCGATTCCACGGGAACGGTGCAGGGCGGTGTGGAGGCCGGCATCGACTTCCCCGGGCTCAAGCAGTGGGGCGGCAGTGCCTCGTTGAGCGGGAGCTACACCAAGGGCGGTGGCGGTGGCGGGCGATGGCTGTTCGACAGTCATGAGAGCGGCGACCCGCAGAAGGACCTGGAGGCCAACTACAACGCCGCCAAGGAGTTCGCGGACTATCTGAAGGGCGCGGCGAAGTGCAACAGCGGTCCGCCCCGGGCGTGGGGCACCGAGCTCGGCATGCTCTGCCACAACGAGAACAAGGACAAGCTGCCCGAGCTGGAGCCCGAGAAGCAGCCGGACCTCGACATCACCAAGACCACCGATGAGAAGTCCGGTGACGTCAAGTTCGGCAAGAGCCTGCGCAAGGGCAAGGACAACAAGAGCGTCGGCCAGCTCACGGGCAAGGGCGCCCAGGGCACCTGGATGAACGACACCCTGGTCATGCGCGGCAACGGAGAGATCACCTTCGTCTACACGATGGAGATCAACGGCAGGGTCGGCAATGGCTACCAGGGTGAGGGCAGCCATATGCAGCAGTTCTACGTGACGTACAACGCCGAGGACTACGACAGGGAGGAGGGGGAGGGCAAGGAGCACCGTCCGACCAAGCTGCGGATCACGACGGCCGAGCGCGGCATGAGCGGCAATCCCGGCGTCGACGTGCGCGGGTCGGTGCCCGCGGGGCCGTTCACCTTCCATGTCGAGGGGGGCGGCGGGAAGACCGACACGGAGGTGCACACCGAGGTCGCGGAGCTGGACCTCAAGGATCCCAAGGACAGTGAGACCGTGGAGAACTATCTGCGGAACGGGGAGGACGGCGGTGACAGCGGACTCAAGCAGATCCACAACGCGGGCATCCCCTCCCCGCACTCCGCGGCCGAGCCACTGGCCCCTGATGCCACCGCCTTCGAGCGGCTCCTGCACGACAAGGGCAAGCTCAGCAGCCTCGACTACAAGGTCAACATCGACTGGTGGAAGGCCGGGTTCGCGCTCAGCCTGGGCACCTCCCTCCACAAGTGGAGCACGGGCTTCAAACTCTTCGGCCTGGAGACCAGCCACGAGCACGAGGACCAGAGGCTGATCGGCGACCCGACCTACGCGGGCGCGCCGCGCCCGGACGGCGACCGCCCCTGGCTCCCGTTCAAGAAGTGCACCGCGGTCACCCCGGTCTGAGCTCACCGTGAAGATCACCCCTGAGTCCGCGCGCGAGCGGTCGCGGCGGGTGTTTCACCAGCCGGCCGGGCGCAGGTGCGGCAGTGGCATCCGCTGCCGGCCCGGCCTGGAGGTCTCCGCCGTGTCCCGGTGACGGGTGCGATGGCGGCCTCGGCCGGGTCGACGTCGAGAACCGGGGCGGCGGTGAGGATCTGCTCATACAGCCGGCGCAGCGGCGCGCCGGGATCGACGCCCGTCTCCCCGGCCACCCGGCGCCGGGCATGCTCGTAGCACTCCAGGGCCTCGGCCTGCCGCCCGCACCGGTACAGGGCCGGCATCAGATGCCCGGTCACCCGCCGGCGGCGCGGCCGACATGACTCCCCCGAGCCGATGCACGGCACGCGCTACGGAGGGTTCGTCGCCTACGACCGGCCTGGCGCGGGTGGTCCGCCCGCGTCGGGTGCCTGACCGGTGGTCAGCGCGGGCGGCGCAGTCCCGCGACGAGGAACGCGACCAGTCGGCGTGTGTCGTAGCGGGGATGACGGCCGGCGCCCGCGCAGAGGCTCGCGACGCCGCGCATGATCTCGTAGGCCTCCAGGTCGGAGCGGATCTCGCCGGCACCGGCCGCGGCGTCGAGCAGGCGGGTGCACACCGGTACGAGGCGGTCGAGGAAGTAGGAGTGCAGGGGGTCGAAACAGGGGTCGTCGGACTGGAGCACGGCGGCGAGTCCGTGTTTGGTGACCAGGAAGTCGACGAAGAGGTCGATCCATCGCCCCAGTGCGGCGTGCGGGGTCGCGCTCGTCGCCAGCAGGGCCGGACCGGCCTCGGCGAGGGTCTCGACCTGGTGGCGGTAGACGGCGACGATGAGATCCGCCCGTGTCGGGAAGTGGCGGTAGATCGTGGCCGTCCCGACACCGGCCTCGGCCGCGATGTCGCGTACCGGCGCTTCCACGCCTGAGGCGACGAAGACCGCGGCGGCGGCGTCGAGCAGGGTCTCCTCATTGCGTCGCGCGTCCGCCCGTTTGGGCCGGGCCGCGCGTCCCGTGTCCCGGTCGCCGTCGTTCACCGCGTCTCTCCCCTCGCTCCCGGGATTGCTAAACGGGACAGTGTCCCGTATCGTCAATCGGGACAGTGTCCCGTTTCTTGATGATGTCAGATCGGGGACCCGGCGACCAAACCGCACGCTGCCGCCAGGCTCAGCGCGGCAGGGAGAACGGTCATGCGGTACGACACCGTCGGTCGCCCGGGAGGGCGGGTCGGCACACTCGTGCTCGGCGCGAAACCCTCCGGGCGCTGGACCGAACTCGCCGATGGGAAAGGCCTTTCGCATGACCGGATCAGAGAGGGCGACCATGGAGATGGCCATGGGCGCACCCACTCCCGTCGTCTCGGTGAAGCCGGTGGTGCTACCAGCACCGGGCCGTGGTGAAGACCTGCGCGTGAGAGTGTCCGCGCCGACGACCGGGCGCGAACTGCCGGTCATCGTCTTCTCGCACGGCTTCGGCTCGTCGTTGGACGGCTATGGTCCCTTGGCCGACTTCTGGGCCGCTCACGGCTTCGTGGTGATCCAGCCCACCCATCTCGACTCAAGGACCGTGGGCCTTCCTCCGGACGATCCCCGCACACCGCGGATCTGGCGTTTCCGGGTCGAGGACATGAAGCGCGTCCTCGACGGGCTCGATCTGCTGGAAGCCGCTGTTCCCGGCCTCGGCGGGCGCCTCGACCGAAGCCGCATCGCCGCGGCCGGACACTCCTTCGGCGGCCAGACGGCGGGCATTCTGCTGGGCTTGCGCGTCCTCGATCCCGAGAGCGGGCAGGGCGAGGACCTGTCCGACTCGCGCGTCACGGCGGGCGTGCTGCTTGCCACGGCCGGACAGGGCGGAGCCGACCTGACACCGTTCGCGGCCGAGCGCTACCCGTTCATGAACCCGGACTTCGCGGACATGACCACGCCTGCCCTCGTGATCGCGGGGGATCGGGACGACTCCCCGCTGACCGTCAGGGGACCGGACTGGCTCGCCGACCCGTACTTCCTGAGCCCCGGCGACAAGAGCCTGCTCACACTGTTCGGGGCGGAGCACTCGCTCGGCGGGATCCCCGGCTACGAGGTCAAGGAGACGACGGACGAGAATCCCGAACGCGTCGCCCTGATCCAGCGGCTCACCTGGGCCTATCTTCGCCACGCACTCGGCATGGACGATTCCAGTTGGTCGGCGGCGCAGAAGACCCTGTCGGAGAGCACCGACCCACTGGGCCGAATCGAATCCAGGTGAAGCTCCGGAAGCCGACAATCCCCCTGCCGGTCCGGGCCCTTGACGAGGCGTCAGCCGTCCGGCGGCCGCGCCCTCGGGGCTGAGCCGACGGCTCACCCTCCGTGGAACACCCGGGCCGGCGTGGCCGGCTGCCGGCTCGGTCGTGAACGGAGGCAGGGCCCGGACGTCCGGTCCGGGCCCTGCCGCATACGGGAATGCCTGTCTGTCAGTCGCCGGTGTTGGTGGCCCAGACGGGCCTGTTGGCGTTGTTGTAGACGACGACGTTGCCGTCGTCCTGGACGGCGACGTAGTGGCCCTTGCGCCAGGTCCCGGCGGCCCAGATGGGCTGGCCGGCCTTGTTGTAGATGACGAAGTTGCCGTCCTTCTGCATGACGAGGCGGTCGGCGTTGGGATAGACGTTCGGGGCCTGCCAGGCGGGGCGGTTGTTCTTGTAGACGACGACGTTGCCGTCACTCTGGACACGCAGGATGGTGCGGCCGTTGCCGGAGGTCCACGCCTGGTTCTTGCCGAGGGTGGCGGGTGCGTAGAAACGGGAGTCGCTCCGCAGGGCCTCTCGGGGCTGCGTGCTCCGAACGGTACGGCTGCTCTCCACGGCGTCAGCGGCCGGCACGGCGGCCAGAACGGGCAGGGCTGCGAGGGCGAGCGCGGGAAGGCCGCGCCACACGAGGTTCTTGATCACACCCGGATTTAGGCAGTCCGGGGATGTCCGCGACAGTCCCGCGGCCGAGAACTCACCCGTATGGTCCAGTGATTTCATCGCCGAAACGACACTGCGTTCGCCGTCGTCGGTGACCTCGGGCTCGCCACCGAACCCGCCGGCGGCGCGGGTGGCCCGGTCCCCCACAACGACGGATTCCGCGTCGCCGCGGGCCCCCTCGGACGCCGCCGGTTCGGACGCTCCACATCGCCGATCTCCCGGACGCCCCCAGGAGTGGCAGAAGTCCCGTCGCAGCGGCGACAATCGGTCTCCTCCCGTGGCGGGGTCTCCCGGACCCGGCACGCTGACCGGCGAGGCGAAGGGGTGCGGTGTGGACGTGCGAGCGGCGCCGTCCCCCGACTCCGGGCGCGCGGCCGACATCCTGACCATGCACCGGCTGGTCCGCAAGGCGGACGGTGTCCAGGCGCTGCTGCGGTGGCTGGCGCGCCGGACGGGGTGCTGGGTCGGGCTGGTGGACCAGGCCGGCGGCGTACAGGCGGCATCTCCCCGGGCGTACGACTCCGATGTGAGGACGCTCGTCGCCGAGGGGCTGCGCGTGATGCGCGAGCGGGGGCTGCGTACGTTCCTCGCGGGCGAGTCCCCGGGCCGCTCGGGCGCGCTGCTGGCCGTCGACATACCCGGGGACCGGTCCGGCCCCGTCCCGTCCGGTCTGGTCCCCTCCGGCCTGGTCCCGTCCGGTCTGGTCCCGTCCGGTCTGGTCCTCGCGGTCGTCGGGCCCGATCCGCTCGGGACGGCCGCCCCGGCCGACGCGGGGCCGCTGCTCGGGGTCTGCTGGTGGGCGAACGAGACCGAACGGGCCCGACGGCGCGTAGAGATCGCCGACGCGCGCGGGCGGGAGGCCGTGCTGCATCTGCTGATGTCGGGGAACCTCGCGACGGCGCACCAGATCGCGGGCGTCCTCGCGCCGCGCCTCCACGATCCGGCCCGGTTCCATGTCATCGAGTGCGGTGTCGACCGGCGGGCCGAGACGATCCGTATCTGCACCGAACTCACCGGCGGCCGGGCGTGGATCGTACGGTGTCCCGTCTACTCCGACCATGTGCTCGTGGTCGCGTCGGCGGACCCCGTCCCCGCGGACTCCCGCCCGCTGGAAGCCGCGCTCGCGGCCGGGATAGAGGGCTGTGCCGTGGGCACCGGTGACGCGCTGGCGCTGCGCGACACGGCCATCGGCTACGAGCAGGCCTTCCACGCGCTCGCGGTGGCCCGTGGCCGCCCCGAGCGCTGGGCGCGGTTCGACGCCACGCTCGGGCTGCCGTCGTGGTGGGGCGGCGGGGCCGCGCCTGGGCCGACCGTCTGCTGGCGCCGCTGACCGGGTATGTCCCCGCCCGGAGCGCCGACCCCGACAGCCGCACGCTGACCGACACGGTCCGGTCGTGGCTGGCCTTCTCGTCGGCCGCGACCAGTCATATGAAGATCCACCGCAACACCCTGGCCTCCCGTCTCCGCCGCGTCGAGGCCCTTCTCGGTCTGGACCTGGGGCTGGTGGGTGATCAGGCGAAGCTCGATCTGGCCCTGCGGATCGGGGCGTTACCGCCCGTGACGGACCACGGGCCGACGGGGGTGGCGCCACCGGCGCCGTCGGCTCCGGCTCCGGCTCCGGCTCCGGCTCCGGCTCCGGCTCCGGCTCCGGCTCCGGCCGAGGATGCCTTCGAGACGCTGCTGCGCCTGCCGGCCGTACGGGAATGGGCGCTGACGCAGTTGCGCCCCGTCCATGAGGACGCGCCCGCGCTGGAGCCGACGCTGCGCACCTGGGTGCGGAACGACACCCGGCTGAGTGCGACGGCGCAGGCGCTCGGTGTGTCGGTGACGGGAGCCCGTAAGCGGCTGATCCGGCTCGAACAGGTGCTGCGCCGGTCGCTGTTACGGGTCCCGAACGCGCGTCATGACCTGTGGCTGGCCGTCGAGGTCCTCGACCGCGGCGGGCCGGACAGGAACTTCTGAAACCGCCGGCCGGTCCGGCTGTGCAGTCCGACTCTCGCAGGACCGCCGCACGGAACCTAGAGTCGGGGCCGTGTTCACGCCCCGGTCGGGGGGTGGGGCGTGAACACCGCCCACGCGCCGGCCCTCGGCGCGCCCGCGCAGCCGGTTCGCCGTGCTCGTCCGGGTGCGTCGCGGTGCGGGGCCGTCACGAGAGGACGGCGACGACGGCCCGTTCCAGGTGGGCGCGGACGGCTTCGGAGTCGTCGAGATCGCCGCCGACCATGGCACCGTCGCGCAGCAGCAGGAGCGTCGCGGTGGCGTGGTCGGCGTCGGCGCACCCGGCCGCCGTGACGAGATTCCTGACGGTCTGCCTGAACCAGGCCCGATGGGCCTGGACCGCCTGGTGCACGGGCTGGCCGGGGTCGGGGTACTCGGCGGCGGCGTTGATGAACGGGCACCCGCGGAAGTCCGGGCCGCACACCTCCGCGCCGACACCGGACATCACCGTGATCAGCAGGGTCCGCGGGTCGGTGCTGACGGTGAACAGTTCCGCTACCCGGGCCCTGATCTGCTGGTCGCGATGGCGGACGTAGGCGAGGACCAGCTCCTCCTTGCCCGGGAAGTGCCGGTAGAGGGTGGCCCGGGTGACACCGGCCTCGGCGATGATCCGGTCCACGCCGACGTGGTGGATCCCCTCGGCGTAGAAGATGTGCGACGCCGTTTCCAGCAGGCGGTCACGAGCCGGGGAGGGCCGCTGCTGGGGCGCGGTGGCGGAAGTGGACATGCCGCCACCCTACCGGAACGATCGTTCTCCCACAATGGACACCGATGCGCCGAGTCGGCCTCACGCCCGACTGGCCCGCCCGACCCGCTCGACCCACTCGACCTGCCTGGCCCGTCCGCCCAGCCTGGCCCGTCCACCCCGCTCGGCGAGTCCGCTCAGGGAAAACGCAGGGACCAGATTGACCGTCGAAGGATCGCACCCTAACCTCCTGGGAAGACAGAACGTTCTGTCTCTTTAGGAGGTTCAACCATGTTCCATGCCCGATCCCGCGCATCCCGGCGAACGGTGCTCGCGCTCGCCGCAGGCGCCGTGCTCGCCGGCCTCGCCGTCCCGGCCCTCGCCGCCGGGAGCACCGACCAGCACCCCGCTGCCGCCGCCCGCACCACCGCCAGGCCCACCGTGGTCCTGGTACACGGCGCCTGGGCCGACTCCTCGAGCTGGGGCGATGTCGTCAACCGGCTGGAGGCCCAGGGCTATCCCGTCCTCGCCCTCGCCAACCCGCTGCGGGGGCTGGCACAGGACTCCGCCTACCTGGAGAGCCGTCTGCGCGGCATCACCGGCCCGGTCGTCCTGGTCGGACACTCCTACGGCGGTGCGGTCATCACCGAGGCGGCCGCGCACGTACCCAACGTGAAGGCGCTCGTCTACGTGGCCGGCTTCGCCCCCGCCAAGAACGAGAGCACCGGCGCCCTGGTGGCGAAGTACCCCGGCTCGCACGCCACCCCCGATGCCCTGAACACCGTTCCGTACGACACGGGCGGCACACGGGGGGTCGACGTCTACATCAAGCCCGACAAGTTCCGTGACGTGTTCGCCGCCGGGCTCCCCCGGCGGCAGACCAGCACCCTCGCGGCGGTTCAACGCCCCATCGCCGCCGGGGCTCTTGAGGAGACCGCCACGGCGGCGGCCTGGGAGACCATCCCTTCCTGGTACCTGGTGACGCGCGACGACCATGCCGTCCCGCCCGCCACCCAGCGCTTCATGGCCGGACGCGCCCACGCGCACACCACCGAGGTCACCGCGCCCCACGCGGTGATGCTCACCCGCCCCGACGCCGTCGTCGGCATCATCCGCAGCGCCGCCACGGCGACCCGCTGACCCACCTGAGGCGGCGGGCCGTACCGAGGCACATGCCCGGCACGGCCCGCGCCCGAGACCACCCACCGCAGACAGCAAGGGCACATGCGATGGAATGAGGAATCCTGCCACCGAACTGGGCCGCCTCCGTCGCTGATTCCCGCGGCCCCTGGTGAGTGGCGCTGCCGCACCGGCCGCCGCCCTCGGCCGTACGACCGTACCGACCGGCCCGTCCGACAGGCGTCTACGCTTTCACGGGAATCTTGATCAAGAGGGTGCGGGAAAGGGCGCTGCGTCATGCCTCGCACCGGCCCGAGAACGAGGATGGGGTCCATGGCCGACGCGGTACGGAACAGCGGTATCCGTGTGGTGGTGATAGAGAGCGTCCCCCTGGTTCTGGACGGCTTACGCTCCGCGCTCGAAAACGGCGGGATCACCGTCTCCACGGGGACACGGGATCCGCACCTGGGCGAGCGGGCGGTCCGGGAGGCGAAGCCCGACGTGGTCATCGTCGACCTCGATCTGCCCGGTCGCGCCGGGGTCGGACTGCTCGAACGGCTGCGCCGGCAGTACCCGGCGGCCCGGCTGGTCGCCGCGGTGTCCCCCGAGCACGACGACGACAGCCTGCTGCTGACCACACTGATGGCGGGGGCCACGGGCTATCTGCTCAAGAACACGGAGACGGCGGATCTGCTGCGTACGGTGCGGGCCGTACGACGCGGATACGTCATGCTGGGCCCGCGGACCGGGGGCGAACTCTCCGCCCTCCTGGTGCGCCTGGCGGAATCCCGCGGGAGGCTCCCGTTCCCGGCGCTCACGAACCGCGAACGGGAGGTTCTGCGACTGGTCTCGCTCGGCTACGGAAACCGTCGCATCGCCCAGGAGCTGTTCATATCGGAGAAGACCGTGCGCAATTACGTCTCGGCCATCCTGCCGAAGATCCATGTCTCCAGCCGGCTGGAGGCGATCGTCTCCGCACGGCTGGCCGGCCTGGAAACCGCCGGCCCCGGTACGGGTGCGGGTACAGGTGCGGGCCTCGCCGGCGCGTAGCCGGTGCGGCGGCGAGGCCCGCACCCGTACCGGCGGCCTGGGGCGGCCCGACCGGAGCGGGAGCGCTATCCGCCGTGGGTGACGAGGCCGGCGTCCAGGAGCCGGCGCAGGCTCTCGCCCACCTGCCGGCCGGTCTCCTCCGAGCCGGCCGGGAGACCGGCCGCGCGGGCGTAGGCCGTGCGCACCGCGCCGAAGTCCCGCCCGTCGCACAGGGAGTAGACCGTCCACGAGCGCGCGTTCAGCCAGTGCATCCGGGCCGACCCCGCGGTGCTGACGACGAGCTGCCCCAAGCCGGGCAGGGCGCACGCGTCCACCGGCCCGGCCTGCTGGAGAACGCCCTCCGTGGGAACCCCCGGCACCGGCGACGGGTCCTCGCGCCGGGTCTTCGCCGCGGTCCGGTCAGGGGGCTGAGGCGCGTCGTCGTCCACCAGGCGGAGCACGGTGAGCAGCCAGCGGGCGAACCGGTGCCCGTTCTCGGTCAGCGCCTGGTCCGGCAGGGTCAGGACGCACTGCGCGAGGTAGCGGGCCCGTTCCGCGCTGGTCCGGTATTCCCCGCTCCGGGCGGCGGGCGTGCCGGGGCTGGGCTCGTCCAGCTCCTCGGCCGAAGGGGGCGGGCCGAACCTCTCACGGACCGCGTCGCCCGCCGTGGCCGCGGCGGCCCGGAAGACCAGCAGATGCACATAAAAGTGCAGGGCCACGAACACGCGGATGAGCGTCCATCTGCCAATCCGCCACGGAATCGGGACACGCTCGTTGGGGTTCGCGACGAGGGCGCCCGTCCGGAGCGCGTCGAAGAGTTTGAGGTGGGCTCCCTCGTGGAGCAGGCTCTCCGCGGCGAGCCACGGGGAAGTGCAGCGTTCGGGCGCCAGCAGCACCGTGGAAGGGAGCGGATCGCCGCCGGACATGGACTGGAGGGGACCCTCCTCGCTCTCCCTGTGGGTGAACCCGACCATGGTGACGTGCCCGAGTACGCCGGCTCCCGCGGACGGCAGCAGCGTCGCGAGGAGTTCCGCGCCCTCCCGCAGGACGGCCCGGATGTCGTCCGTCGGATCGACCGGTCCCGCCGCCCGGACGTCGCCGAGCGCGTCCCGGTACAGCTCCATGAGGCGCCCGGCCAGGATCTCCTGCGCGCTGTCACGCGGTGCCGGCTCGGTCATGATCCAGGCGTCCCCGCGACCGGGCCAGGCAGGCCGGTGCGGGTGGGTGAGCGCTTCGCAGGGTCCCGTGGAGGACGGGGCGTCCGCCGCGGCGCCGGCCGCGTAACCGCTCAGGCGGGCGAACGAACTGCGCCCGAGCCGGCCGCTCTCCAGTCGTACGAGGTCCACCTCGAAGCAGTTGCGCAGCACCGGGTCGTACAGCAGCGGACGGAGGTGTTCGTCGGCCGCCGCGGCCGCCGCCCTCAGCGCCTTCTCCCCTTCGCCGTCATGCCGTGCCAGCATGGTCAGACCCAGCCGGAACCGGGCGAGGTTGCGCTCGCCGATGGCGGCGGAGTCGCCGAACTGCCGGTCGGCGCAGAGCAGGGTGTCGGCCTGGGCCACCACATCGGTGGTCGACGCACCGGCGGAAGACAATGCGGACAACGACGGACCGTCCTTCGGGGTCAGACAGCGAACCTGGACGTGGAACACCGGCACCGGGCCCTTCTGCGGCCCGGTGCCGGACCGGAAGTGCCGTGCGTCAGACGGTCGTCAGGGCCGCCTGGTAGGAGGGGAGCCAGGCTCGCTCCTCCGGCGCGTCGGTGGCGACCTCCGACGCCTCGTCGTCGAGGTACGCGTCCGGAGCCAGTTCGGGGATCTCAATGTGGTCTACCAGCATGTCCAGTCCCTTCGGTCGTTGGTGCGCGGAGCGGGGCCGGGCAGGCTTCGCCCCGGGCGTATCATTCTCCGGCACCCCGTGTCCCGCCCTGATGGGACCGTTGTCCCGAATGTTGTCCCGCGGCCCGCGGGTCACCACAGCGGGCTTACGCTCCAGGCGTAACGGCGCGGCCGGATCACGGCCCGTCCAGCACACTCCTTCCCGTGACCTCCGACTCGGCCTCCGTCCCCGCCCGGGAAGAGCGCGCCACCTACGGGGACGTGCTGGCCGACCGGCGCTTCCGGCTGCTGCTGGCCACCCGGACCCTGACGGTCGCGGCCGACGCGCTGCGCATCATGACCCTTTCGGTGCTGGTCTTCGCGACGACCGGCTCACCCCTGCTGAGCGCCCTGACGTTCGGCATCGGCTTCCTGCCGCAACTCGCCGGCTCCTTCTTGCTCGGCTCGCTCGCCGACCGGGCACGCCCGCGCCGTCTCGTGATCGCGGGGCACGGTCTCCAGTGCCTGACGGCCGCCGTGATGGGGGTGGCGCATCTGCCGGTGGCGGCCATCCTGGTCCTCCTCGCCGCCGTCGCCGGGTTGACCCCCGTCTTCAGCGGTGTGACCAACCGGCTCGTCGCCGAGACGCTCACGGGCGACGCCTATGTCCTGGGACGCTCGCTGTCCAATATCTGCGCGTCCGCGGCCCAGTTGACGGGTCTGGCGGCCGGGGGCGCCGCGGTCGCGTTGCTGGGTCCGCGGACCACCCTGCTGTGGAGCGCGGGCGCCTATCTGATCGCCGCGGTCGCCATCCGCGTGCGCCTTCCCGACCTGCCCGCCCCCGAGCAGGCCGTACCGGAGCAGTCGGCAGCCGAGCAGGCGGCACCGGAGCGGGCGCCGCGGCAAGGACGGCGGCGCGGCACGGGGTCGGTACTGCGCCACAGTTGGTACGGCGGCGCCGCACTGCTCGCCGACCGGAGGGTCCGCGCGCTGCTGCTCGCCCAGTGGCTGCCGCCGATGTTCGTCGCGGGTGCCGAGAGCCTGATCGTCCCGTTCGTGAGCGACCACCGTATGCCGGACGGTTCGGCCGGACTGCTGCTCGCCTGTCTGCCGGTCGGCATGCTCACCGGTGACCTGGCCGTCGGCCGATTCGTCCGGCCCGCGGTGCGGGAACGTCTGGTCCCCACGCTGGTGGTGGTCCTCGGCCTGCCGCTGGCCGGCTTCGCGCTGGACCCGTCGTGGGTCGTCTGCGCCGTCCTCCTCTTCCTCACCGGAACCGGATTCGCCTACGCACTCGGACTCCAGCGCTCGTTCCTCGACGCGGTCCCGCAGGCGCGCCGCGGCCAGGCGTTCGGGCTGCTCTCCGCCGGGCTGATGTCCGTACAAGGAGTGGGACCGGCGGTGTTCGGGACCGTCGCCGAGTTCACGGACGCGGGCATGGCCATGGCGCTGGCCGGTCTGGCGACCGTGTGCGCGGCGGGGGGTATGGCCGCGCGACGCGCGGGAGACGGCGGCCGGTAGGGCGCCGCGCGTCAACGGGCCACGGCCGGCGCCGATTCCACGGTCGGCGCCGGTGCGCGTGTGCGCGACGGCGTGCCCGTGCCGCGACCGGGTAAGGGTGTGTGACGGGGCGTGAGCCCCCTTCTGGTGGCGGGCGGGACACCGTGGGCCGGAAGGGGCAACAGACAGACCTGTTTGGTTGTCACGTACTCCAGATCCACCGCACCACGGCGGCGTTCGGGGACAAGTCGCTGCACAGGGGCGGATTTGCGGGAGCTGTGAAAATCGGAAGGGAAGAGTCCCGTACAGGACTGTCAAGCAAAACAGGCATGGTTGTATGATTCTGCTTCGCCGCTGGTGTCAGTGCCCGCGGCTCATCCATGTATCGCTCGTGCTGCGAGCAAGGGAAGGCGGTGCACCCTGATGCAGACACGGTCCGAACAGACCCGTCGGGCTCTTGTCCGCGCCACGGCCGAGCTGATCGCGGACGGTCAGCTCTCCGACGCGGGGCTGGTCAACATCTGCCGCAAGGCCGGTGTCAGCCGCGGGGCTCTCTATCACCACTTCCCCTCCACCGCGGCGCTGGCGGCCGCGGTGTACGGGCAGGCACGCCACCGGGTCGTCGCACTGACGGAGGAGGCGTTCGAGGGGCCGTCGGCGGACGCGCTGGAACGCTTCCTCGTCGCCCTGGGCGAGGCCCTGCGCACGGAGGAGATCGTCCGGGCGGGCATGCGGCTGGCGGAGGACGGCTCGGCCGGACCGCCGCGGCTGCGCGACGACTTGCTGACCATGGTCCACCAACGCGTGTCGGACGCCCACCAGGAGACAACATCCCGGCACGAGGACCTGGCCGACCTGGCCGTGGTGGTGGCCGCCGGACTCGAGTCGCTGGGCCACACCAGTGTCGACTGGTGGAGCGTCACCACCTCGCAGCGCCTGTGGGGAGTGCTGCGCCCTCTGTTCGGGCCGGACGGGGCCGACCGGGACTGAGCACGGCCGGCCCCGAGCCGCCGGGAGCGGGTCGGCACGGGGCGGCGGAGCCGGCCCTCAGTCCTCCGCGGCGACGGGCGGCGCGGTGGTACGCAGCCGCCCGATGATGCCGGGGATGGCCAGGCCCGGCAGCAGGAACCGCCAGAACACCCCGGTCCGCTCGGGCAGGTCCTCGCGGTTGGTGTACGCCTGGGACATGATCTGGAGGCCCGTGAAGGCGGCGACGATGGTCGAGGCGGCCTCCGGCACGTCCACACCCGGCAGGATCTCGCCCCTCTCCTCGGCCTGCCGCAGCAGCTTGAGGATCGCCGTACTGGACTGCTCGTAGGCGCTCTGCGGCGGGCTGAAGGACGTCTGCTCGACCGTCAGGCGGACACTGGCCCGCAGCACCGGGTCGTGCTGGAGCCGCCTGGCGAACTCCAGGGTCAGATCGATCACGGCCTGGAGCTTCACCGGCTGGTCCGGCACCTCCAGCGCCTCGGCATGCGCGTCCACCAGGGCTCGGGCGAGAGCCTCCTTGGACGGGAAGTGGTGATACAGCGAACCTCGGGTGAGCCCGGTCCTGGCCAGGATCTCATTGGTGCTCGCGGCGTCGTAGCCCCGCTCGTCGAACACACGGGCGGCGGCCTCCAGGATCGAGAGCCGCGATCTCTTTCCACGTTCCTGCTGTGCCATGCCGGATCCTCACCCTGAATTTACAGACTTGTCTGCACAGTATCCGGCCCGTCGGACAGGAGTCAGTCACCGGGACATGCCTCCGGTTCGGCGGGTGTTCAGGGGTTCCGGGTGGTCCGGGGATCCGGGATGGGCTACGGATGCCCGAGCCGGAAGCCGACTCCGCGCACCGTGGTGATCCATCTGCTGGAGCCGAGCTTGCCGCGCAGGGTGCTGACGTGGGTGTCGACCGTACGGCCGTGGGGGGACCAGGCGTCGTCCCAGACCTGCGCCATGATCTGGCGGCGCGGGACGACGGTGCCGGGCTGCGAGGCCAGCAGATACAGCAGGTCGAACTCCTTGCGGGTCAGGTCCACCGGCTTCCCGTCCAGCGTGGCCACCCGGGCGGCCGCGTCGATGCGCAGCGGCCCGTGGCTGATGATCCGGGTGGCGGTCGGCTGTGAGCGCGCCCGGCGCATCACCGCCTCCATCCGCGCCAGCAGTTCCCGGAAGCCGTACGGCTTGACCAGGTAGTCGTCGGAGCCGGCCTGGAGACCGAGCACCCGGTCGAGTTCGGAGTCGCGCGCGGTGACGGCGATGATCGGGATGTCGCTGACCGCCCGGATGCCCCGGCACACCTCCAGGCCGTCCAGGTCGGGCAGGTCGAGGTCGAGCAGCACCAGGTCGGCGTCGTGGTGCGCCCGGAGTGCCTGGGCGCCGGTGGCCGCGCTCCGGGTGGTGTAGCCCTGTCGCACCAGGCTCTTGAGGAGCGCGTCGGCGGCCCGCGCGTCGCTCTCGACGACCAGTGCGCACAGGGGCCCTTCCTGGCCCGCGCCCTGCGGGGCGACCGTGGGGCGGTGCGGATGGCAGCGCTCCGATGTCGGTCCGAGTAGATCCACGGCCTGCCGATACATCTGTTCCTCCTGAGACACAGCCACGCCCTCACAGACTGCTGAACGCTCACGACGGCGAACATACCAAACAGACTTGTCTGATTGTCAACGACGATTATCCGAGGGCGCGGCGACCACTCACGACAGGGTGTCGCGTCGCGAACAGCAACTGACTTGCATCCTGGGCGACTTGACGGTGTATCACCTGTGGAGCACCGAGGGGCGGCGAGCCCGGCCCGGCACCCGCAGCCATACAAGGCTGCATGTTTCACTGCGGCGAGGGGCAAAGCGGGGCAAGCCGGCGCCGCCGAGCGGCGAGGGAGAGTGGCTCGCGAGGGCCGGGAACAGAGTGAGATACAGGTCCACTTGAAAAATCGAACCAACCTGTCTGTATCTTATGAAGGTGGATCGTCGGCCGCGGGGGGTTGCCGACGTACGGACCGCTGCCCCCTGCTCGGAAACTGACAGGAGAGCTGCCATGCCGTACCTCGCTCGGAAGACCACCGAGGAGCACGCCACAGCGGTGCGAACTCCCGCCGCCCGGGTCTCCACGAAGACGCCGCACCCCCAACTGACCACGACGGTCCCGCGCGAGTACGTCCATCGCGCCGCCGTCTCGGAGGTCTTCCTGACCGGCTGGGCGGCCGAAGGACCCGCCGGTTCCGACCGCCCGGACACCTTCACGGTCACCGCCCAGTGGCCGCGCAACCACGCGCTCTTCGCCCGGGAGGGCGGTTACCAGGACCCCATGCTGCTGATCGAGTCCGTCCGCCAGACCGGATCGCTCCTCGCCCACGCCGAGTTCGACGTCCCCTTCGGGTACCAGTTCCTGATGGGGGACATCTCCTTCGACGCCGCACCCGAACTCCTGGTCGCGGGCGTCGCTCCCACCGATGTCGAACTGCGCACGGTCTGCCGTGACATCGTCCGACGGGGCCGCTCGCTCAGCGGGATGCGCTACGACATCACCGTGCTGCGCGACGGGGAGGAACTGGCCACCGCCGGCGCGGGCTTCCGGTGCATGAGCCCGGACGTGTTCCGGCGGCTGCGTGGCGACCGTCCCACAGCCGCCCACCGCACCGCGCCGCCGGCGGTCGACCCGGCCGCCGTGGGCCACACCAGCCCCCGTCACGTCGTACTCGCGCGACGCGCGCCGGACACCGGGAACCGCTGGGAGCTGCGGGTCGACACCGCTCACCCGACCTATTTCGACCACCCGGTGGACCACGTTCCCGGCACGGTGCTGCTGGAGGCCGCCCGGCAGGCCGCCCACGCGTCGACGGGGATGCCCGACGCGCTTCTGCTCGGTCTGGGAAGCGAGTTCACGCGCTACGCCGAGTTCGACGCCCCGTGCTGGATCGAGGCACACCCCGAGCCGCGCGGCACCTCGGGTGACGTGCTGGTACGGGTGCGCGGCACCCAGCGGGAGGAGACCGTCTTCACCGCCGGACTGATGGTGAGCCCGCGCACCCACTGAGCCGAGTCCCTGGAGAGTGCCGCATGCCCACCATCCTGATCACCGGCGCCTCCGGCTTCGTCGGAGGTCATGTCACCCGCGAAGCGGAGCGGCAGGAGGCCGATCTCCGGCTCATGTCGCACCGCCGGCCCGTGTCCGGCTCCGGTCCGCGCGTCGTACGGGCCGATCTGGCGGACCCCGCGACGCTGCGCGGGGTCTGCGACGGCGTCGACGTCCTGATCCACTGCGCCGCGCAGATCGGCGGAACCGCCGAGGCCAACGAGGCGGTCAACGCCCGTGGCACCGCCGTCCTCGTGGAGGAGGCACGCCACGCCGGAGTCTCCCGCATCGTCCATCTCAGCACCGCGTCCGTCTACGGCCGCGGCACCTACCGCGGCAGCCGGCCCGAGGAACTCACCCGCAGACCGGGGTCGCCCACGTCACGCACCCGGGCGTTCGCCGAGGACGCCGTTCTCTCGGCGGGCGGCATCGTCCTGCGGCCCCATCTGATCTACGGCGAGGGCGACGTCTGGGTGGGCCCGGGTCTGGCCCGGTTCCTGCGCACCCTGCCGGGCACGGTGGCGGGCTGGCCCTCCCTCATGTCGCTGATCGCCGTACAGGACCTGGCCGCACTGGTGGTGGCCACCGCGCTCGCCCCCGTCCGCGCCCTGACCGCGTCCGTCTACCACGCCGCCCATCCCGAGCCCGTCACCGCGAACACCGTCCTGCGCGCCGTCGCCGAGTGCACCGCGACCCCCTGGCCGGAAGGAGAGTTCACCGTGGAGCAGACCCGGGCGATCCTCGCGGGGAACGGTCACCCGCCCGCCGTGCTCGACCTGCTGACGACCGACCACTTCTTCGACAGCGTCCCGCTCTGGTCCGACCTCGGCCGCGATCCCGGCGACGGCTTCGCCAGCGCGTTCCGCCGCGCCGCGCCCTGGTACCGGAAGACCCTGCGAGCAGCCTGAGACAGCCCGCCGGATGTGTCACGCTCCGGCCTCTCCGGGTCCGGCGGTCCGTCTGCCGGACCCGGAGCCGTGGCAGATGTCCGGGAAAGGGCGTCGCGGCACCGGCTGACGGCCGGTTCACGCACCGGCCGTGGCGTTGCCACGGCCGCCGAGCGTCTCCAGGACGTCCTCGCCGTGGTAGTACGTACGCCCCCGCCTGCTCTGGCGGCGCCACCTGGCCTCGCTCGCGTGGCGGTAGGCGCTGCCGGTCGACATGCCCCAGAGATGGGCGATGTCGGCCGCGGTCAGCCACCGTACGGGTTCCGCCTCCGTGACGGCGGGCCGCCCGGCGTCCGCGCCCCGCGCCGCCGGGGCGGTGGCCAGGGGACCGGCCGCGCGGGCCGGCGGGGCGGCGGACCGCCGGGAGGGGGTGCCCGCGGCGGACGCCGCGCCTTCGAGCCGTCGGCTGAGCTGGAGCCACTCATGGCCCAGCCAGCGATGCGCCGCGTCATGGTCGCAGCGGATCACGGCGGGCAGCCGCGGCTGCCGCGGTCTGACGAAGGCGGTCAGCGACCCCGGGCAGCCCTGCTCCACGCACGCCCCGATCGGCAGCCGCTGGCGCACCTCGGGATCCGCCACCCGGCGCGCGCGGCGCACCAGCCGGGCCACCTCGCCGGAGAACTCGCCCGCGGCCTCGTGCGCGGCGAGCCAGTCGAGGTGCCGGCCGAGGAACACGGTCAGCGGCAGCACCGCCCGGCGGGGCGCGGGCACACCGCGCTCCTCGACCACGGCGCCCGCCCAGGAGCCGAGCACTCCCAGGATCTCGGCCCGCGCCTCGGCCGCCCGGGTGTTGAAGGGCATGCCGTGCGACGGCCCGCCGGACGTCCTGGGCCGGGTCCCGTCCTGGGAGCCGCCGCCGAGCCGTCGGCCGCAGGCCTCGTACAGCTCGGGCAGCCGGCGCAGTCCCGTGGAGAGCTGTGCCCGGCAGGCCGGGCACAGCCGGTGGCCCGCCGTGAGCGGTCCGGCCTCTTCGGCCGGCCGGTGGCCGGTGCAGTCAGCCGCCGCGCACCCCTCGACGACGGCCGTGCGGTCCCCTTCGCGTACCGGTGAACTCATCACCCGATCCCCCGCTCGTGTCTTCCCCGTCAGGTGGGGAACTGGTTCGAACAGATCTGCCGGCCGCGTGGCCGCCCGCGCACGGGACCCGCCGGCTCACCCCTCCCGGCTCACCCCTCCCGGCTCACCCCTCGGCCGAGGCCCGCGGTTCCTCGGTGGTGCGCGAGTGGACGACCCGGAAGGTGTTGTACTCCCAGGACCGGGTCAGCTTCCGGGCCCGGTCGCGGGACTCCCGTACGTCCAGCGGCCACTCCTGCTCCGGCACGTCGTGGAAGGCCCAGTAGGCCTCCTCGCTCTCCCACTGCGCGTAATTGATCACGAACGTGCCGTCGAGGCCGCGCAGCACACTGTGCGACCGGTAGCCGGGCAGCAGGTGGACCCACTCGTCCCGGGGCCTGGTCAGCTCGGTGACCAGTGCGTCCTGGTCCTGCGGTACGACCCACTGGATCGCGATCGACGTCCAGTCGTCGCGGGCGGGCGTGATGTCCACGGCGCCGACGACGGCCGGAGCCTGCTGCACCGACACCAGCTCGGTGGCCAGCAGCCGGTTCCCGGTGGCCAGGCCGCCCTGCCGGAGGAGTTCGTCCCGGTGGGCCGCGCTGTCGTAGTGGGCGTACAGGTCCGCGGGGCTGCTCCACTGGGTCAGGGTGGCGACGCCGGCGCGTGTGTGCGCCGCGTGCAGCGAGGAGGACACCCGGCCCGGGGGGCCGGCGCCGTCGATGTCTCTGCGGATGGTGCCGAGCAGTTTTCGCTGGCCGTCCCAGTCCTGCTCGTCAAGGGTCAGCCAGTCCACGGCGGTTGCCCGGCCGTTGTCGGGATGGAGGATCACCATGATGTTTCCTTCCGGTGGGAGAGGTCGGTCGGTGCGGGGCCCGGGGTCAGGCCGCGCAGGCCGGAAGGCCGCCGTGGAAGGCCACCATCTCGGCGAACAGTTCCTCGATGTCCAGCCACTGGCCGGGCTCGGCGCCCCTGGCCTCGGCGTACGCCCGGTGCAGGTTGGGCACCAGCCGTTCGCTGTCGAGCAGGCCGGCGTAGGGGCCGGGGCCGGCCTCCCGCGCCATCTCCAGCGGGGTCAGCCCGGCGGCGGTGCCTTCGGCGGCCAGGCGCTGCACGTACGTCAGATAGCCGGCGGTCTCGTCGAGCAACTCGGGTCCGCCGACCGGCCCGTGGCCCGGGACGACGGTCTCGGGTTCCAGGGAGCGCAGCCGCCCGATCACATCGAGGGAGCCGGAGACCGAGCCGGTGAGGCAGAAGGGGGTGGCGCCCGACATCATCACGTCGCCGGTGAACAGCACCCGCTGGCGCGGCAGCCACACCACCGTGTCGTTGCGGGTGTGGGCGGTGCCCAGGTGCATCAGCTCCGCCCGGGTGTCGCCCAGGTGCAGGGTGAGGGTGCCCCGGTAGGTCAGCGACGGCAGCTCCACACGGACATCGCCCCAGCACACCTCGGGCCAGAGACCGGTCAGATGGAGCCCCGCGAGATCCATCTCGGCGCGGGTGTCCTCGTGCGCGACGATCACCGCGCGGTCGGCGAAGAACCGGTTGCCGAAGGTGTGGTCGCCGTGCGGGTGGGTGTTGACCACGAACCCCGGGGCGTGGGGGGTGACCGCCGCCACCGCCGCCCGCAGGGCCTTGGTCCGCGCCTCGGTGGCCGCGGTGTCGATCAGCGCCGGCCGCCCGCCCGAGGTGATCAGGCCCGCGTTGTTCAGGCACCAGCCGCCGTCGGGCTGGATGTAGGCGTACACGTCCTCGGCCACCTCGCGCAGATGCGGTTCGGCCGTGAGAGGGGAACGAAGGGTCACTGCTCTTCTCCTGGTGCGTGTGGTCATGCTGAGGACGCCAGAGCGGGACTGCCCCCGGGCCGGGTGAAGAGGCGGTTGTAGTAGACCAGCGGCTCCGCACCGCCCACCGAGACCGCCTCCACCCGGCCGATCAGGATGCTGTGGTCACCGCCGTCCAGGACGTCGTGCAGACGGCAGGCGAGCCGCGCGGTCGCGTCCGGCAGCCCCGGCAGCCCCGACTCGCAGGGCTCCATGGGGCTGTCCGCGAACTTGTCCGCGCCCGGCCTGGCGAACACCGCGGCGATGGCCGCCTGGTCCGAGGCCAGCACATTCACCAGAAACCGGTCGGCGGAGACGAAGGCGTCGTGGCAGGAGGCCGACTTGGCCGGGCACACCAGCACCAGCGTCGGATCGAGCGAGAGCGAACTGAACGAACTGGCGGTGAAGCCCCAGCGGCGCCCGCTCGGGTCCACGGTCGTCACCACGGTGACCGGAGTGGGCACACGGGCCATGGCACGGGCGAAGTCTGCCGGATCGACGGTGGGCAACGGTCCTCCTGGCTGGGGAAGGTCTGGTCCGGCCGGCGGGCCGGGTGCCGGGGTCCCGGCGGGCTGCCGAGGGCCCCGGCGCGGGGCACGGCCGGAGGGCGAGGTGCGGGAGCGGTGGCCCGGCCGGGTGGCTCAGCCGGCGGCGCGCACCACCATGGCCGAGTTGAAGCCGCCCCGGCCCCGGGCCAGCACCAGGGCGGTGCGCAGCCCCTCGGCCGGCCGGCGGGCCGCGGTGACCAGGTCGATCGGGCAGTCCCCGGCCGGCGCTGTCACATGCGCGGTCGGCGGGATCACCTGATCGCGCAGCGCGAGCAGGGCCGCGGCCAGATCCAGGGCGGCGCCGCCCGCCGCGAGCCGGCCCGTCATCGTCTTCGGTGCCGTCACCGGCACCCCGTGCTCCCCGAAGATCCCGGCGACGGCCTCGGCCTCCGCCCGGTCGGCGTCCCTGCGTCCGGCCGCGTCGGCGAAGACCACGTCCACCTCGGCCGGGGTGAGACCGGCCTCGCCCAGGGCCTGTTCGGCGGCGGCCCGCAGCCGCGGCGCACCGCCCGAGCCCGGGGCCGGGTCGAAGGTGGCGGCGTAGCCCGGGACGGTGCCGTAGACCCGGGCTCCGCGCGCCTCGGCGGCGTCGGCGTCCTCCAGTACCAGCAGCGCGCCGCCCTCGCCGGCCACATGACCGGACGCGGCCTCGGAGAACGGCAGATACGCCCGTGCCGGGTCGGCGACCTCGGTCAGTTCGCCGCCCGCCAGGTGCGCCGCCCAGCCCCAGGGGCAGAGCGACGAGTCCACCCCGCCGGTGACCAGCAGCCGTACGCCCTTGCGGATCTGCCGACGGGCCTGTGCCACCGCGTCCAGACCGCCGGCCTGCTCGGTGACCAGTACTCCGCTGGGGCCGCGCAGCCCGTTCCTGATGGAGATCTGGCCGGTGTTGACGGCGTAGAACCAGGCGAAGGACTGGTAGGCGCTGACGTACTGCCCGCCCTTGCTCCAGAGCGCCTGCAACTCGCGCTGGCCGAACTCGAAGCCGCCCGCCGAGCCGGCCGTGACCACGCCCGCGGCGTACGCGGGCAGTTCGGCGGGGTCGACGCCCGCGTCGGCGAGCGCCTCGTCGGCCGCGGTCAGCGCCAGCCGGGTCATCTGGTCGGTCTGCGCCAGCAGGCGGCTCGGGACGTGCCGCTCCGGAGCGAAGTCACGGATCTCGCCGGCCAGCTTCGCCGGGTACTGCCCGGCGTCGAAGCGGGTGACCGGGCCGATGCCGCTCTCGCCGCGCAGCACCGCCGCCCACCATGCCTCGGTGCCGAGGCCGTTCGGAGCGGTGACGCCGATGCCGGTGACGACGGGCGCGGCCGGGGCCGCGGAGCGCGCGCCGCCGGTACGGGCGGCCCGTTCGGTGGCGTGGACGGTCATACGGCCGCTCCCGGACGCGGGCGGGTCAGGACCATCGCGCTCTGGAATCCGCCGAATCCGCTGCCGACGCTCAGGACCGTGTCGGTGCGTTGCCGGCGTGCGACCAGCGGGGTGTAGTCCAGATCGCAGGCGGGGTCCGGGTTGTGCAGATTCGCGGTGGGCGGCACCGTGTTGTGTTCGATGGCCAGGGCGCTGGCGGCCACCTCCAGGGAGCCGATCGCGCCGAGCGAGTGCCCGATCATCGACTTGATGGAGCTGACCGGGACGTTGTAGGCGTGGTCGCCCAGGCTGCGCTTGAACGCGGCGGTCTCGTGCCGGTCGTTCTGCTTGGTGCCGGAGCCGTGCGCGTTGATGTAGTCGACGGCGGTGCCGTCGAGCCGGGCCTCGTCGAGGGCGACCCGGATCGCCTCGGCCATCTCGACGCCGTCCGGGCGCAGACCGGTCATGTGGTAGGCGTTGCAGCGGCTGGCGAAGCCGGAGATCTCGGCGTACATGTGGGCGCCGCGCCGGCGGGCGCTCTCCAGCTCCTCCAGCACCATGACGGCCGAGCCCTCGCCCAGCACGAAGCCGTTGCGGGAGACGTCGAAGGGCCGGGAGGCGGTCTCCGGCTCGTCGTTGAGCGGGGAGGTCGCCTTGATGGCGTCGAAGCAGGCCACGGTGATCGGGGAGATGGGCGCCTCGGTGGCACCGGCGATCATCACATCGGCACTGCCCTCGCGGATCAGCTCGACGGCGTGCCCGAGGGAGTCCAGGCCCGAGGTGCAGCCGGTGGACACCATCGCCACCGGCCCCTGGGCGTGCGTACGCCAGGCCACCTCGGCCGCCATCGAGCTGGGTACGAAGTAGTCGAACAGGTGCGGGACGGCCAGGTGGTGGTCCACCTGCCAGGTGCTGCCGCCCCGGCTGACCACGTTGTACTCGGTGTCCAGACCCATCGTGCAGCCGACCGCGCTGCCGAGGGTGACACCGGTACGGGTGGGGTCCAGGTTCTGGGTGTCCAGCCCGCTGTCGCGGACCGCCTCCTCGGCGCTGACCAGGGCGAACTGGGCGGCGCGGTCGAGGCGTTCGGCGTCCTCGGCCGTGAAGCCGTGGAGCAGCGGGTCGAAGTCGGCTTCCGCGGCGATCCGGGAGCGGAACGGGGACGCGTCGAAGAGACTGATGGCCCGGGTCGCGGTCCTGCCCGAGGTGAGCAGGGACCAGAACTCCTTGGTACCCACGCCCCCCGGAGCGATCACGCCTATTCCGGTGATGACGACGCGTCGGCTCATTGGGTGTCCTTCACGAGTGAGTCCTCCTGTGCGCGGCACGGCCCGGTGGGACCGCCCGCGCTTCGTAGGTGCCGTGGCCGGTGATTGAGCTTCCGGACCTCCGCTCGATCTCAGGTCGAGCCCCGCTGGTGGCGGCCGTCGGCGCCGGCGTCCGCCCGGTGGCGGCGGCGCTCGGAGGTGTCCGGTCCGGTTGTCCGGTCCGGACGTCCGGTCGTCCGTCGGGGCGTCCTGTCCGGCAGTCCGGTCCGTCGTCGAGGACGGTTCGAGCCGAAGACGAACCCGTTCCCGGACCATGCCCGCCATGAAGATTCTCTTTGTGGCGGGCGGCTCGTCAGGCGTCATCTTCTCCCTGATCCCCCTGGCGCAGGCGGCCAGGAACAGCGGGCACGAGGTCGTGATGGCGGCTCCCGAGGACTGCATGCGCACCGTCAACGGCGCGGGGATTCCCGGTTTCCCGGTCACCGGCAGAACGATGAAGGACTTCCTCCACGACCGGCGGGGCGTCCTTCAGACGATTCCCGAGGACCTCCACGAGCGCTATCTCTTCAACGGGCGCTGCTTCGGGAGGTATGCGGCGGCCTGTGTGGACGGTCTGACCGCACTGGCCGACGCCTGGCGGCCGGACGTGGTGGTGGGCGGGGTGCTGGCGTTCGCCGGCCCGCTGGTCGCCGCCTACGCGGGAGTTCCGTACGTCAAGCACGCGGTGGACATGGGAGAGCCGCGCACCATCGACCTGGCGGCGGCGGCCGAGCTGGGGCCGGAGCTGGAGGCCCTCGGCCGCTACGAGATGCCCGCCGCCGACCTGTTCATCGACACCTGCCCGCCGTCGCTCCGCCTGGACGACGCCCCGGTGGCGCAGTCGATGCGCTATGTCCCCTACACGGCGCAGAGACCGCTGGAGCCGTGGATGTTCACCAAGGGGGACCGGCCCCGGGTGCTGGTGAGCGCGGGCAGCCGGGTCACCAAGGACTCCGACTTCGAGATCCTCTCCGGTCTGGTGGAGAAGGTGGCCGCGCTGGACGTGGAACTGCTGGTCGCGGCCCCGGAGGCGGTCGCGGCCGAGCTGGGCCCGCTGCCCGGCAACGTGCGGGCCGGGTGGATCCCGCTGGACGTGGTGGCCAGGACCTGTGATCTGACGGTCAGTCACGCAGGCGGGAACACCGTCCTGGGCAGCATGGCGGCCGGGGTGCCGCAGGTGCTGATCCCGTATCTGCCGTACGTGGTGGGCTACACCGAGCGGCTGAGCGCGTACGGCGCCGCGAAGATGGTCGACCCCGCGCGGGACTCGCCGGAGAACATCGCCGAGGCCTGCCGCGAGGTGCTGGAGGACGGGTCGTACCGGGAGCGGGCGCGGGCGGTGTCCGCGGAGATGGCCCGGCTTCCGTTGCCGGCCCAGGTGGTGGGTGTGGTGGAGGACCTGGTGGCGCGGGCCGGCTGATCCCGCCGGCTGATCCCGCCGACCGGTCCCGCCGGCTGTCTCCCGTGTGCGCAACCGCGCCTCGGAAAACCGCTCATGGCCCCGGCCGGATCCATGACGGATCCGGCCGGGGCCGGAGGGTGTTCAGCCGCCGAGACCGAGGCGGCGCGCCGCCTCGGTGAACGTCCCCGCCGTCTCCGGCAGGGCGTTCATGGTGTCCCGGTACTCCGCGCGCGCCGCGGCGAGCCGGTCACGCTCGGTCCCGTCGTACAGGATCCGCTCCAGACCGTCGACCAGGGTGTGTTCGTCGAGCAGTTCCGCCCGGCGCAGTGTGTCGGTGAAGGGGTTCGCCTCCAGCAGCGGGCGCAGCACCTCGTTCCAGCGCAGCGGCCACATGTGGAAGTCGGGCAGCGGGCCCGAGTGGCCGGCCAGCCAGTCCCGTACCCGGCGGGTCAGACCGCCCGGGAGCGCGGCGTCGAGACGCTCGGTGTCCGCCGGGCCGTCCACCGGATGGTTGTTGACGCCGAGCAGGCCCGGTATGTCGGCCTGCACCGCGCGCTCCAGGGCGTAGCTGGGCAGATGGAAGGAGAACACCGCGTCGGAGGAGCCGAGCAGCCGGTGGTACTCCCCCGCGGTGTACTCGGGCCGGTGGTGGATCCGCTCCCCGGGCAGGCCCTCGGCGAAACCGTCGAAGAGCGGGCCGGTCAGCAGGAAGTGGGTGTCACGCGGCAGCCGGGCGAGGTGGTGGGCGAGCAGCCGGGGCAGCCGGCCGGCGAGTTCACGCGTCGGCGGGGCCGCGTGCGCCTGCATCAGCCGCTGCCAGGGCAGGGTGGGCACCATCAGCAGACGGGCCCCGTCGGGCAGACCGAGGGCGCGCCGGGTCTCGCGACGGGCGTTCCGGGTCAGCGGCTCGACGGTGCGGTTGGCCCGGTACGGCAGACCGCGGCCGGAGGGGGTGATCCGGGGGCGGTTCATCGGTACCGGCAGGAGCTGCACCGGCATCCGCAGCAGATTGTCGTCCACCTCCATGGTGGTGCCGAGGATCTCGACACGGCGGCTGGTGTTCTCCAGGTCGTAGAGGTCGAGGGGGATGACGGGCAGTCCGAGGTCCTCGACGAACCAGGGGTCGGTGCGGTAGCCGACCTTGAAGGTCATCCAGTGGGCGAGATAGTCCACGAGGACGACGGCGTCGGCCCGGAACTCCTTCACCACCCCGTGCACGACGTCGCGGACGTTCTCGCCGAGTTCGGGCTCCACCAGGGTGTACGGGGTCCGCGCGGTCCGCAGTTGGTCCTCGTTGTACGGGTTGACCACGAAGTGGCTCGCGACGCCGGCGTCGGTGAGCTGCTCCGCCAGGTCGAGGCCGATGGTGACCTCGTGCAGGGTCTTGGCCAGGGCGGCCAGGAAGACAAGACGCATCGCTCACTCCTAACGGCGGGCCGCGACGGCCTTGCGCAGGGTCGTGGCGACCGTGCGGACGTCGTCGTCGGACAGGCCCGGGTGCAGGGGCAGGCACAGGGTGCGGCCGGCCGCGTGGTCGGAGGAGGGCAGCACACGGCTCTCGGAGCGGTACGCGGCGACCTTGTGCAGCGGGGCGTAGCGGAAGGTGGTGTAGATGTCCGCGGCCAGCAGCTCGCTCGCGATCTCGTCGCGGATCCCCTCCTCGAACTGCACCCAGTAGAAGTAGTACGTCGACTCGTGGCCGGCGGGCAGCGGCGGCGGCGTCAGAAGGCCCTCGGTCCCGGCCAGTTCACGGTCGTACAGCTCGACGATCTCGCGGCGGCGGGCGACGAACTCCGGCAGCCGGCGCAGCTGCACCCGGCCGATCGCGGCGGTCATGTCGTTGCCGATGACCCGGCGTCCGATCTCCGGGACCTCCATCTCCCACCAGCGGTGGGAGACCTTGGCGTGACCGATGCCGCTGGACTGGACGAGGCCGTGGTACGCGAGGCGGCGGGCCCGGTCCGCGCGCTCGCGGTCGCGCACGTAGAGCATCCCGCCGTCGCCGGTGACCAGGACCTTCATCGCGTCGAAACTCCACATGGCGAGGTCGCCGAAGCTGCCCACGGTCCTGCCGTTCACCCGGGAGCCGGCCGAGCAGGCCGCGTCCTCCACCAGCGGGACGCCCCGGTCCCGGCAGAGCGCGGCGACGGCCTCGATGTCGCCCGGGTAGCCGCCGTAGTGCAGCACGACGACGGCCTTGGTGCGCTCGGTGAGCGCGGCCTCGATGTGCGCGGCGTCCGGGTTGAGGGTGCGGGGGTCCACATCGCAGAAGACCGGGCGCGCGCCGGCGGCCAGGATGGCGTTGGCGGCGGCCAGGAAGCTGAGCGAGGGCAGGACGACCTCGTCGCCCTCTTCCAGATCGAGGCACTCCAGGGCCAGGAAGAGCCCGGCGGTGCCGGAGTTGAGGAAGATCATGTGCTCGGCGTCCACCCCGACATGAGCGGCGAACTCGGCCTCGAACGCCTTGGTGCGCGGCCCGTGGCCGAGCCACTTGTCGGCGAACACCTCGGCGACGGCGGCGAGTTCCTCGTCACCGGTCTGCGGCTGGAAGAGATGAATCACAGTGGTCCCCTCTGATGCGGACGGATGCCCGCATGGTCGGCAGGGGGCCTTGACGCGGCTTCGAGAGCCGATGGAGCGGCGCGGCGCCGGTGGCACGGGGGTCCCCGGCGCCGGGCTGCCGGGGTCCCGGTGCCGACGTCCGCGCGCCGGGGTCGGGCGCCGGGGTCCGGGGGCCGGGGTCCGGGAGCCAGGGTCCGGGAGCCGGGGTCCGGGCCGCGGGGGGGCAGGGTGCCGGGTCCGCGGGGGCCGTGGAGGGGACCTCTAGCGGCCTTCGAGAGCCGCTGAGGAGCGTGGGGGTGACGGATTGTCGCTTGAAGGGGTGCCGGGACATGAGCACATACGAATCCAAGACGGCCGACGAGGTCGGCGAGTACTTCGACGACCGGAGCTGGCTGTTCGGGCTGAGCGGCTTCAACCTGCACATCGGCTACTTCGACGACGAGAAGCCGGGCGCCGACCCGAAGGAGCGCCACACCGAGGTGATGATCGAGGCCGCCGGACTCGGTGAGGCCTCCCGTCTGCTGGACGTGGGCTGCGGGTTCGGCCGCCCGGCCATCGCGGCCGCCAAGGCCACCGGCGCGCGGGTCACCGGCATCAACGTCAGCGCCGAGCAGGTCCGCCAGGGCCGCAAGCTCGCCGAGGAGGCCGGTGTCGGCGGCCGGGTCACCTTCGAGCAGGCCGACGGCATGGCGCTGCCGTACCCGGACGGTTCGTTCGACGCGGTCTGGGCCTCCGAGGCGATCATGTATATGTCGGACCGGTCGAAGGCGCTCCGCGAGATCGAGCGGGTCCTGGTTCCCGGCGGCCGGTTCGTGCTGTCGGACTACGCGGAGCGCACCGGCCTCTCGGCCGAGCAGCGGGTCGCGCTCAAGGAGGGCTTCACCGTCGAGGCGCTGCCGACCATCGAGGGGTACCGCCGGCTCCTGCTGGACGCCGGGCTGGAGATCACCCGGTTCGAGGACGCCACCGCCCATCTGCACCGCTCCGCCGCCCGTATCCCCGAGGTGCTGGACGAGAAGTACGCCTATATCGCCGAGCGCGGCGGCAAGGAGTTCGCCGACGAGTTCAAGGCGATGCTCTCCAAGGTCGGCGTGCTGGAGGGCGAGGTGCTCGGCTATGTCATCGCGGTCGGCCGCAAGACCGGGGAGCCGCGGGCGTGAGCGCCGATGTCACCACCGGGCGCGCGCCGGGGGCCGGCCGTCCGTCCCGGCTGCCCACGCTGACCGGGATGCGGTTCGTGGCCTCGCTGATGGTGTTCGTCTGCCACGCGTTCACCTACGGCATCTTCACCGACAAGGACCTCGAAGGGGCCCTGGTGACCTATGTGGCCAAGCTGGGCTTCGTCGGGGTCGGCTTCTTCTTCGTCCTCAGCGGCTTCGTGCTGACCTGGTCGGCCCGTGACTCCGACCGGCCCCTGGCCTTCTGGCGCCGCCGGCTCGCGAAGATCTTCCCCAATCACCTGGTGACCTGGGCGCTGGGGCTGCTGCTGATGGTGTGGCTCGGCGGCTACGCGGCCACGGTGAACAACACCGTGCCGTCCCTCTTCCTGATCCAGGCCTGGTTCCCGGTCGAGGACGTCTTCTTCGGCACCAACGGGCCGAGCTGGTCCCTCGCCGCGGAGCTGCTCTTCTATCTGTCGTTCCCCTGGGTGGTGCGCTGGGTCCGGGCCGTCCCGGCGCGCCGGCTGTGGCTCTGCGCGGGACTGCTGTTCGCCGGCACGGTGCTGGTCGCGCTGGTCTCCCAACTGCTGCCCACCGAACCGGACATGCCGTACTACCCGATCTCCTGGTACCAGTACTGGTTCGTCTACTGCCTGCCGGCCACCCGGCTGCTGGAGTTCACCCTCGGCATCGTGATGGCCCGGATCGTCATGTCCGGGCGCTGGATCCCGCTGGGCCTGGGCCCGGCCCTGCTCACCCTCGTCCCGGGCTACGCGCTGACCGTCTGGCTGCCCGACGCGTACGGCATCGTCGCGCCCACGGTCCTCCCGCTGGCGCTGATCGTGGCCGCCGGAGCCGCGGCGGACACCGGTGACCGGCCCTCGGTCTTCCGCAACCGCACCGCCGTCCTGCTCGGTGAACTCTCCTTCGCCTTCTACATGGTCCACATGCTGGTCATGTGGTACGGGCCGATGGGCAGGGTGCCCGGCCGGACCTGGGACACCCTGCCCGCGATCGGGATGATCGTCCTGGACTTCGCCCTCACCCTGCTCGCGGCGTGGATCCTCTACCGGCTGATCGAGGTGCCGGCCGTACGGCGTTTCGCCCGTGCCCGCCGCAAGACCGGGCCGGCGCCGCCCGCCGCTCCGACGGAGCCGGACCGGGCCTCGGCCCCGACGGCGGGGTGACGCCGTGGATCTGGGTCTGAACAACCGCACCGTCCTGGTCACCGGCGCGTCCGGCGGTATGGGACGGGAGATAGCGACCGCCTTCGGCGCGGAGGGCGCCGATGTGGTGATCGGCTACCGCTCACGGCCCGAGGACGCGGCCGTGACCGCCGAACTGGTGGAGAAGAGCGGCGGCCGCGCCCTGACCGCCCCGTACGACCTGGGCGACCCGGCCACCGCGCGCGCCCTGGTGGACTCGGCGCTCGGCTGGACCGGCCGGATCGACGTCCTGGTCAACAACGCGTTCCGTCCCTTCGGCTTCCGGCCGCCCGGGGACCGGTTCGAGGAGATCGGCGACGACTGGCAGGGCAAGCTGCGCGACAACATCGAGGGAGCGATGGAACTGACCCGGCTGGCCGCCCCGACGATGCGCCGGCGCGGCTGGGGCCGGATCGTGCATCTCTCGTCGAGCCTGGTCACCGAGGGCGTGCTGGAGACCGACGGAGGACGGATCGGGTCCGAGTACTACGCGGCGGCCAAGGCGGCCCTGCACGGCTTCTCGCGCAGTTCGGCGTTCAGCCTGGGCCGGGACGGGGACATCCTCTCCAATGTGGTGATCCCCGGCCTGACCCGGACCTTCCGCAACGAGGAGCGGATGGCCGACAGTTTCGGCGTCGCCGAGCGCTACGCAGGCCGGGCCCCGCTGGGCCGGCTGCTGGAGGCGGCCGAGGTCGCCCGTGTCGTGGTGTTCCTGGCCTCGGCGGCGAACACCGCCGTCACCGGACAGAGCGTCCCGGTCACCGCGGGCGCCTGACGCCGCGCCAGCACGAAAGGGCGGCCCCCGGAGACCGGGGGCCGCCCTTCCGTTCCGTTCGCGATCCCGTGTCACCAGGACAGACCGCCGTTGACCTCCAGCACATGCCCGTTGACATAGGAACCGGCGGCGGAGGCGAGATAGACGGCGGCGTCCGCCACTTCCTCCCCCAGGCCCATCCGCCCCAGCGAGGCCTTGGGCGCGAACTGGCTCCACACGGCCTCGTTCATCTTCAGCAGCTTGCCCATCCCCTCGTCGATGAAGCCGGGGGACAGACAGTTGACGGTGATGCCCCGGGGCGCCAGCTCCAGGGCCGCCACCCGGGTGAACATCTCCACCGTCGCCTTGGTCGAGCAGTACGAGGCGGCGCCACGGGTGGGCCGGCTGCCCAGGGCCGAGGAGAGCGTGATGATCCGGCCGTTCTCGCTCTTCTCCAGATACGGCACCGCCTCCTTGACGCAGTGGAAGACGCCGTTCACATTCGTGTCCAACGCCTCCGACCAGTCCTCGAAGGACAGCCCCGCGACCGGCCCCGGCCTGCTCAGCCCCGCGTTGGCCACCACGATGTCCACGCCGCCGAACCGGTCCGCCGCCACGCTCAGCAGTGAGCGCACCGACTCCGGGTCGCGTACGTCCGCCCGCTCGAAGACGGCCCGGTCACCGAGGTGACGGAGGCTCTCGGCGGCGTCCACGGTGCCCCGCGCGGCGGCCACCACCCGGACACCCTCGGCGACGAACGCCTCGGTGATCTTCAATCCCAGTCCCCTGGTACCTCCGGTGACCACGGCGACCTTGTCCTTGAGGCCCTTGACCTTCACTCTGCAACCCCGTTCCCCAGTCGGACGGCTCTTGCCAGCACCCTGCGGCGACGGCGTCTCGTACCGCTCGAAAGCTGTTGGAACAGTGACTTTCGAGCCAGTCTCCAGGAGGCGGGGCTAGTTTCCGTCGGGCTGCCGGTGTGGCAGCCCGACCCAAGGAGTGATCTTGATCCGCAAGACCGCCGCACGCCGGTTCGTCGTCGCAGCAGCCCTGGCCACCGCCGGTGTCATGGCCGCATCCGGCAGTGCCGTCGCCGCACCCGTCACCGTCCCGTTCCTGTGCCGCGTGCCGGAGAACGGTGTGTGGAGCGAGTACGGCAGCAACCGCGTCTTCGACGTCACGGCGCCCGCCACCGTGTCGCCCCATCAGAAGTTCACCGTGAAGTACGCCCAGGGCCCCTTCACCCTCAACCCCGCGTACCAGCAGGAGGTCCGGGACATCGCGGTCAGGATAAACCAGCCGGCGGGCGCGCACCTGGTCAGCCTGAAGCTGACCGGCGGCAGCAACCTCGGCACCTCCACCCGGTCCGTCGTCGCGGTCGGCCATCAGCTCACCCTCCGGGTCAGCGGCCCCCTCTACGGCGGCACCACCTTCGAACTGCCGATCGTGGAGGCCGTCTACACCGCGCCTTCCAGCGGCACCCTGGTGACCTCGGCCGGCGGTACGGGCTTCGACGACACGGGCCTGTCCATGAAGCGTCTGGACACCACCATCAACGACTTCACCCCGGTCCAGTGCTATCCGGATCCGGCCATCCCGGTGCAGCTGTCCAGCACCACCGTGCAGTGACCGCGGACCGGTGACCGCCCCGCGGTGACCGCCGCGCACCCCTTGCGACGCCGGGCGGGGAGAGCCCTCTCTCCCCGCCCGGCGTCGAGCCGTTCTTGACCGTTCCTCGGGTTGCCCCGAGCAGCGTGAGGAACACGCGCACGGTACTTCCGGCCACTTCGCCGGCCGCCGCTTGACCTCAAGCGCACTTGAGATTTTACGTTTTTCAAACCGCCCCCCAGCAGGGGTCCGCGGACAGCGAAACCAATGGATACAAAGGGGTGTTGCATATGAAGGCTGCCGCGTTCCACGCGTTCGGGGGTCCCGAGGTTCTGGAACTGATGGAGGTCCCCCTTCCCGAGGCGGGGCCGGGCGAGGTGCGGGTGCGTGTGAAGGCGGCCGGTTCCCAGCCCACCGACTGCGCGGTGCGCTCGGGCTGGAACCCGCCCGGCTTCACCCTCACCTTCCCGCACATCACCGGCGGTGACTTCGCCGGTGTGGTGGACGCGGTGGGCGAGGGCGTCACCGGCTTCTCCCCCGGTGACGAGGTGCTGGGCTACCGTACGCAGCTCACCTACGCGCAGTACGTGGTCGCCCCGGCCGACCAGATCGTGGCGAAGCCCGCCGCACTCTCCTGGGAGGTCGCCGGCGGCCTCTCCGCCTCCGGGCAGACCGCGCACACCGCGATCGAGATCCTCGGGGTCTCCGCGGGCGAGACCGTTCTCATCAACGGCGCCGCCGGTGGTGTCGGCAGCCTCGCGGTGCAGATCGCGGTGCTGCGCGGCGCCAGGGTGATCGCCACCGCCCGCGAGGAGAACCACGCCTATCTGCGTGAGCTGGGCGCGGTCCCGGTCGTCTACGGCGAGGGGCTGATCGACCGGGTGCGCGAGGCGGCCCCCGAGGGCGTGGACGCGGCCCTGGACACCGCGAGCGCCGACGGCCTGCGGGTGGCGGCCGAGCTGGTCAAGGACAAGGACCGGGTCGGCACCATCTTCGCCTACGAGGTCTACGAGGAGCTGGGCGTGCGGTGGATCGGCAGCCAGCGCTCCGCGCAGCGGCTCGGCGAGCTGGCCGCCCTGGTCGCCGAGGGCAAGCTCACGGTCCATGTGCGCAAGACCTTCCCGCTGGCCCAGGCCGCGGACGCGCACCGTGAGCTGGAGACGGGCCACGGCCGCGGCAAGATCGTTCTGCTCGTCGACTGAGCCGGCACGGCGGGCCGTACGGGCCCGGGGAACCGCGCCGTACCGCCGCGGTTCCCCGGGCCCCCCGGCCCACCCCGTTCCATCTGTTCTGCCTGCTCCGCCTGCTCTGTTGGTCATTCACCGAATCGAGGAATCCCCGCATGTCCCAGACCCCGCTCAAGATCGGTGTCCTCATCGGCAGCGTGCGCACCGGCCGGTTCGCCGACAAGATCTCGCAGTGGTTCATCTCCGAGATCGGCCAGCGCGATGACATGGAGATCCATGTCATCGACCTGTCCGAGCCCGCCCTCGTCGACGAGCTGAAGCTCACCCTCGACCCGTCGGGCGCCCCGGACGGCGCTCCGCGCCTGGCCCAGCGCATCGGCGGTCTCGACGGCTATGTCGTCATCACCCCCGAGTACAACCACGGTTACCCGGCCTCCCTGAAGCTGGCCATCGACTACGTCTACAGCGAGTGGCGTGCCAAGCCGGTCGGCTTCGTCTCCTACGGCGGCATGGCCGGCGGCAGCCGGGCCGTGGAGCAGCTCCGCCAGGTCTTCGCCGAGCTGCACGCCGTCACCCTGCGCGACACCGTCAGCTTCCACATGGCCTGGGAGAAGTTCGACGACGACGGCCGTCCGCACGACGCGGACGGCACCGCCAAGGCCGCCGCCGTGCTGCTGGACCAGCTCGCCTGGTGGGGTCTGACCCTGCGCGAGGGCCGGGCCGCCCGTCCGTACGAGGGCTGAGGCATGGCAGGAGAGCGCGCGGCCGCGGAGGTCCCCGGCACACCGGAGTTCCGTGCCGTCCGAGTGGTCATCATCGGGCTGATGCTGGGCCTGATGCTGTCGTCGCTCGACTTCGTCATCATCGCCGCCTCGATGCGCACGATCGCCGACGATCTGCGGGGCCAGACCCTCCAGGCCTGGGCGACCACGGCTTACATCGTCACCTCGACGATCGCGACCCCGTTGTTCGGCAAGCTGTCCGACCTGTACGGCCGCAAGAAGCTGTACATGCTGGCGATCGGCATCTTCCTGGTCGGTTCGCTGCTGTGCGGCATGGCCGGATCGATGTACCAGCTCGCGGCCTACCGTGCGCTCCAGGGCATCGGCGGCGGCGGGCTGACCGCGCTCGCCTTCGCGATCATGGGCGATGTCCTGACGCCCGAGCTGCGGGCCCGCTACCAGATCTGGTTCTCCGCCGTCTCGGCCATCGCCGGTGTGGCGGGGGCGCCGGTCGGCGGACTGTTCGCCGGCGCGGACACCCTGCTGGGGATCGACGGCTGGCGCTGGGCGTTCCTGATCAACATCCCGATCGGGATCGTCGCCCTGCTCGTGGTGCACCGCAAGTTCACCATGCCCGGCAAACGCCGTGAGCAGCGGATCGACTACGCCGGCGCGGCCTGGCTGGTCATCTGTCTCGGGCCGTGGCTGGTCGTCTCCGAGCAGGGCAGGCACTGGGGCTGGGCTTCACCGCTGTCCCTGTCGCTGCTCGCGCTCGGCCTGGTCGGCCTGGTGCTCTTCCTGACCGCCGAGCGGCGGATGGCCGACGCGGCCGTGATCCCGCTCAGGCTGTTCAGGAACCGGCTGTTCACGGTGATCAACAGCGCCAATGTCATCATCGGGATCGGGGTGTTCGGCTCTCTGATCTTCCTGCCGCTCTACCTCCAGCTCGTCAAGGGCCTGAGCCCCGGCGAGGCAGGGCTGATGCTGATCCTCCAGACGGTCGGCGTGCTGACCACCAGCCGGGGCCTGAGCAAGGTCATCAACCGGTCCGGCCGGTACCGGGCCTTCCTGCTCCTGGGCATGGGCATGGTCTCCGGCACCCTGTTCGCCTTCGTCCCGCTCGACCGGGGCTCCCCGCTGTGGCTGGTGGGTGCGCTGATCTATCTGCTCGGCGCGGGCGTCGGCATCTGCTTCCCGGTCACCCTGCTGGCCCTGCAGAACAACTCGGCCAAGGAGGACATGGGTGTCTCCAGCGCCGCCTACTCCTTCTTCCGCGGCATCGGCGGCGCCGCCGGTACGG
The DNA here is from genome assembly GCF_042890865.1 of Streptomyces sp. NPDC002018. Lineage (NCBI taxonomy): Bacteria > Bacillati > Actinomycetota > Actinomycetes > Kitasatosporales > Streptomycetaceae > Streptomyces > Streptomyces sp. NPDC002018. The sequence continues at coordinate 190,840 of NZ_JBIASO010000010.1, forward strand.
CCCTGTTCCTGTCGATGATGTTCTCCCTCGCCGACAGCCGGATCGCGGAGGCCATCGCCAGGGTGGGCCGGAGCCCCGAGTTCCAGGCATCGCTCAACGACCCGGCGGTGCTGGCCAATCCGGCCAATCAGCCCATCGTGGAGACCGCGAAGGGGGCCGGGGGGATCAATCTCGACGACACCTCCTTCCTGCTCACCGCGGACCGGCGGCTCGCGGCCCCGGTGGTGGACGGCATCGCCGAGGCGATGAGCGCGGTCTTCCTGGCGGGCGGCTGCGTGATGCTGGTCGGCTTCGGCCTCGCCTTCCTGCTGCCCAAGCGGGCCAAGCGGACCGAGGCCCCGCGGGCGGACCTCCCGAAGCCGGAACCGGCCGCGTCCTGACGGCCGGCCGGAGGAGAGTACGGGCGGGGCCCGGCGGAGCGGGTCCGCCGGGCCCCGCCCGTACTCGTGCCGCTCCCGGCGGCTCAGCCCGCCGGTGCCGGTACCGGGCGTGGGGTCACCCGGCGCAGTTCGAGGAAGGCGTCCTCGCTCGCCAGGGCGGCGAAGCCGTCCCACAGCGCGCCCGCGCGCTCCCCGGCCGGCGCGGAACGCAGCACCGGACCGAACACCCCGACCCGGCCGCCCACCGAGATCACCGGTACCCCGAGGATCTCCAGCTCCTGCCCGTCGCGCGGAATCGACCCATGCGACGCGCGCAGGTCCTCGTCCCATGCGGACGAGCCCATGGCCTCGGCCAGCCGCGCCGGCAGCCCGCACTCGTCGAGCGCCTCGCGGACCACGTCCCGTGCCTGCTCCAGCAGCGAGGCCTGGATCTCCCGCTTGGCCGGGACGGACAGCCCCCGCACCCGCTCGTGCAGTCCCTCGTAGAGCCCGCCCGCCCCGTGGAAGCGGCGCGCCACCGCCTCGTACAGAGGGCCGACCGCCTGCGCGCCGTGTCCGGCCGCGGCGGCGGCCAGCACCCGCACGGGGCCCGGGGCCAGCTCCCGGAATCTCGCGTGCTCCTCGTCCTGGCCCGGAGCCCCCTGGAGATAGCCCAGCCCGGTCGGACGGACCGACAGCGACAGCGGGCGCACCGTGGCCGCCTCACGCAGCCACGTGTAGGCGATCCAGGTCCAGGCGCAGACCGGATCGACCCAGAGGGTCACCTCCTGCGTGCCTTCGGTGCTGTGCGTACGGTCGGTCATCGTGCCCTCCACGAGGTCGGTGGACTCGTGCGAACTCCCGAGCCCATCTGCCAGTTCCTCCACACCGGCACGCTACGCCGACGCCCGGCCCGAACTGTTCCCGAGCCGGAATCCCGCGCCGTACGGTGTCGTACGGCGGGGCGGGTCACACCGCGGTGGGCATCGCGGAGATGCCGTCGTGGCGCGGTCCCGCGAGCGAACCCGCCCGCTCCCGGGGTCCGGCGTCCCGCAGCGACCGGGCGATCTCCATGACGTACTGGCCGTACCCCGACTTGCCCAGCCGCTCGCCCAGTTGGTGGCACCGCTCCGCGTCGATGAAGCCCAGACGCAGCGCCACCTCCTCGATGCAGGCGATCCGCAGGCCCTGGCGGTGCTCCAGGGTCTGGATGTACTGCCCGGCGTCCAGCAGCGAGTCGTGCGTGCCGGTGTCGAGCCAGGTGAAGCCCCGCCCGAGATCCACCAGCCGGGCCTTGTCCCGGGCCAGATACTCCTTGTTGACATCGGTGATCTCCAACTCGCCGCGGGCCGAGGGACGCAGACTCCGGGCGATGGACACCACATCGTTGTCGTAGAAGTACAGGCCGGTGATGGCCCGGTTGGAGCGCGGCTCGGCGGGCTTCTCCTCAAGTGAGATGAGCCGGCCGTTCTCGTCCGCCTCCCCCACCCCGTACCGCTCCGGGTCCCGGACCGGGTAACCGAACAGCAGGGCGCCGTCGGTGTGCGGAGTGTGCTCCTGGAGCAGCAGGGAGAAGCCGGGCCCATGGAAGATGTTGTCGCCCAGGACCAGGGCGACGGAGTCGTCGCCGATGTGGTCGGCGCCGATGGTGAACGCCTCGGCGAGCCCGTTGGGCCGGGCCTGCTCGGCGTACGACAGACGGATGCCCAGCGGGCGGCCGTCCCCGAGCACCCCGCGGAACTGCGGCAGGTCCCGGGGCGAGGAGATGACGAGGATGTCGCGGATACCGGCCAGCATCAGCACGGACAGCGGGTAGTAGATCATCGGCTTGTCGTAGACGGGCAGCAACTGCTTGGACACCCCGAGGGTGATGGGGTGCAGCCGGGTGCCGTTCCCTCCGGCCAGGATGATTCCCTTCACCGATCCTCACCTCACGTCGTCGTAGGCCCGGGGCCACCGGGTGCCCCTTGTCCTCCGAGGCTGCACGCCCCCGGTCGAACCCGGGTCGAGGGCCGCGTCCCGCGCCCCGGCCCCGCCGGTCCGGGGCGGACGTCGAGCCGTGCTCCATCGGCGCTGGATCGCTCCCGGCCAGGGTGGCGGTGTTGTCCGCCCGTCTGGCCGCGTGCCCCGAGGAACGAGGAAGTGGTCCACGATGCCGAGTCGGCCGAGATCCGGTACGGATCTGGTCTCCGCGGCGCGGGAGGCGGCCGTCGCCGCCGCCCGCCACGCCGAACGCTCCGACGCCGAGCGCGTACTGCCCCGGGCGGTCGCCGAGGCCGTCGTCGACGCCGGGTTCGCCCGGCACTTCGTCCCCGCCCACCGGGGCGGGGACGCCGGCACCACGGGCGACCTGCTGCACGCCGTCTCGGCCGTCGCCGAGGGCTGCACCTCGGCCGCCTGGTGCGCCTCGGTGATCGCGGGCGCCGCCCGGATGGGCGCCTATCTGCCCGAGGAGGGGCAGCACGAGCTGTGGTCCAAGGGGCCGGACACCGTGGTGGTGGGCGCGCTCATCCCGCACGGCGGCGCCACCCCGGTGGCCGGCGGCTGGCGGGTGACCGGCGAGTGGCCCTTCACCAGCGCCGTCGACTTCTCCGACTGGGCACTGGTGTGCGCTCCGGTGCCACAGGACGGAACGCGGGTCCCGTGGTTCCTCGCCCTGCCGCGCCACGACTACCGGGTGGCGGACACATGGGCCCCGGTCGGCATGCGCGGGACGGGCAGCAACACCCTGGTCGTCGACGATGTCTTCGTCCCCGCGCACCGCGGCTTCGCCCGCGAGGACATGCTCACCGGCCGCAGTGTCGGCTCCGGTGCCCGCTGCCACACCGCCCCGCTGCGCCTGCTCAGCGGTCCGCTCTTCGGCGCACCCGCGCTCGGCGCCGCCCGCGCGGCGCTGCGCACCTGGGCCGCGCACACGGCCCCCGGCGGCGGCGCCGAGAACCCGGTCCCGGCCGGTGTCCTGGCCCGCGCCACCATCGCCACCGATGCCGCGGCCCTGCTGCTGGAACGTGCCGCGCGGGTGGCGGACGCGCCCGGCGCGTCCCCCGTCGAGCAGGTGCGCGGCCCCGCGGACTGCGCGTACGCCGTCGAGCAGTTGGTCGACACCGTCGAACGGCTGCTGCGCACCGCCGGCAGCTCCGCCCAGCAGGCCGGACATCCGCTCCAGCGGGTCTGGCGCGACATCCACGGCCTGGCCGGCCATGTCGCCCTCCGCTTCGACCCGGCGGGTGCCGGCTACGGGGCACGGCTGCTGGCCGACGCCACGCCGCCGGGCCCCCGCACTCCTGCGACGACCATCCCCGGCCGGGCCACCGGCACCTCCTGAGGAAAGGCAGTCTCCATGAGCGACACCCTTCTCACGCCAGGGACGGCGGAGCCCTTCGTCTCCGCCGAACTGTACGCGCGGGTCCAGCAGTTCTACGCCCGCCAGATGGGCCTGATCGACGACGGCCGGCCCGCCGAATGGGCCGAGACCTTCACCGAGGACGCCACGTTCCAGGAGGCCAGCCGGCTGAACGCCCCGGTCGAGGGACGCGCCGCGATCCGTGAGTCGGCCACCGCCCGGCAGGCCCGGCTGGACACGGACAAGATCGACTTCCGGCACTGGCTGGCCATGCTCGATGTCCGCCCCCAGGCGGACGGCTCACTGCGCACCCGTACCTACGCGCTGGCCATGCGCACCCCCCGGGGCGGCGCCCTCGACATCTTCGCCAGCGTCGTCTGCCACGACCACCTGGTGCCGGCGGACGGCGGCTGGCAGGTCCGCGAACGCGACCTCCGCCACGACGGCTCCGGCCGGGACTGAGGAGTTCCCATGAAATTCGGCATCGTCTTCTTCCCCACCGTCGGCCCCGCCGACCGGTCCGGCCGGCAGTACTTCGACGAGGCGCTCCGCCTGGTCGACCTGGCCGAGGAACTCGGCTTCCACCATGTGAAGATGGTCGAGCACTACTTCTTCCCCTACGGCGGCTACAGCCCCGACCCCGTGACCTTCCTGGCCGCGGCGGCCGGCCGGACCGAGCGGGTGCGGCTGGGCACCAGCGCGACCATCCCCGCCTTCCAGCACCCCGTCAAACTCGCCGGCAAGCTGGCCATGCTCGACAACATCTCCGGCGGCCGGGTCGACGCGGCCTTCGGCCGGGCCTTCCTGCCGGACGAGTTCAAGGCGTTCGGGATCCCGCTCGACGAGTCCAAGGACCGGTTCGTCGAGGGTGTCGAGGCCATCAAGCGGCTGTGGTCCGAGGAGGACGTGGTCTTCGAGGGCCGCTTCCACCGGTTCGGCCCGGTCACCCTGCTGCCGCGCCCGGTGCAGCAGCCGCACCCGCCGGTGTTCGTCACCACCGCGCGCAGCGCCGAGGCCTGCGCCGAGGCCGGCCGGGCGGGCCACAGCCTCCAGTCGGTGCCGAACGTGATGTCCACCGAGGAGATGCAGAGCCGCGTCGCGAGCTACCGCGCCGAGTGGGCCGCCTCCGGCCGCACCCCCGGCACCGAGCAGATCCACTTCAGTTACCCGTGCGTGGTGGCCAAGGACGGCGAGGAGGCCCGCGGCAAGGGGCGCTACGACGACGAGCGCAACACCGCCGCGATCCGGGACGCCGTCGCCTCGTGGGCCGACACCCGCTCCGACGCCTACCCGGGCTACGAGAAACTGGCCGAGGCCACCAGGACCTCCCACTTCGAGCAGAAGCTGAAGCACAACAAGCTGCTGATCGGCTCGCCCGAGCAGGTCCGCGCCCAACTGGAGCAGATCGCCGAGTGGTTCGGCGACGACATCACCATCAGTCTGGGCGTGCACTCCGGCCATCTGTCCTTCGAGGACGCGGCCACCTCCATGCGGCTGATGGCCGAGCGGGTCATCCCCAAGCTGAAGGAGGGCCGGGCGTGAGCGGGACCCCCACGCAGAACACCGGGGCGGCCGGCGGCGGGCCGCGTACGGTCACCGTCATCGGCGCCGGCACCATCGGCCTGGGCTGGATCGCCCTGTTCCTCGGCCACGGTCTGCGGGTGCGGGTCAACAGCCGCCGTGCGGACGCGCCGCGCGTCGTCGCGGAAGCCCTCGACCTGTTCGCGCCCTATCTGCCCGAGGGCACGGCCGACCCGGCGGGCTTCGCCGCACGCCTGGAGTTCGAGCCCGACCTCGACCGCGCGGTCACCGACGCCGATGTCGTCGTCGAGAACGCGCCGGAGAACCTGGAGCTCAAGCAGGAGTTGTTCGAGCGGATCGGCAAGGCCGCGCCGGCCGGGGCGCTGATCCTGTCCTCGACCTCCACCCTCGGCCCCGACGACCTGGGCGCGAGAATGGCCGACTCCTCGCGCCTGGTGGTCGGCCACCCCTTCAACCCGCCGCACGTGGTGCCGCTGGTGGAGGTCGTGGCCGGTGAGCGCACCTCGCCGGACGCGGTCCGCGAGGCGGTGGAGTTCTTCGAGTCCGTCAGCCGGGTGCCCGTCGTGCTGCACAAGCCGATCCTGGCGTTCGCCGCCAACCGGCTCCAGTCCGCGCTGCTGCGCGAGTCGGTGCATCTGGTACGCGAGGGTGTGGTCACCCTGGAGGAGCTGGACCGGGTGGTCACCCACTCCATCGGTCTGCGCTGGGCCACCGTCGGCCCCTTCCTCGCCTTCCACCTCGGCGGCGGCCAGGGCGGTCTGCGCAAGTGGCTGGGCACCCTGGGAGCGGGTCTGGAGCGCGGCTGGGAGGTGCTGGGCCGGCCGTCCATGGACGAGGCCACCGTCAACTCCCTCATCGAGCAGGCGGAGGCCGCGTACGGTTCCCGGACCTACGAGGAGTGGGTCCGGGTGCGGGACGCCCGGCAGACCGCGATTCTGCGTTCGCTCTCCGGCGTGGAGCGGAACGAGGGATAGCGGCGGAAGGCGGACGGACAAGAAAGAAGAAACGGCCCGGGAGGACGAAATCCCTCCGGGTCGTTTTTCCTTTCCCGCTTCCGCGTTCGGGGTTTTTCAGGCCGACTTCACACCGACGAGATCGCGGTGCGCCGTCCGCGGCGGCTCCGGGTTCAGCAGCCCGAGCTGGAGCCGCTTGAGCTCCAGTGAGGGTTCCAGGCCCAGTTCGTCGGCGAGCAGCCGGCGCACGTTCTGGTAGGCCTGGAGTGCCTCGGCCCGGCGGCCGGTCGCCCCCAGGGCGGCGATCAGCCGGCTGTGGAACCACTCGTTGAGCGGGTAGTCGCTGATCAGCCGGCGCAGGTCCGGTATCGACTCCCGGTGCTGGCCCAGCTCGGCCGTGGCCTCGATCCGGATCTCGTACGCCCGGATGCGCAGCTCCTCCAGGTGCGCGATATGACCGGTGAGCACGTCACCCGCGGGGAAGTTGGCGAGGGCAGGTCCGCGCCACAGCTCCAGCGCCTGCCCGACGGTGCGCAGCGCCAGGGCCGCGTCCCCGTCCGCGAGGAGTGTGCGGGCGTGGTTGACCAGGCGTTCGAAGACCTGGACGTCCACCCCGTCGTCGTCCACCTGGATCGCGTACCCGGGCGGGCAGGTGACGATCAGGGGGCGGTCGGGGTCGCCCAGCCGCTCGTTCACGAACATCCGGCGGGCGTGGTACACGTAGGTCTGGAGGGTGGTGACGGCGCTGCGCGGCGGACGTTCCCCCCACAGTTCCTGGATGAGGGACTCGGCCGTGATGATCTCGTTCGGCCGGGTGAGCAGCAGTGCCAGGGTCTGGCAGACCTTCGGGGTGCCGGGACGGTAGGTCCTGCCGTCGTCGGTCACGATCTCGAAGGGGCCCATGAGATTGAATCGCACGGAATTTACTCCTCGTCAGAAACGGGAAAAGGTTTTCTGTTGCGGACCCTGTCGCGGAATGTCGGAATGGAAGGGGGATTCGTGCTCGGGACGCACTTGAGTCTCCAGTGAGCGGATTCCGGGTGCAACCGTCCCCGTGTCAGGCCGATGTCAACTTGCGTCAGGAGTGTGCGCCGCTCCGGTCGGTTTCATTCCGCGCCGTCAAATACGGGACAGCGCTCAGATACGCCGGGGGGCCGCCGCGTCCCGTGCCAGCAGACATTCCTCCAGGAAGGCCAGGGCCCGCAGATGGTAGGTACGGGCGGCCCAGCCCAGGCTGATGTTGTGCCCGGCGTCCGGCTGCCGGTCCACCCGGACCCGCCGCGCGGCCAGCGGAGTCACCAGCTCGCGCAGGGCTTCGTCGTCACACCGCCACCACTGCTCCTGCTCGGCGAACGTGTACCGGACCGGCACCCGCACCCGGGCCGCGAGGCCGGGGTACATCCGCGGCCACAGCACGGTCTCGTGGGCTTCCCGCGCCGGCACGGGTGTCACCAGGCGCTGCCCCAGCCGGAACGCGTCCGGCGGGTACAGGCGCAGTGCCCCCCAGTGCCGACGCCAGGCCCCTCGGGTGCCGGTCCCCGGCAACTGATCGGGTCCGACCGCGAACGCGCTGCCCAGCCCGGAGATGTCCAGCCCGATCAGGCCCGGCGGTGGGTGCTCGCCCGCGGCCGTGGACAGTGCGAGCCGGCCGCCGTTGGAGTGCGCGAGCAGGAAGAATCCCGCGCCGGGCTCGTGCTCTCGGGCGAAGCCGGCCAGGGCCGCGTGGAGCGCCGCGGTCTGCCCGGCCAGGCTCTGCCCCTCGGGCATCGGCCGGGCCGAGGCGCCGTAGCCGGGCCGGTCCAGCGCGAGCACGGTGTAGCCGAGTTCGGCCCCGAGGGCGAGCAGCGACAGTCCGGGCCTGGCCCGGTTGTCGAAATAGCCGGCGCTCATACCGCTGCCGTGCAGGGCGACCACCACCGCCCGGGACGGCCCCTGCCGGGGCCGCGCCAGCAGCCCCGAGAGGGGGATGCCGTCGGCGTCGAGGGTGACGGACCGCACCGCCGGCCCGGCCCCGGCGGAGACCGGGAGATGGCCGTGCGGGCGTGGCGGTGCGGGAGGCGGTGCAGCGGACACGGGGGCAACTCCCAGGGGTTCGAGGGCCGTCGCCGCGGAGACGGCGGCGGTGTGCGGGGATGCGGGGGATGCGGGGATGCGGGGATGCGGGGAAGAGATGACGGGATGACAGGTCGTGCGCGGTCCCGGGAGCCGCGCCGGGCGCGCCGGTGAAGCGGCCGGCGCGGCTCCCGGAGTTCCGCGTGACCCCTCAGCCGGGGGACGCGCTCCCGCGTATCCGCTCCAGCAGGGCCGCCTGGCGCAGCACCGCGGTGTCGAGCGCGGCGCCGGTACGGGCGGCGTCGGCGAAGTCGGCGACCGTACGCAGCACTTGGTCGTCCGCCGGCAGGTCGATCTCCGTGGTCGCGGCCCCACGCTCCAGCCGGACCCGCGGTGGCATCCCGGCCGGCGGGGTGAACGCCCTGTCCACCGTGAGGACGCCCGTGCTGCCCCACAGTTCGTACCCCGACCGGTAGGCGTGGTCCAGCCCGAAGGTGAGCTGAGCGCCCACTCCGGCGGCGTCCCTGAGCAGGGCGGCGCCCGCCGTGTCCACGGCCCGGCCGGGGCCGCCCCGTACCAGGGTGGCGCCGACAACGTCCAGGTCCTCGCCCAGGAAGTGCAGGGCGGCGCGGACCGGGTAGACGCCGGTGTCCCACAGGGCGCCGCCGCCCAGCGCCGGGTCGTACCGGATGTCGCCGTCGGGCAGCCGGGGCACCGTGAACGCGGCACGGAAGGCCCGGACCTCGCCGATCGCCCCGTCCGCGACCAGGTGCCGCACCGCGGCGTGCTGGGAGTGGTGGACGAACATCACGTTCTCCCGCAGGGCCAGCCCCGAGGAGGCGGCCAGCGCGGCCAGCGCGGCGGTCGCCGCCGGGTCGGTGGTGAGCGGCTTCTCTCCCAGCACATGCTTGCCGGCCTCCAGGGCCGCCCGTACCCACCGCTCGTGCAGAGCCGCCGGCAGCGGTACGTACACGGCGTCGATGTCGGGGCGGGCCAGCAGCTCCGCGTACCCGTGCACGGGCTCGCAGCCGGCTTCCGCGGCCGTCTCCCGGGCCCGGCGGCCGTCCCGGGAGGCGATCGCGACGAGCTCCGTGCCGGGACAGGCGCGGAAGGCCGGCAGCATGCGGCGGCGGGCGATGCCGGCGCAGCCGAGCACGCCGATGCGCAACGGTTCCATCAGAGTCGGACCGCTCCCGAGGTCAGGCAGGACAGCAGTGTGCGGGCCTGCACATTGAGGTAGTGGTTGTGCCGCAGCAGACGGGTGAGCTGGTACGGGGTGACCCACAGATAGCCCGGCGGGGCCTGGAGCGGCGCGTCCGTCTCGTCCGCGTCGACGAAGAGGTAGCGGCTCTCCGCGTTCAGGAACCGGCCGCCCTCCTCCGAGTGCACCGCCTCGTACCGGATCCGCGACGGATCGGCGTTCAGCACCGTGTCCAGGAACAGCGGGCGCTCCGTCAGGTGCGCGTAGTTCGAGGGCGTGTACTGCACGGTCGGCCCCAGCTCGACGGTGTCCTTGAACCCGGCCTCCACCCGGGCGTGCGCGAGCAGATGCGGGGCCCCGTCGATCCGCCGGGTGAGGAACGCGGTCATCCCGAGGCCCTTGGGCTCGAACAGAGGCTGCGTCCAGCCGCTGACCTCGCGGCTGCCGGCCTGCACCGAGGCGGCGACCACACTGAAGTAGCGGCCGTCCTCGTGGTCGATCGACCTCTCGCCCCACCGCCAGCCCGGAACCTGGTTCAGCGGGATCAGTTCCGCCTCCACGTCGTGCCGCGCCCGCTCGGAGGTGAACCAGGACAGCAGCTCGGTGTCGGAGTGCAGCGCGACGCCCTCGGCGTCGGAGAACGGGGCGCAGGCCAGCACGGTCCGCGCGTCCATGTTGATCACGTTGTCACGGCGGAGCAGCTCGCCCACCTGACCGAGCGTCAGCCAGCGGAAGTCCTCGTGGAGCGGGACCTCGCCGAGCGCCTCCACGATCATGTTGCGGTTGCTCTTGCGGTAGAACCAGGCGCCGTGCTCGGACTGGAGCACATCCGTCAGCACCCGGCCGCGCGAGCGGTCGGTGAAGTAGTCGAGGTAGCGCACGTCCGCGCCCCGGTGGGCCTTGGTGTAGTTGCTGCGGGTGGCCTGGACGGTGGGCGAGATCTGGAGCAGGTTGGGGTTGCCCGGCTCCATCTTGGCCTGCATCAGCAGGTGCAGCACGCCGTCGAACTCCTTGACGACGATCCCCAGGATGCCGACCTCGGGCTGCTTGATGATGGGCTGGTGCCACTGGCGGTACGGGCCGGAGGTGGTCGCCACCCGCAGCCCCTCGACGGTGAAGAACCGGCCGCTGCGGTGGACCAGATTGCCGGTGTCCTGCTGGAAGGACCAGCCGTCCAGCTCCGCGAACGGGATGCGGTCGACCTGGAAGCGGTGGGTCGCACGGCGCTCGTCGAGCCAGCCGGCGACGTCCTCGGTGCGCAGATGGGAGCTTTCCGGCGTGGCCGCGGAGCGCGCGAAGCGGTGCGGGAGCTCCCGGTCGAGCCGGGAGCGCAGCCGGACCGCGCCGGCGGGACCGGCGGGGGCGGGTACGGAGCCGGCGGCGATCGTGGCCGCCGTGGTGGTGGGTGCGGTGGTCATGAGTGGGCCCCCACGAATTCCTTCACCGAGGTGATCACATAGTCGAGCATCTCGTCGGTCAGCGCCGGGTAGACCCCGACCCAGAAGGTCTGGTCGGTGATGATGTCGCTGTTGGTCAGCTCTCCGACCACCCGGTGCGGGCTGCCGATATAGGCGGGGTGCCGGGTCAGGTTGCCGGCGAACAGCCGCCGGGTACCGATCTTGCGCCCCTCCAGGAAGTCCACCAGGGCGGCCCGCGTGAACGGGGCGTCCGGGTCGACCGTGAGCGCGAAGCCGAACCAGCTCGGGTCGCTGCGTACGGTCGCCTCGGGCAGCAGCAGGTGCGGTATGCCGTCCAGGCCCTCGCGCAGCCGCTTCCAGTTGCGGCGCCGGTCCGCGCAGAACCGGTCCAGCTTGTCGAGCTGGGACAGGCCCAGCGCGGCCTGGATGTCGGTGGCCTTCAGGTTGTAACCGATGTGACTGAAGATGTATTTGTGGTCGTAGCCCTCGGGGAGCGTGCCCATCTGGTAGCTGAACCGCTTGAGGCACTTGTTGGTCTCGCCCGGCTCGCACCAGCAGTCCCGGCCCCAGTCACGCAGCGATTCCACGATCCGGGCCAGCGCCAGGTTCGAGGTGAGTACGCAGCCGCCCTCCCCCATGGCCAGATGGTGGGCGGGGTAGAAGCTGACCGTGGTGATGTCCCCGAAGGTGCCCGTGAGCCTGCCGTCGTAGGTGGAGCCCACCGCGTCGCAGTTGTCCTCGATCAGATAGAGGTCGTGCTCCTCGGCGAGCTGCGCGATCTCGGTCGCCTCGAAGGGGTTGCCCAGCGCGTGCGCGATCATGATCGCCCGGGTCCTGGGGCCGATCGCCTCGGCCACCCGGGCCGCGGTGGTGTTGTAGGTGCCCAGCTCCACATCGACGAAGACCGGGATCAGCCCGTTCTGGATGATCGGGTTGACCGTGGTCGGGAAGCCCGCCGCGACCGTGATCACCTCGTCGCCCGGCCGCAGCCGGCGGTCCTCCAGCAGGTGCGAGGTGAAGGCGCCCAGCGCCAGCAGATTGGCGGAGGAGCCCGAGTTGGTCAGATGCGCCTTGCGGTGGCCGAGCCTGCGCGCGAACCGCGACTCGAACCGGCGCGCGCTGGGGCCGGCGGCGATCCGCATGTCCAGCGCCGCCTCGACGATGGCCGTACGGTCCGCCGCGTCCAGCACCGCGCCGGCCGGCCAGATCTCCGTCGTCCCCGGCACGAAGCGACGTTCGTTCTGGAGGTCCTGATGGTATTTCACGGTCTCGTCGAGGATCAGTCCCTTGTGGGCGTTCATGAGGCGCTGCCTTCCTGGTGCGGTCGGGCGGACTGTTCGCTTCGGTGCTTGACGGCCTTCCACCAGCCGGGGTTGTCGCGGTACCAGGCGACGGTCTCGGCGAGCCCCCGCTCGAAGGGGACGCGCGGGGCATAGCCGAGTTCCTCGCGGATCTTGGTCTCGTCCAGGGCGTAGCGCAGGTCGTGGCCCTTGCGGTCGGCCACCTGCCGCACCTGGGACCGGTCGGCGCCGCAGAGGGCGAGCAGCCGTTCGGTGACGTCCCGGTTGGTCCGCTCGTCGCCGCCGCCGACGTGGTAGATCTCGCCGGGCCGCCCCCGGTCCAGCACCAGGGCTATCGCCCGGCAGTGGTCGTCGACGTGCAGCCATTCGCGGACGTTGCGCCCGTCGCCGTACAGCGGAACCGGCTTGCCCTCCAGCAGGTTCGTCACGAACAGCGGGATCAGCTTCTCGGGGTGCTGGTACGGGCCGTAGTTGTTCGAGCAGCGGGTGATCGACACGTTCAGGCCGTGGGTGCGGTGGTAGGCACGGGCGATCAGGTCGGACGCCGCCTTGGACGCGGCGTACGGGGAGTTGGGCAGCAGCGGCCACTCCTCCGTCCAGGCGCCCTCCGCGATCGAACCGTAGACCTCGTCGGTGGAGACATGGACGACCCGCTCGACGCCGGCCGCCAGGCAGGCGTCCAGCAGGGCCTGGGTGCCGCCCACATTGGTGCGGACGAACTCGGCCGCGGACCGCACCGACCGGTCCACATGCGACTCGGCGGCGAAGTGGACCACCGCGTCATGGCCGGGCAGGACGCGGCCGAGCGGCTGTGTGTCGCAGATGTCGCCGCGGACGAACTCCAGCCGCGGGTGCGCCCGGGGCAGGTTGTCCCGGTTGCCGGCATAGGTGAGCTTGTCGACCACGGTGACCCGGGTGTCTTCGTGCCCGGGGTAGCCGCCGTCGAGCAGGGTACGGACGAAATGCGAGCCGATGAACCCGGCTCCGCCGGTGATCAGCAGTCGCATGCCGTCGCCTCCGGGCCGGTTCGGACCGGGGTGCGCTGCGTCATGGGGTGCTCCTCGCACGGGTGGGAGAGAGAAACCGGAAAGCAGAGGGGAACGAAGAAGCGGAAACAGAGAAGGGGAGGCGGAGAAGAGGAGGCGGAGAAGAGAAGGAGAGGGGATGGCGAAGTGGGCGGGGACCGGGCGGCGAACGCGCCGTACGGGGCGGGGAGTCGCGCCCGGCTCAGGCGCCCGGCGCGGCGGCGGTGTCGCCCCGCCAGGTGCGCGGGCCGAGGAACCCCCGGACCCGCTCCGGTCGGCGCCAGCCCGCCGACGCCGGCCCTCCGTTCGCCGTGCCGGTGTGCTCGGCCTCGGCCGCCGCCGCGCGGGCCAGGACGACGGCCGTCAGCGCGGCCAGTTCCTCGGCCTCGGGGCGGCCCTTCAGCACACGGATCACCTGTGGCGCGCCGGCCGCGCTCGTCATGGGTGCCGCGCTCGCCGTGGTCGCCGCACTCGTCATGGGCGCCGTGGGCGCCGTGGGCGTCGTGGGCACAGTGGGCGTCGTGGGCACAGTGGGCCTCGTGGGCGTCACGCCCGTCCCTCCTTCTCGCCACCGGACCGCGCGCGGCGGACCGGTGCCTGACGGGCACTCACTGCGGGGGGTTGCCGTGCTTGCGCGCGGGCAGGTCGGCGTGTTTGGCCCGCAGCATCTCCAGCGACCGGATGAGCACGGAGCGGGTCGCCCTGGGGTCGATGACGTCGTCGACCAGTCCCCGCTCGGCCGCGTAGTACGGGTGCATGAGCTGCTCCTTGTACTCCGCAACCCGCTGCGCCCGGACCGCCTCGGGGTCGTCGGCGGCGTTGATCTCCCGGCGGAACACGACGTTCGCCGCGCCGTCCGCGCCCATGACCGCGATCTCGTTGGTCGGCCAGGCCAGGGCGAGATCCGCGCCGATCGACCGGGAGTCCATCACGATGTACGCGCCGCCGTACGCCTTGCGCAGCACCAGCGAGATACGGGGCACGGTCGCGTTGCAGTACGCGTACAGCAGCTTCGCGCCCCGCCGGATGATGCCGTTGTGCTCCTGGTCCACCCCCGGCAGAAAGCCCGGCACATCCACCAGCGTCACCAGCGGGATGTTGAACGCGTCGCAGAACTGCACGAACCGGGCGCCCTTCTCGGACGCCTCGATGTCCAGCACGCCCGCGAACGCCGACGGATTGTTCGCGACGATGCCGACCACGTGCCCGTTCAGCCGGGCCAGCGAGCACACCAGGTTCGGTGCCCAGGCGGAGTGCACCTCGAAGTGGTCGCCGTCGTCGACGATCTCCTCGATCACCGCGCGGATGTCGTACGCCTGCCCGGCCTCCAGCGGGACGAGGTCCAGCAGCCGGTCGTTCAGCCGCTCGGCCGGGTCCCCGGGCCGCTCCGACGGAGCCAGCTCGCGGTTGTTCGAGGGCAGCAGCGACAGCAGATGACGTACGTCCTCGATGCACTCCTCCTCGGAGTCGTACGCGAAGTGAGCGACGCCCGAGGTGGCCGCGTGCACATCGGCGCCGCCGAGACCGTTCTGGGTGATCTCCTCCCCCGTCACCGCCTTGACGACGTCCGGGCCGGTGATGAACATCTGCGAGGTCTCGCGGACCATGAACACGAAGTCGGTGAGCGCCGGTGAGTACGCCGCGCCGCCCGCACACGGCCCGAGCATCACCGAGATCTGCGGGATCACCCCCGAGGCGCGGGTGTTGCGCCGGAAGATGCCGCCGTACCCGGCGAGCGCGGTGACGCCCTCCTGGATACGGGCGCCTGCCCCGTCGTTGAGGGAGACCAGCGGGACGCCCGCCGCCTCCGCCAGATCCATCACCTTGTGGATCTTCGTGGCATGGGCCTCACCGAGCGCGCCGCCGAAGACGCGGAAGTCGTGTGCGTAGACGAACACGGTCCGGCCGTGCACGGTGCCCCATCCGGTGACGACCCCGTCACCGGGCGGCTTCCTCGCCTCCAGCCCGAAGCCGGTCGCGCGGTGCCGGCGCAACCCCTCCACCTCGGTGAAGGAGTCCTTGTCGAGCAGCAGGGCGATCCGTTCGTACGCGGTCAGCTTGCCCTTGGTGTGCTGGCGCCGGGTTGCCTCGGGGTCACCCTCGCGGGCCGTTCCCTTGAGCTCGTGGAGTGTGTCGACCCGGCGGTGGATCGTGTCCGCCGTCCCGGCCGTGTCCTGTGCTGTGGTCATGGATGCGCCTCCATGGTTCGGTGTGTCGGTCGGCGGTGCGCCCCGGACGGAGCGGTCGAGCGGTCCGGGAGACCGGGGCGCGGGCGGCGGGATCAGGAGCGGCCGGAGCAGGCCGCGGCGTCGGGCGGCCAGCTCCCCGTCAGCCACACGCCGGGCACCTGGCGCACCTCCGCGACGGCCGGGGGCGTGCCCCGCACGGCGGCCGACGCGGCGTGGGTGGCGCGGCAGGGAACGCCGAGCACCGTCCACTCGCTCGGGTGCCGGCCGGTGTCGGTGCCCAGATAGTCCTCGGCGGGTGAGCGGCTCAGCCCCGTCCCCAGCCCCTTGAGGTAGGCCTCCTTCCGTGTCCAGATCCGGCCGAACAGCTCCCGCCGCGCCTCTCCGGCCGGTGTCCCGTCCAGCTCCGCCCGCTCGTCCGGGTGCAGGGCCCGGGAGCAGATCTCCACGGTCTCGGCACGGGGCAGCTTCTGCACATCGACACCGATGGGCCGGCCGGCCACTCCGACCAGGGCCACGGAGCCGCTGTGCGAGAGCGAGAAGTGCAGCGGCGGGGGCAGCGGAGCGACCGCCGGCCGGCCGTGTGCCTCCCCGCAGCCGGGGCACGGCTCCCGCACGAACCGCACCTCCTCGGGCCGCGCGGTGGTGTAGCACGCGATCAGCCGGCGCAGCGCCACATGCGCGGCGGTGTAGAGCAGTCCGTCGGCGGGGCGGACGAAGGCGTCGGCCCGAGCGCGTTCACGGTCGTCCAGTTCGGTACGGGCCAGGGCCAGGGCGTCGGCACCGGCCCCCGTGGGCCCGTGGATCAGCCACAGGTCGACCCGGTCCGGGGCGACGGTGAAGGTGCAGGGCTCGTCCGGTCCTGGCAGACGGACCGTGGTGGTGGCGACGGGGGGCGGGGTCGTGGGTGAGCACACCGGGCGGGCGGGCGGCGCGCCGGGCGCGGCCGGCGGCGCGTACACCGCGAATGCGCCCGGACGGACCCGCCACCGGCGCGTCCGGGCACACTCGGCGTTGTGCTCCTGCGGCACGGTCAGTGCTGCCGGCCGGCGGCGCGCTCCTCGGCGAACCGCTTCGCGTGGTTCAGCGTGGCCGTGCTGTTGGTGGACAGGGCCGTGCGCACATACGCCTTGGCGTCCTCGACGGTGGCCCCGGGACCGAGTACACGGGCGATGTTCGCGGTGTTGAGGGTGACCGTGTGCTGGGAGGAGGCCAGCACCCCCTGGTCGTGCTCGGTGAAGGTCCAGTACCCGGTGTGCAGGGTCATCAGCGCCGGCAGCGTGGTCTGCTTGTAGGCGATCCGGTGGTGCGGGAAGGTCACCCGGTACGAGACGGTGGTGTGGGTCGAGCCGTCCTTGGCCCGTGTGTCCATCTCCAGTTGCTGGAGGCCGGGAGTGTCTTCGCGCAGCCGCACCGTGGCGACGTGCGGGAGTCGCTCGTGCCAGCGGTCGGCCTCGTTGACGAAGTCGTAGACGTCCTTGACGGATCCGTCGATCCGCACGGTGTCCTCGAAGGAGAACGTCAGGCCGTCCTCGGCGTGTGCCCTCTCGACGTTGCTCTTCAGGGCCGCCAGCTCCGAGCGGGAGTTGCGGTCGACGGCCTGGTCGATCCACTCCAGATGCGCCGGGTCGTCGTCCACGGCCCGGTAGTCGTGCAGGAGACGGACCCGGGACTCGGAGTCCCCGAGCGGCTCGATGATCCAGGTGCCGCCCATGGCGGCGACCGGGGAGGCGGGGACCTCCTGGCGGAAGGTGATCCGCAGTCCCTCCGGGTCCAGGGTGCGGCGCGAGGTCCAGTTCTTGGCCTCGCCGTTGGCGGTGGCCCAGATCCGGATGCGCTCCTCGTCGCCGTGCTCCTCGACCTGGTCGACATAGATGGTCGGCGGGAAGATCCGGGGCCAGTTGCGCACCTCGGCGATCAGACGGTAGACGGCGGCGGCCGGAGCGGAGATCGTGATCTCGTGCTCCACTTCGCGCGGGCCGGGCTGCGACATGCTCGGACTCCTTGGGGGTCTCGGTTCGGTCCGGTGAGGTTCGTCGGTTTCGGTTGCGCACTGGTTCGATCTGGTTCGGTCCGGTTCGGCCATGTCCGGCCGTGTCCGGCCGTGTCCAGCCGCGTCCGGCCGCGCTCGGTGGTGCGATCGGCCCGGCTCAGAAGTTGCCCAGGCCACCGCAGACGTTGAGGGCCTGGGAGGTGATGGAGCCCGCGGTGTCCGACGCCAGATAACCGACGAGTCCGGCGACCTCCTCCGGTGTGGAGTAGCGGCCGAGCGGGATCTTCGCCTGGAACTTTTCGAGGATCGCGTCCTCGGTGGCGTTGTAGGCGGCGGCGTACCCCTGCCGCACCCGCTGCGCCATCGGGGTCTCGACGTACCCCGGGCATACGGCGTTGACGGTGATGCCGGTCGGCGCCAGCTCGTTGCCCAGCGCCTTGGTGAAGCCGACCACCCCGTGCTTGGACGCGGAGTAGGGGGCGCCCAGCACCACGCCCTGCTTGCCGGCGGTGGAGGCGATGTTGATGATGCGGCCGCGGCTCTTGGCCCGTAGACCGCCGGTGTTCAGTGCCTCCTTGGTGACGCGGAACACCGAGTTGAGGTTCGTGTCGATGACGTCGTGCCACAGCTCCGCGTCGATGTCGGCGGTGACACCGCCACCGGACCGGCCCGCGTTGTTGACGACGACGTCGATGGTGCCGAAGCGGTCCACGGCGGCCTGGATCCACGCCGTCACACTGGCGTCGCTGCGGACGTCCACCACACCGCCGTCGGCCTCCAGGCCCTCGTCCACGAGCTGCTTGACGGTCGCGGCGACGTTCTCCTCGCTGCGCGCGCCGATGAACACCCGGTGGTTCCGGGCGGCGAGCAGGCGGGCGACGGCCAGCCCGATGCCGCTGGTCGCACCGGTGACGACGGCGACGCGCTTGTCCTGATCCGACATGTGTCTGGTCTCCCAATCAAGAAGAGATGGCTGATACGGCGCGGCGGGGCCGCCGCGTCGGTGCGGCGGCCCCGCCGGAAACGGCCGAGGGGGAACCCCGAGGAAGCCCGGCGAACCCCGGGAAACCCGAGGAGGTCCGGGAAGAGGGCGGTCCGGGAAGACCCCGAGGGGAAGGAACTCAGGCGTCGACGAGGGCCTGGATGCTCGCGTTGACCGCCGCTATCAGGGCGCGCGGCGTGCGGTTGTCGGTGATCACGTCGTCGTCGAGGGTGATCCCGTACTCGCGCTCGATCCGGCCACCGGTCTCCAGCAGCGCCAGCGACTCGTAGCCCAGCTCCTCCAGGTCGGTGTCGAGGATGTCGCCGTTGAGGTCGACGCCCTCGTCCGCACCGGCCCCCTCCAGGAGGATGCGCTTGAGGTCCTCGATGGTGAACTCCTGCTTGGACACGATCAATCCCTTCCTAGGCTGCCGTGCGTCCGAACGGGGCACGGGCGAACAGAGCGCCCGCGGCCGTCGCGGGGGACGGTCGGCCGCGGGCGCGGTACGGGGGGCGGGCCGGACCGGTCGAGGACCGACGGCCGGCCGGTCATGGTCCTGGGCGCGCATGCCCGGCGCGATGCCCGGCTCGGTCATCGGCGCGGTGACCGGCGCGGTGACCGGCGCGCGGTGACCGGCGCCGGGCGCGGGGCGAACACGCGGGGCGAACACACCGGCAACGGCCTCCGGCGTCACGGCCGAAGAGCCCCCGAACACACCGCACCGGATTCTGGTCTCCAGCTTCTTCGGCCGAGGCCGCCCTTTCAACAGCGTCGGTTCAAGGGTTGCGTCAGGTTCTCCAAGCGCGTGTCCGCTGCGTCCCGGATACGCAAGGCACACGTCAGGAACGTGTGAAACCGCCGGCCCGGCACGCGGCGACCAGCAGCGGCGTGGACATCCGCTCCCGTACCCGCGAGCCGGCCGGGGACGGTCCGGTCGGAACCCCGCAGGCGGTGGAGAGCACGAACCCGACTGATCGGCTTCTCCGACCTCGACCAGCGGGAACTCGTCGCGAGCGAGGTGCTCCCGCGACTGGAGGCCTGAGAGCCGGGCCGCCCCCGGTCACCGGTCCTGCGAGAGCTCCAGGAGTTCGGCGAACGTGCCGCCCGCGTGGACGAGGTCGTCGTACCCGCCCTGTTCGGTGATGCGGCCCTGTTCCATGACCACGATGTGGTCGGCGATCCTCGTGTTCTCCAGGCGGTGTGTCACGACGATCGTGATGCGGTCCGCCGCGATGGCCTTGATCTCCTCGAAGATCCGGTGCTCGCCCCGTGGGTCCATCTGCGAGGTGGGCTCGTCCAGGATCAGCAGCGCCGGGCGCCGGTACAGGGCCCGGGAGCAGGCCAGGCGCTGCCACTGTCCTCCGGACAGCTCCGCCCCGCCGAACACCTCCTTCGCCAGGAGGGTGTCGAGGCCGTCCGGCAGCTCCTCGACGGCTTCCCGCATGCCGACCGCGTCGACGGCTTTCCACACCGGCCCGTCGTCGAAGGTTCTGGGCTGGCCCAGCGTCACGTTCTCGCGCACCCGCAGCGGCCATTGGGCGAAGATCTGCGGCACCAGTCCGGTGCGGGCCCAGACGGTGGCCGGGTCGACGGCGGCGAGATCCGTGCCGTTCCAGGTCACGCGGCCCTTGTCGGCCAGGTAGATACCGGTGATCAGGCGGGTGAGCGTCGACTTGCCCGAACCGTTCACCCCGACGACCGCGAGGATCTCCCCCCGCCGCAGGGTCAGGGAGACACCGTTGACGGCCGGCTTGTTCTTGCCCGGGTAGCGGTAGGTGACGTCCTCCAGCCGGATCTCCTCCACGGGGGCGCCCACGGTCCGTTCCCCGCGCCGGGACGCCCGATCGCCGGCGTCGTCGAGGAACGCCTGCATATCGCTCAGATAGAGGCTCGTGTGGAACACCGCGGCGCCGTTCATGATGACCTGGGACAGTGCGGCCAGGGTGGTCTGGACGGCGACGACCGCCGTGGCCGCGACGGCGAGCGCGACCCGGCCCGTCACGGCCAGCCAGGCCAGTGCCACCCAGGTGGCCACGAGGAAGGCCCCGCCGGCGAGCGACGACACCAAGGCGATGCGCAGGGTCCGCGGGGCGGCGGCGAGGGTGCGCCGGTCGACCCGCTCCGACAGGGAGCGGTACCAGTACAGCAGGTAGTCCGTCATCCCGTTGGCGCGGACCTCGTCGCCGTACTTGGGCGTCGTCGACCACCATCGCATCATGCCCCGCACATTGCGGTCGGCGATGTTCGCGTAGTGGATCTCGTAGTCGATCCGGGCGGTGAGCACGGCCCCGACGCCGGCCGGGAGTACGGCGAGGAGGAGGAGCGGCAGCATCAGCACGTTCAGGACGGAGAGGACACCGGCGGCGGTGACCATCCTGACCAGGGCCGACAGGAAGCGCTGGGCGTCGGTGACCATCACGTGCGTACGGATCACCCCCATCTCCGCGGCCTCCTGCCGGTCGGCGAACCCGTCCACCGCGTAGGCCGCCGCCTCGACGCGGCAGACCGCCTCGACCAGGGCGGTGTCCGTGACGGTCGTGAGCCTGGGGGTGATCCGCCGTTCGGCGTACATGGCCACGGCGGACGCGCCCCGGGTGAGAGCGGAGGCACCGGCCACGACCAGCAGGGCCGGCAGAGCCTCGTGCAGCCGGTCGGTGACGGCGCCGCCCGCGAGGATCGGACGCATGGCACCGGCCGTGGCGGTCAGCAGCACCGCGGCGGCCACACCGGTGACGAGTTGGCAGAGCAGGAGCAGCAGGACGGCCCGGCGGTCGATCTCCCAGGACATCCTGGCGATACGGCGCAGGACCGAGGGGAGCTGCGCGCACAGTGTGCGGAAGGAGACCTCGCCCAGCGGGTTCACGGAGTACTCACCCGTGTAGGTGATCTCGGCGGGCGGCGGCGGTGGCGGGAGCGGCGGCGGGGTCACGGCGTGCGTGTCCTGGGTATCGGCTGAGGTCAACTGCGTATCTCCTGCTCGGTCGTCGGCATCCGTTCGGTGTCACCGGGGTCAACGACACGGGCAGCGATATCGAACACACGTATTTGAGACGGAGCGGATTCCGCGGAGGAGCACGAGCCGTGCGTGGTGGGGAGTGCGTCCGGCCTTGGGGCGCGCGGGAAGGCCCCGGGCACGCGGATGGCCGAAACGCCGAGGCCGATGCCCCTGTGGCGGAAGGGGTTCGCCACCGCCGGAGGGCCCGCGCGGACAGGCCCTCCGGCGCCGGGTGATCAGGCCTGGTAGCGGGAGTGTTCGATGTGCCAGACGTAGGAGGACGCGAGGGATCCGACCGCCTGGGCGTGAGCGCTGAGCGGGCCGCCGCCGGTGGTGGTCAGTTCGGTGATGCGCAGGCCGGCCACGGCGGCCCGTTCCTCGCACATGCGGGAGGCCAGCCGGAACGCCTCTTCGAGGCCGCACGCGTGCTGCCGCATCAGAAGGGTGGGCAGGCCGAGGGGGGCCGGGCCGTCGGCGGCCGCCTCCTTCCCGTACGAGGCGAGGTCGTTGATCCAGCCCGCGAGGTCGGCGACGGCCGCCTCCAGTTCCCGGACGGCGGCGGAGGACCGCTGTCGCTCGGTCAGTTCGTATCCGAGGGTGATGCCGGCGATCGCCATGACGGTCCGTACGAAGACGGTGTGCGGGCGCATCGCGCGGTAGTCGTCCAGGGTGACGTGGTCGGGTCTGCCGAGGTGATGCGCCTCCCAGAGGATGCCGAAGAGGTTGTCCCGCAGATGCGCGGTGAGCCGCAGGTACTGGGTGGGCGTGGACCGTTCCGCGAACCGCGTCAGGAGGTCGTGCAGAGCGGCGCCGAAGACACCGGGCGCGCGCGGCGGGCCGTCGTGTCCGGCGAGGAGGTGTACGCACTCGCTGATCCGGCGCGTCAGCCGGGCCGGGTCCCGGGCCCCCTCGGCCTCGCCGTACGTGTCGTCGAACGCGGCCAGCCACAGGAGGAGGTCGGCGGAGAGGAAGAGCGCGTCCCGGCCGGCCGTCGGGAAGGTCAGGGCCATCCCCTGGCCCGTGATGTTGCAGAGGGCCTTCCGTGCGCCGGGCGAGCCGATCAGCGGGAAGTCGTCGAGCCAGGCGGCGGTCTGCCGCTCGATGTCATCGGCGTGGGGGCTGGCCGGGAAGGGGCCGGGGAAGGAGCCCAGGAGGTCGGGCATCGGCAGGGTGGCGGGGGGCCACGGGCCGGTGCGGCCGGAATCGCTCATGCCACGCTCCCCGCCGCCACGTGCCCTCTGGACTCGGCGATCATGTCGAGGGACGAGGGGTGCACGGTGATCGCGGGTACGGGCCGGACGGTGGCCCCCGGGGTGGGCCGCAGCCGCCAGCGTGACGCGACGAGCGCCGTGATGACGACGGCCTCGGTCACCGAGAACTGATCGCCGATGCACATCCGTTTGCCGGTCCCGAACGGCATGAAGGCCCCCCTCGGCGGCTGGGGGCGCTCGGGGAGCCAGCGGTCCGGGTCGAAGCGCAGCGGATCGGGGAACAGCTCCGGATCCCTGTGCATCGCGTAGGGGCTCCACATCACATCGGTGTCCCGCTCCAGGCTGAACTGCCCGAGTCGCACGGGTGAGATGGTCCGCCTCGTCAGGATCCACGCGGGGTTGTGCAGGCGCAGGGTCTCGTCGATGAGTCTGCGGGTGAAGGTAAGTTGGGGAATATGGCTCGCGGTGAGCGGCTCCCCGGCGAGCACGGTGTCGACCTCCTCGTGCAGCCTGCGCTCCAGGCCGGGGTTGCGGCCCAGTTCGTGGAAGAGCCAGGCGAGGGTGACCGCGGTGGTCTCGGAGCCGGCGGCGAGCAGCGCGGTGACCTCCGCGATCACCTCCTGGTCGGTCAGTGTCGCGCCGTTCTCGTCCTCGACGGTCAGGAGCAGCGAGACCAGGTCCTCGTAGGCGTCGGGGTGGGCCCGGTGGTCGGCGATGATGGCCTTGATGGCGTCGCTCAGCACGGTGTTGGCGGCCCAGGCCCTGCGGTTGCCGCGGGTCGGCAGCCGTTCCAGCGCGGAGATGGGCACCATGGCGTGCCGGAGGGCGGCCTTGAAGACGGTGTCGACTCCGTTGAGGATCGCCTGTGCGGGGCCGCGCTCCGGGGTCGAGGAGAACAGCGCGGCCATGACGACGCCCTGGGCCATGAGCTGCATCTCGTTGCTCACGTCGAGGGTCTCCTGGTGGCGCCAGGCCGAGACGGAGGGCTCCGCGGTGTCCCGCATGGTCGTGATGTAGCCCGCGACCTGCTTGCGGTGGAGGGCCGGCTGCATCATGCGGCGCCGGTTCAGGTGCTTCTTCCCCTCCGCGACCGGCAGGGGGTCCCCACCGAAGATCTTGAGCTTGTCGAAGAGCAGACCCTTGTTGAAGTGGTCGGACTTGCTGGTCAGCATCTCCTGGAGCAGCTCGTGCGAGTTGATCACGGTGATGGACTTCGGGCCGACGGTGAGGCGGACGACGGGCCCGTGGGCGCGCAGGCGCTGGACGTACTCCAGGCGGTTCCTGAGCAGGGGGAGGGCGTGTCCGATGAGCGGTACCCGCCGCGGGGCGATCGGCGGAACGTGGAGGTCGGCAGTCACGTGTCTGTCCTTGTCGCGTCTGGTCGGTTCTCGGGTGGGCGTGGGGCGGGGTGGTGGCTCAGGGGTGACGGGTGCGCAGCATCTCCCGCACGGCGAGGACCTCCGCCTCGATCATCGCGGCGGGCGCGTACAGGGTCTTGTCGTGCCACAGGGCGGGGTGCCGGTGGCCGGGGCCCCACGC
This sequence comes from Streptomyces sp. NPDC002018, assembly GCF_042890865.1. Taxonomy (NCBI): domain Bacteria; kingdom Bacillati; phylum Actinomycetota; class Actinomycetes; order Kitasatosporales; family Streptomycetaceae; genus Streptomyces; species Streptomyces sp. NPDC002018. Next base: position 214,940 of record NZ_JBIASO010000010.1, read on the forward strand.
GGCCTCCAGATACGCCGCGGCGCGCTCCAGAGCGCGGTCCAGGGCGCGGGCGGAGTGTGGCCGCCCCGTGGGGAGCGGGTGTCCCGTGCGGGTGGCGGCGGCCAGCAGGATCTTCACGGCGTACGCGGTCTCCTCGACGGTGCCGTCCCACACGCCCCAGGATCCGTCGTCGCGCTGTGTCTCCAGCGTCCACGCGGCGGCGGCGTCGACGGCCGCGGACGTGTGGCCGGCTCCGTACCCGGCGAGCGCGGTCACGCAGCGCTCGGTGGCGTAGTAGGGGGAGGCGTGCCACTTGTCGGGCCACTGTCCGTCGGGCCGCTGTACGCCGACCAGCCAGTCGCACAGCTTGTCCGCCCGGGGGCCGTAGGTGTGCCGTGCCCCGGGGTGCTGCCGCAGATAGCTGTCCAGGGCCTGGAGGGCGTGGGCGTTCGCGGTCACCGATCCGGTGTCCTCGCCGATGTAGCAGTCGTAGTGGCTGCCGTTGTGGAACAGGTCGAGCGGCGCGGGATCGCGCGGGCGGCCGACGAGCGAGGCCACCAGCACGGCCATGGCGGTGTCGTCGGCGTCCGTCATGAGGCCGGGCGCGCCGCGCACTCCCCGGGGATCGTAGAGCCGCTCGGCCCACTTCCGCAGGGTGGGCAGGGTGGCGGCGGGGAGCTGGGCTCGGGAGAGCGCGGCGGCGACCCACAGCCGTTCGAAGACGAGGACCGGGGCCGCCTCGGGGAAGAGACCCCCGTAGCGCTCCGCGACAGGTTCGAGATCCGCGATGGCGCGCGCGGTGGCGCCGGGGGCCCGTGAGGCCGCCGCGCGGGCGGCGGTGGCGGCCGGCGAACTGCCGAGGAGGCCGGGCACCTCGGCCACGAGCGCCTCGGGTATGTGGTCGGCCAGGCCCTCGAACGTGTGATGGAACTTGACGGGCAGGCTGCCGGCTGACCCGTACCGTCGCGCCACATGGGCGGGCGTCGCCTCGTGGTAGCCGCCGGGGACCCTCGCCCGCGGCCCGGGGTGCCACTCCCCGAGACCGGGTGTCCCGTCGGTGGCCGCCAGCTCCGCCTGCTCGTTGATCCTGGCGACGAGGCCGGGGACGAGGATCTCGGCCGCGGCCGTGTCGGGCCACGGTCCGGCCGCCGGAAGGGTGCGCAGCGCGGCGAGCCCGCGGTTCACCGCTCCCGCGAGCCGGCCGGTGACCTCGGCGGTCGTGGTGCCCCGCCGCAGGACCGCCAGCGCGGCCTCCACCGCGCTGAGTGTCGGCAGGAGCCGGTACGGTTCAGGCCCCTCGCCCCAACTGCCGTCGGGCGCCTGCTCTTCCAGCAGGTAGGTGACGCGGCGCGGTTCACCGGGCAGCCAGGGCGCCGCGGAGATGACCCGGGCCGTCTCGTAGAGGGAGGGGCGGACGCTGCCCCACTCGTCCTGGTCGGTCCTGGCCACCAGTTGTGCGGCCAGTTCGGAGTACGTCGTGCTCACGGCCGTGTCGCTCAAGGACTTCTTCCACCTCACGGTTGCGATGGCTGGTGTTCTGACGGGTCGTCATGTCTGTCTGGCCGTCGCGGCCCGCGCGATCTGGCGCAGGCGGACGACGGCGGCTGCCGGAAAGGGGGCTCTGTCCAGGGCGGCGAGGGCGGCGTCGTGCCGTGTGGTGATCATTTCCTCCACGGTCTGCCGGGCGCCGGTGGAGTGCAGGATCGAGCGGACCTGGGCGGCCTGGGCCTCGCTCAGGTCGCTCCGGCCGACCAGGGCGCGCAGGGTGTCCAGTTCGGCGGGAGAGGCGCGCTGGACGGCGAGGGCCATCAGTACGGTGGATTTGCCCTCGCGCAGGTCGTCCAGGACCGACTTGCCCGTCTCGGCGGGATCACCGAACACGCCGAGCAGGTCATCACGCAGCTGAAACGCTTCTCCCAGCGGTATGCCGAAGGCGCTGCACGCGTCGAGCACGGGCTGCGTGGCTCCGGCCAGGGCCGCCCCTATGTGCAGGGGCCGTTCGACGGTGTACTTGGCGGTCTTGTACCGGACGACACGGAGTGCTCCTTCGACATCGTCGGAGAGCCGGCCGGTGGTCCGCAGGTCCAGGAGCTGCCCGTACATGATCTCACTGCGCATCGCGGCCACCAGGGGCTGCACCTGGGCCAGCCGGCCCGGGGCGAGCGCGGCCGTGTGGAGCAGCTCGTCCGACCACACCAGGGCCAGGTCCCCCAGGAGGACGGCCGCTCCCAGTCCGTGGGCCTGGGCCCTGGCGTGCGGGCCGCCGTCGGCGGTGTACGCGAGGGCGAGCGCGCGATGGGCGGACGGCTGCCCGCGGCGGACATCGCTGTCGTCCATCACATCGTCGTGGACCAGGGCGAACACCTGGAAGAGCTCCAGACTGGCGGCCGCGTGGATGGCGGCCGTCACATCGCCGGTCGCGCCGGCCGCCTGCCACCCGGTCACGCACAGCAGGGCCCGCAGCCGTTTCCCGCCGGCGAGGAGCCCGCGGAGAGTGCCGGTCAGATACCGCAGCTCCGCACCCGGAGCGGCCTGGTCCTTGGAGTCCAGGAATCCGGTCAGAGCCTCGCCCACCTGGTGCCGCAAGGAGGAGAGGCCCAGCAGACCCGTGCCCGGAAGCGTGTCAGTCATCGGTGGTTGATCCCCTTTTCGGTCGAGAACCGTCATGGCGGTTCTGTTCGGGCAGAGGACGGGGCCGGGGACACGGTAGCCCCCGGGTGCCGCGGTGGTTCCGGCCCCGTTCCCGTGGGTGGCGCCACCACCGCGGCACGATGGCACGGCAGGCTGAAAAGACGGCTCCTACGCCTGGGGGGCGCCTGCCTTCAGGGAGGATGACGCGTCCGTCCTGGGGCGGGAGGGGTCCCGGCTCCAGGGGGTCGCTCCGTCGGCGTCGGGGGTCAGCGGGGTGAACCGGGCGGGAAGCGCGGTCAGTGTCCGGTGGACGGCCCCGGGGCTGTAGGTCAGCTCGTCGGCGGGTACGGCGAGCTGGATGTCCGGCAGGTAGCTGACGAGCCGTTCGATCGCGGCGGTGGCGATCAGCAGGGCCAGGTCACGGCCGGGGCAGGCGTGGGGACCGGCCGCGAAGGCCAGATGCGCCTTGGTGCCCGAGCGGTAGCCGTCGGACGGTACGCCCGTGTGGGGGCAGGTGTTGGCGGCGGCGTACGACACCATGAAAGGTGAGCCGGCGGGATAGTGGGTGCCGTGGAAGGTGATGTCCTTCTTGGGGAAGTGGAAGCTGTAGTTCGCCAGCGGCGAGTCGTTCCACAGGGCGTCGTCGATCGCGTGCTGCACGGGCAGACTGCCGGTGGTGAGGGTGCCGAAGTACCGGTCGTCACTCAGCATGCGCACACAGGTGTTCGCGATGAGGTTGGCCGTCGGCTCGTTCCCCGCGCCGAGGGTGATGAGGACCTGGTTGACGGCCTCCTCCTGGTCCAGCCCGTTGGGGTGGTCGATGAACCAGGAGGTCAGGTCGTGTCCGCGCTGGACGGCCTTGGTCCGGTAGAGGGTCTCCAGATACGTGCCGAACGCCTGCGCGCCCTCCGCCTTCTTCTCCGGATCGGTGTCCATCATCGCCGAGAGGGCCCACACCAGTGTGGGGCCGTACTCGTCCGCCATCCCGAACAGGGCGTTGAAGACCATCAGGGGGATCCGCTGGGCGTACTGGCTGACCAGGTCGACCGTTCCGGCGTCGGCGAACTCCTGGAGGAGTGTGTCGGCATAACGGAACGTCACGAGGCGTACGTCGTGCGGGTCGAGGAGACCGAAGCTGTCGGTGATGACCTTGCGCAGATGCGCGTGGGTCTCCCCGTCGGCGAAGAGGAGGCTGGGCCGCCACTGCACGAGAAGCCTGATCGGGCTGTCCTCGGGCACCTGGGGCAGCCAGCCCCGGGTGTCCTTGGTCCAGGTCTCGGCGTCCTGGAGGAGGTCGAGCGCGGCGCGGTAGTCGGTGACCAGGTTGACCACGACACCGGGGGCGATCTCGGCGGCGCCGACGGGCCCCTGCCTGCGGAGCAGTTCATAGCTGTGCTGGGGGTTGGCGGCGTGATCGGTCCCGTACAGGGGCACGGGCGCCGCGGGTGTGGTGAGGGTCACGAGGCTACGGCTCCGGCTCCGGCAGCGGCTATGGAATGGGCGGTGAGGGCGATGAGCGCCTTGAGGCTGCTCTCCCTCTGGCGGGCGTCACAGGTGACCAGCGGGGTGTCCGGTGCCAGATCGAGCTTCGAACGGAGAAGGCTCAGATCGTAGTCGGGCGAGTCGGGGAAGATGTTGACACCGACGGCGTACGGCAGACCACGCTCCTCGATGAGGTCCATCACCTCGAAGGACTCGTCCATCCGCCGGGTGTCGACCAGGACGAGCGCGCCCAGAGCTCCGGTGGCGATGCCCTCCCAGAGGGGAAGGAAGCGCCGCTGTCCGGGAGTTCCGTAGAGATACAGCACGACCCGGTCACCGGGCAGGGTCAGCCGGCCGAAGTCGATGGCGACCGTGGTGGTGGTCTTGTTGCGCAGACCGATGAGGCTGAGATCGTCGGTGCCGGCCGCGGCGTCCGTCATCACCTCGTCGGTGTGCAGGGTGGGGATCTGCGACAGCGTCTTGATCGCCGTTGTCTTGCCGACGCCGAGCGGGCCGGCGACAAGGAGCTTGACCCTCTGGTGGTTTCCCTCGGGCAGGTAAACCGGGCGCGGGCTAGGCGGCGAGGAGGGATTGGAGTCCACTCAGCACCTCTTCCATGAGTTCTTTCGACGGCGCTCCGGCCCGCGACGGGGCGAGAGCGTCGGGGGTCGGCACGCTGGCTTGTAACAGGCCGTCACTGACGAGTTGTTCCGCGAGCACCAGACACACGCTGACCGGGAGGCCGAGGTAACCGGCTATCTCGACGGGCGTGAGGGATCCGTCGGTGACGATCGCGACGACGCGCTGATGAGCCGTCGTGTGGTACGAGGCGAGAGGAAGGCCCTTGGCACGCAGGGCGGTCAACGTGTCGACGGTGCCGGGCAGGGAGGCGTCGCTGCTTCCGGTGGCCAGATAGGCCGGAAGCAGCCGTCGCTGTTCCTGGCCGCGGCTCACGGCGCGCCGTCGCTGGTACGGGGGGAGACGGACATGAGCTGCTCCCCGAGCTTCATCGCCTGGCGGGCCATCGTGTTGGCGACCACGCCCATGGGCATCGCGTCGTCGCCCGCGGTGGCGATCAGGGTGTTCTCACCGGCCGGCATGACCATGTAGATGCCCTGGGCGATATTCACGGTGACCATCTCGATGGGCGTGCCCTCCGCGGCCCTCAGCGCTGTGATGGCGGCGGCACGAGAGGCGGCGTGCAGCGCGGAGGTCATGGCGGCGATACCGTCCGCCTCGTCGACCGTGAGATCCGCGGACCGGGTCTGGACCATCCCGTCGAGGGTCATGGTCAGCGCGTGCCGGACGCCCCTGATCTCGATGAGCGGGGTCAGGATCCAGGCGTCGGTCTCGTCGTGGGTATTGCGCGTGGTCACAGTGTTTCCTTCGGATCGGTGCCGGTACGGGCGCTGTTGAAGCCTTCCTGGAAGTCGCTCCATTTGTCACGGACGCGCTCCGGGTCCAGGTCACGGGGTGTGGCATCCGCGCTCTGGCTGGCGGTCACCGCGGAGGCACGGCGGCGACGCTGGGGCAGTTGCGAGGCGGCGGCCGATCCCGTCGGCGCCGGGGTACGCGCGGGCGCGTCGTCCTCCGCGGCGAGGGAGGGCCGCTTGTGGACCTTGGGCGCGAGGGCGGGCAGGGGTGCCATGGCCGACGGGGGCTCGGCCTCCTCGTCGATCGAGGTCAGCAGGTTCGGGGGAATGGACACCACAGCGCGCACCCCGCCGTAGGGAGACGGATTGTCGATGGACACGCGGAAGCCGTAGTCGGCGACCAGGCGGCCGATGGCGGCGAAACCCTGGGAGGGCGGGTCGCCGAGCTCGGTCAGCATCACATCCGGCTGTTCGGCCGAGGTCAGGCGTACACCGCGGGCGAGTGCCTCCGCCGTCATGCCCTTTCCCGCGTCGTCGATCGTGATGCAGACGGTGCCGTTCTCGGTCTGGATCAGACTGACATCCACCGCGAGGTCGTCACGGGAGTGCTCCAGGGCGTTGGCCATCAGCTCGGCGCAGGCCACGGCGACGGGCTCGGCGGCGCGTCCCACGATGCCGACACCGGCGACACGGAGCCGGGAGCTGATCTTGATGCGGTCGAAGCCGCGCAGCCGGGAGGAGGCGCCGCTGACGATCTCGGCCACATAGGTGTCCTTGCGGACATGTCCCGGCCAGGCGCCGCAGACGATGGCGGTCCTCTGGATGAGCCGCAGATTCTGCTCGTTGAGGTGGTCCGCCGCGAGCAGCCTGTTGGTCAGGCTGCGGGGCGCGCTGAACTCGTGCTGGAGGGCCTCGATCTCCGTCTGGAGACGGTACGACAGGGCCTGCGAGTCCTGGCTCGTGCCGCGCAGGGCCGCCCGCGCCGCGGCGTCCACACGGCGGCGCTCCTTGAGGACGATGCCGGAGACCTGCTCCAGCAGGGAGTCGAGGAGTTCCGCGCCTTCGGACTCCGCGTGGTTCTCACGCAGCGGTCCCGGGACGGGATGGTGGGAGCTGATCAGGTTCAGCGCGAGGGCAGGAAGCCGTGCGGTGGTGAGATGACGTACTTCTTCGCGGAACTCGGCCTCGCGGTTCTCCGCGTCCTCCCTGCGGGACTCCGCGTTCCTCACGCGGGACTCCGCGGACTGGGAGAGCACGGTGGCGGCTGTCGCGCGGGAGTCCGCGGCCTGCTTGTCCGCGGCGAGTGCCTTGCCGCGGCGCATATGTGTACGGCGTGAACGCGCCAGCAGCAGTGCGACGACGGCTAGGGCGAAAGCCAGGGCGCCGAGCGCGAGGGCGGGTTCTGAGAGTGAGGTCACTGGAGGACGGGTCCTAGGGGTTGGGGTCGGCGCTCCGGGTACCGCTGACGGGTCACCCGCCCCGGCGGGGGTGGGTGTCCGTCTGCCGGGGAGCTGCCGGAGAGCCGGCGGAACAGGGGACGCGACGCGGCAGCGCCATGGATGGGTGAAGACGCGGCGAAGGGCGGAGAAGTGACGTGGTGGAGGGGACCTCACGGCCGGGGAACGGCGTGATGACGGCCCTGGCCCACCGCGTCGGATCCGTCCGCGTCACCGCTCTGACAACTGACGCGCTCCCACAGGGGTGCTGGACCGGGCCGACTGTCGATCACAGGCGATCAGGATCATCAGAGCTCCATTGAGGACAGACGGCCGACGGCTGGTGCTTGCGCTGTCGAGCCCTGTCGTGACGTGGTGAGGTCGCGCGTCAAAGCCTGGTCAGTTTAGGGGAGTTGATCAGCCTGTGCAGCATGGGTGCGCTCTTGTGACCAGGTACTCGACATCGGAGACCGAAGTTGTGGTGAAAGGGAGCAGGAGAGGTGATGAAGCCGCGCCCTCGGCGGTGGAACCGGAGCGCCGTCCTCCGGGAGCGGGCCGGCCTCCCGGGAAGCGGCCCGGCCTCCCGCCGCCGGTGCCCGGTCCGGGTCGACGGGAGCGCCGGGCCGTTGCCGTCAGGCGTCGTGTTTCGCCAGTCTCATGAGCAGGAGGGCGATGTCGTCGCTGCCCCGGGCGGACTGCCGGGCCTGCCCGGCGCGGCGGACAAGAGTCCTCGCGAGCGCGTCCAGCGGCTGCGGGTCTGCCTCCGCGAGCTGGGCGGCGAGTTCGTCGATGGCCACGTCCAGATCGGTGCCGGGCACTTCGACGAGGCCGTCGGTGTAGAGGGCGAGGGCGGCGCCGGGGGGCAGCGGGACATCGGCGGTCCGGTACTCGGACTCCGGCTCGATGCCGAGGAGGAGTCCGGCCGGTACGTCCAGGATCTCCGTACGGCCGTCGGGATGGCACAGCACCGGTGGGGGGTGGCCGGCGGACGCGAGACAGACCCGGTGGGACCGCAGGTCGAGATGGGCGTAGAGGCAGCTCGTGAACAGATTGGAACTCAGGTCGATCAGCAGGCGGTTGGTGCGTGCGAGCACCTCGCCGGGAGGGGCGCCCGCGCTGGCGTGGGTGTGGACGGCGGTGCGGACCTGGCCCATGAGGGCGGCGGCGTTCACATTGTGGCCCTGTACGTCACCGATGACGGCGGCGGCCGAGGTGTCGTCCAGGCGGATGAGGTCGTAGAAGTCGCCGCCGATGTCCATGCCGCGGGTCGCGGGAAGATAGCGGGCGGCGACTTCGAGGCCGGGAATCCGCGGCAGGTTGTGCGGCAGCAGCGCGGCCTGGAGACCTCGCGCGATCTGGTTCTCGGTGTCGTAGAGACGGGCCCGCTCCAGCGCCTGCGCGATCACTCCGGCCAGTGAGGTGAGACCGGCGCGCTCGTCCGGCGAGAAGGGGTGCGGCTGGTCGTAGCCCAGGACACAGCAGCCGAACGTCCGGCCGGAGGCGAACAGCGGCAGATACGCGAAAGCGGCCATCTTCGTGTACAGATCGATACGCGGGTACGTGCGCCGGAGTTCGTCGGTGTTCGCGTAGAACCCGGGAACGCCGGTACGGATGGCCCGCAGGCTGGCGCCCTCCGCGGTCAGGGGCTGGCCGTCGAAGTGCTCCGGGACGCCCTCCGGGAAGCCGCGGGCGCCGATGACCTGGAGTCTTCCCTCGTCGGCGGTGATCACTGCCAGCCCCTGGACATTGATGACGGGCATGATCTGGTTGGTGACCGCCTCGGCCACGTCCTTGACCCCGACGGCCTCGGTGAGGGCCGAGGACAGATGAAGCAGATGGAAGAGGGCCCCCGGGCGCGCCTGCGCCGCGGCCGGCGGGGTCAGGAACGGCTCGTGGTCCTCCGAGGGGGCCCCGGTGGGCGTGATGCGGACGCTGATGCCGGTGGCGTCGGGATAGAGGGTGAAGACCATCCAGTAGTCGGCGGGCCGGAGTGCGATGAAGGAGGTGGGGAGCCGGCTGAACAGCGCCGCGAGATAGGAATTCTCGTAGATCGGGTCGCTCAGCCAGGGCAGCGCTTCCCAGAGCCGGGCCCCCAGCAGGCATTGGTGGCCCGCACCGAGCATGTCGGCGGCCTTGGCGTTGAGGAAGGTGATACGGCCGTCGAGGTCCAGGGCACACACGCCTTCGGGAAAACGCTCGGTGAGCTCGGCTCCCGGCTGTTCGTGCCGGGTGGGCGGCGGACTCACCGTGCGCAGTTCCCCGGGCACCACCGGGCGCCCGGCGTCCGCCGCCAGCCGCAGGAGGCGGCTGATCCGGCGGCGGCACTCCTCGATCGCCCGCGCTTCCCCGGGGGAGAGCTCGGGAGCGTGCGTACCGGGCCACAACTGGAGCACCGCGCCCCAGCAGGTGGATCCGGACATCAGGGGCACGACACTCATGGCGACGTTGTAGGGCAGCGCGAGCGCCGTACGCGGAAAGCGATGGGCCAGCTCGGTATGGGTGGCCACCCATACCGGCCGGCGCTCGCGCGCCGCCTCGGCCACCGGGACCGGCGCGGCCAGCGCCACCCGGGACCATGGCATGGCCACGTTGCGGGAGACACCGGTCACCGCGATCATGCGCAGTACCTCGTCCTCCGGCACCAGGAGATACACGGCGCCGATATGCGCGCCGGTGGCCCGTACCGTCTCCGCCAGGACGTGATCCACCTCCGCCGCGGTGGGGGCTCCGCACTCCCCCACGCTCAGGCCGTCCCGGGTGACACGGAGCGACGGGAGCGCCACCGGCCGTGGAGGCTCGGCGCGACGGCCGTCCGGTCGCGCCGGACGGCCGGCTTCGGCCATGTGCGCACCGACGGGCGGCACGCGTCTCTCACCGGTTCCACCGGAGAGAGAGCGAGCCGACCACATCGAGCAGCGTACATATGTGGACAATAGCCCCCCAAATGGGGTAGCGACATCCCGGCGGCAGGCCGTTTCGCCCGGATCGCCGGGCGGTCCGGAGGAAGAGGCCGACGGGACGGAGCCCGGCGAGCGGGGGCCCGGCGGGCCCTCGTCACGGACGGCGAGGCCGCGCGACCACGGTGCGACGCCCCCGCTCCCGCGAAACCCCCGGGCCCCCGTGACCTCGGGAGATCCGCAACCGCGAAGAGATCCTCCGTGCGATCGTGCGCGATTCCCGGTCGTCCCGTCTCCGGGTCGGCGGGCGCGCCCGTTCCCACGCCTGCCGCGACACCCGCCCCGTGGAATGCCCCGGCGGACGCGGGCCGGTCATGCCGCTCGCGGCACGGCGGGCCCGTTCAGGCCGCCGACGGGCGGGTCTCGGTCCAGTCGACCATGAGTGTCCGCTCGGCGAAGAGCCATGCGCCGTCCCGCTTGGTGAACACGTCGAGATAGCGAATGGAGGCGGTCATGAGCATGCGCCGGCCCTCGGTGGTGAACAGATGATGCGCCAGGCAGTACGACTCACCCGTCGCCCGGTCCCCTTCGAGCGTCACCGTGCTCTGGCCGTTGAAGTGCGTGGTGCTCTCGTAGGTGTTCAGATTCTCGAAGACCGGGGCGAGCGCCTCCCGGCCGCGCAGTTCCTGTGACGGTTCCGCCGACCGGCTGTCCAGGAAGACGACGAAGTGCGTGTCGGCGGTGAACAGGGCCATCTGCCCCTCGGCGTCCCTGCGGTCCGCGCAGTGCGCGTAGGCGTCGACGAGTTCACGGATGGCGAGACGGTCGGCGGCTTCTTGCGGGGAGAGGGCGGTCCGGACACTCATGCTGGTTCCTTGTTTCTCGCGCGTTCGACGGGTGGGCCCGGGACATGCTCACCAGCACCCTCTGGGCTGCTATCTCTTTGACACCTGTCAAATATCTTAGCCGCGTCCCGCGCGATACCGAAACGCCGGGCTCCTGGCCACCTCTCCGCGGCGCCCCGCGCGGTCGGCCCGCGGACCTCCCCCGGGGCGTGGGATCATGACCTCCCTCGGCGCGGGTACGGAGGAGTGGACCACGGTGGACCCCAGGATCGCCCGCACCGCCCATGCCCTGGAGACCGCCGTGGTGGCGCTCGCTTCCGAACGTCCCGCCTCGCGGATCACCGTCTCGGAGCTTGCCGACAGGGCCGGCGTCAGCCGTGCCACCTTCTACAACCGCTTCGGCACCCCGCTGGACGTGCTGATCCAGGTGCTGCGCAGAGACCTGGACGCCGCGCGTCGTGTGGACGACGACCGCCGGGCGGGCGGCGCCCCGGCGGAGACGACTCTGCGGCTGGCCACGGGCGATATCGCCGACCATGTGCTCCGGTTCGGCGACGTCTATCGTCAGGCACTCGACGATCCGGCCGACCGCGGCGTCTACGAGGCGCTGACCGGCCACTTCACCGAGTACAGCCTGGCTTTCATCGATTCCTCCACCCATCCCGCCACACCCAGGACCGGCCGCCGGATCGCGGCGCAGTTCGTGTCCCACGGCTTCGCGGGCGCCATCAAGGCGTGGCTCGCGGACGACACGCTCACCCGGGACGACCTGGTCGACGCCGTCACCGCCTCCGCTCCCGTCTGGTGGAGCTGACGAGAGCGCGTCGCGACCGCGCCCCGCGACGGTACGGCCGGTCAGCTCGGACGACGCGGGCGGATACCACTCGTCCGGGGACGGCGGATCCGCTTCTCACCGGTGATTCCTCGTACCGTCAGGACGTGGTGCGGAGAGCTGTGCGCGATGCGTACCCGGGGCGGGATTCGAACCCGCGGAAGTCCGCTTTTAAGGCGGTTGCGTCTGCCACTGCGCCACCCGGGCGGGGGATGGAGGCCGTACCGCCGAACATCACCGACGCCCGGACCGGGCGTCGGTGGCGGTCGGTGTGGTGCTGTGCTGGACGGACCGGTGTGCCGCGCCGGACGGATCGGGACGGGAACGGATGATGTACGGCGTCCCCCAAGGGGAGTTGGGGTGCGCCGCTCGTTCATCCGTTGACCGATCCGGTAGTTGATCCGGCGCCGGCGGGAGCGGTCGGCGCGGAACGGGAGTCGCGACGACGACGGCAGCCGCGTGTCCCGGCACGGCACCGGCGCGCACCACGGTCACGGACATGACGCGAACTCCCTTCTCCGACAGGTGTTCCTGATCGCACGATGCCCGCCGAGCTGTATTAAGACAAGCGAAAAGATTTGAAGTCAGAATTAAGCTGACCTACATGCTCAACTCGGCCCGCTCTCCACGTGGCCGGGCGCGGCGGTGAGAGCGCGCAACCGCCCTGGCCGTACGGCCTGAAATGTCCTTATCCCGGCCGGGCGCTTGCTGTTCGCTGGGCCGAGGGACCAGCGAATCACCCTTCCGGGCAGGAGCTTCGATGCGACGAACCAGAAGAGAGACCAGAAGAGGGACCGGAAGAGGGACCGGAAGAGGGACCGGAGCGCGGGTGGCGGCCGTATCGGCGGTTCTTGTGAGCGCCACCGTCCTGTCGACGGCACCCGCCGCCGCCGCGCCCTACGACCCGTACACCGACACGAACCCGCAGACGACGGGGTGCGCGGCGGACGCGTTCACCATCGGCACACGGCAGATCCGAAGCCCCCAGGCCGTCTACGGAACGATGGAGGTGCGCTACTCCCCCGCGTGCGGCACCAATTGGGTACGCGCCGTCATGAGCGTCCCCGACGGCACGAGCACCGTCACCAAGGGCATTCGCCGCCCTTCCAGCCAGCCCGACGGACAGGGCGGCTGGCTCGGCTTCTACGAGAACTACGCGACCGACCCGGGCGTCGGGAGTTCGTTCGGCATGCAGGTCTACGCGCCGGGGACCACCTGCGTCATGGCGATGGCCGTCGTACGGAACGCCTCGGGGCAGGCCATCGCCTACACCGGCACATCCGCGACCGACGCGTGGGTCGCGTTCTGCTGAGGACGTGACCCACGGCGTTCGGCCGGTTCCACGGAGTGAGGGGCGGGGCGGCAGGCCTTGACTATTCGCCCCTCCCGGCGAAAAGTGGCTAACCGTACCGAGATGAGAGGCATATCCCATTCCTGCCGTTCGCGCGCTCAGCCAGATGACCGCCCCGAAGCGGCTCTCCCGACGGATGCGGGACGAGGGCCGGCCGTTCGAGAGGGCGCTGCTCACCCCGCTGCTGGTGATCCTCGCGGTCTCGGCGGTGGCCGTCCTCACACCGCATCTGCAGTTCAACCGGCTGCTCGGAGTGGCACCGGCGCTGGCCGCGGCCATGTTCCCCGTGGTCGGCACCCTGGGCGTCGGGCTGCTGGCCATGACGGCCGACACCGTCCTCGCCCTGACCGTCGAGCACGACCTGACCCGCACCTCGGGCTTCTTCACCCTGATCGCGATCACGGCCATCACCCTGGCCGCCGCCTATGCCAGCCGGGTACGGCAGAACCGGGAGCGCACCCTCGCCGAGGTCCGCGCGGTGGCGGAGACCGCGCAACGCGTACTGCTGGGGCCACTGCCACACCATCTCGGGCAGGTCGATGTCGAGGTGCTCTACCAGGCCGCCGCCGCGCACGCCCGTATCGGCGGGGACTTCTACGAGGCGCGGCAGACCCCGCACGGGGTGCGGCTGATCATCGGTGACGTACGGGGCAAGGGGCTGCCGGCCGTGGAGGCCGCCTCGGTCGTCCTCAGCTCGTTCCGGGTGTTCGTGCAGGACGCCCCCGACCTGCCGTCCCTGGCAGGCCGCCTGGAGTGCAGCATGAACCGGTACACCGAGCATGTCCTCGGCGAGGACGTACTGGAACACTTCGTCACCGTCGTGCTGGTCGAGATTCCCGCCGACGAACCCGTCGCCCATCTGCTCAACTGCGGTCACCCGCCGCCGCTGCTGCTGCACGGCGGCACCGTGCGGGAGATCGAACCCAGCGCGCCGTCACCGCCCATGAACATGGCCGGTCTGCTCGGCACGGAGTACCGGGTCGACACCATCCCCTTCCCCACCGGCGACAGTCTGCTGCTGTACACCGACGGTGTCAGCGAGACCCGCGACCGGGCCGGGGCCTTCTACCCGCTCGCCCAGCGGGTACGGCCCTGGGCCCTCGTCCCGCCCCGCCAACTCCTGGACCAGCTCCAGCAGGACATGCGCGCCTATGTCGCGGGCATCCGCGACGACGACCTGGCCGCCCTGGTCGCCCGCCGTGTCACCCCGGCCGTCCGTCGGGCCCTGCCCGGTGTTCCCCTGCCCTGCGACCGGACACAGGCCCGGCCATAGGCGACCGTACGGGCCTCGCCGGAGCGGGCCCCGGCGCGGGCCCGGCCTGAGCGGGCCCCGGCGGAGGCCCCGGCGGAAATCGCCTCCGGGGCGGGAGTCGCTACGGGAACGACGGGGCCGGCGGGGTCCTGGACGCGAGAAGAAGGGCCACGTCGTCCTCCTGCCCCTGTCGGCCCTCGATGCTGGCGACGATGTGCTCCGCCAGTTGATCGAGGTCGCCGGGACCGTTGTCGAGGAGATGTTCGAGCTGACGCTCACCGGTGGCCATGTCGGTGTTGTGGAATTCCAGCAGTCCGTCCGTGCACAGCAGGAGTGTTTCCCGGGGGCCGAGGCGGAGGTGGTGTGTGGGGTACGGAGCCTCGGCGGGATCGGGCGGACCGAGGGGAAGGCCGAGGGGAAGGCCGAGCGGCGGACCGCCCTCCATGGTCAGGCTGGCGCTTCCACGGGCGGTCCTGACATGCGGACTGGGGTGTCCGGCGCGTACGACCTCCGCCTGGCCGGTGGCGGGACCGACACTGGCGTAGACGCAGGTGGCGAGGCGTTCGGTGTCCAGGTCGCGCAGGAACGTCGAGGCCCTGGACATGAGGGCGGCCGGTGAGTGTCCCTCGGTGGCATAGGCGCGCAGCGCCGTGCGCAGTTGTCCCATGACGGCGGCGGCCTGGATGTCATGCCCCTGTACGTCGCCCACGACAAGGCCGACACGTCCTTGGGGCAGCGGCATGACGTCGTACCAGTCGCCGCCTATCTGATGACCGGCCCTGGCGGGCCGGTAGCGGACGGCGATGCTCATTCCGGGCACGCTCTCGATCTTCGCGGGAAGCATGGCCTGCTGGAGGCCCACCGCCATGGCGTGTTCCTCGTCGTAGAGCAGCGCCCGCTGGAGCGACTGGGCGATGGTGGCGGAGAGGGCGATCAGCAGGTTCCGCTCCTCGGGGGAGAAACCCCTCTTCCCCTCGTAGAGAATGGCCAGTACTCCGGTGAGCCGGGCCTGTGCCATCAGGGGCAGAACCGCGGAAGCGGTGAAATCGGTCCCCTTGATGTAGGGCCATAGCATCGAGTAGTTTTCCCGGATGTCCTGCCGCGTGATGAACAGCGGATTCCGTGTCTGGAAAACCTCGGCGATCGGCCTGTCGTCATCGATCCTGCCGTACTCCATGTCGCGCACGTAGTCGAAAGGCATACCGGCGGAGGCGAGCCGGCGGAGGCGGTTGTGCTCAAGAACGGTCAGCGACATGCCCACGGCGCCCACCGGGCCCAGAATCTCGTGACTGGTCAGAGCGGCCAGCAGGTCTTCGACACTGATCGCCTGGGACAGGGCCGTCGTGGACGCCTGGACGACACCGGCATGATGCCGGCGTTCGGACTCCAGAAGGGACTGCTCCTCGGCATAGTGCAGTTCGGCACGGAGGATGCCGACCGCCCGCCGGGGCCTTCCGTCGTCATCACGCAGGATGGAGGCCCGCGCATGTGCCCACCGATGGGTCCCGTCCGATCCACGAATACGAAAATACCTGCCGCAACTTGACGCGTGCCGGGGATCCGACAGCATTTCGGCGGCCTGCGCCCTGACACCAGGAAGCTCTTCCGGCATGATCCGTTCGTAGAGTGTGGAAAGGCGGCCGTCGAACTCACCGGGGTCGAGGTCGAATATCGCGAGCGCACTCGGATCGAGCAGGACACGACCGGACGCCAGATCCCAGACGAACCCGCCGACGCCGTTGAATTCCATCGCCCTCGACAGATCTGCCCGCAGTTCGTCCGCGAGCGAATCGGATGGCATACCACCCGGCATCGGGCGGTCACGATGCGTCATACAACCTCCTGATTGTGCAAGTGTAGTCCGAGCCACATAAACTCCCTTCTCCTCCCTCATTCCTTAATTCCCCTTTACGGCTCGCATCACCAGCGGAACCGGCCGGACGGGGGCAGGTCGAACGGGGCAGGGCCGGGTCGTGGTGTCCGTCCGGGCGCCGACCGCGCCAAGGGTCCCGGTGTCCCCCCGGTACGCCGTCACGGGCCGACGACCGCTCCGGGAACGGCCCTTCCGGAAGGGGCGGTTGAGGATTTCAGGCATCGCCGGAGGTCAGTTTATGATCTTGGTCATGACTTCGCAGAATCCCGAGAAGAACCCGTCCCGCAAGCAGAGACTTCAGGAGAAGCAGCGGCGCCAGCTGGCGGTCGTCGACACCATCGACAAGGCCGAGGCCAAGCTGCGTAAGGCCGAAGCAGAGCTGGCCGAGGCCGTCGCGGAAGCGGTCGAGGTCTTCGGTGGCGAGCTGAGCGCCGCCGACGAACTCGGACTGTCGGTCGACACGATCCGCGGCTTCCTCAGCCTCGCCGAGGGCGGCGCGGCCGGAACCGAGGCGGCCGAAGAGGCTGACGAGGGCGGGGAGTCCGTCGAGAGCGCCGCCGCCGGCCGCCCGGCGAAGGCCGGGACGAAGGCGAAGACGGAGGGGAAGACGGAGGGGAAGGAGGACACCCCGGCCGCCGACGCCGCGGAGCCGGAACCCGTTCCTGCGTAGTTTCCCGGGCCCCGAAGTCCCTCTTCGGGCCCTCGACCGGCCTCCGGACAGCACGCCTCCGGACGGCACACGGCCCTGGACGGACACGGCCCCTGGCCCCCGAGCGCGCTCGGCCCGAGCGCCGGGCACGGCAGGACGGGTCGGCCGGGTATCAGCCCCGCCCGCCCGGCGGCTGACTCCTCTCAACCAGCCTTGCCGGCCCTCGCCTTGGTGCCGTCAGGGGCCGGTGTGGATATAGGAGGCCCACTGAGCGGGGTTGCCCGGCTGGGCGTCGCGCAGTTCGCGAGCGACCTGGTGCAGCGCGTGCGCGGTTCGTGTGAGGTCCAGCCGGTCCCCGTCGGACGCCAGGTCGTAGACCCGTTCCGCGATATGTGCCGCCGACTGGTCGGCGATCCGCCACAGGGTCGCGATCACCTGCCGGTATCCGGCGAGTTGCAGCGCACCGGCCATATGGATGCTCTCGTCGACCAGGCCGATGCCGCCCACCGCGGTCTGGCAGGCGGACAGGAACGCGAACTCCGCGCCGGTCAGCCGCTGCGCGGCGACATCGAGCACGGTGAGCGGGCCGTCGTGCAGGTAGAGCGCGCCCGCCGACGGATCGTCCGTCCGAAAGCCGCCGTGGCAGGCGAAGTGGACATAGGCGTGGCCGCGAAGGTCCCCGATCACCTCGGCCCTGGTCGCCCGCTCCCCCACCCGGCTGGTGTGCCGGGTGCCGAAACGGCCGCCCACGAGGTCGGCCTCCCTGCGCGCGCCGGGCAGCGGCTGGAGATCCCCGAACGGGGTCGCGGGCATGGCCACCACCAGCATCCGCCGGTTCTCGGCGGCCTGGGTGTGCGGTTCCCTGGCCTTGGCCAGGGCCCGCAGGGTGGGCACGTACGAGGAGACCGCCCGGTCCAGGACCGATCGCCCGGCCGGTTCGTCGGACGGATCGTGATAGCCGGCGGCGTGCAGCGGCAGCATGGTCAGCGGACCCGTCGGGCACCAGATGACGCGGGGCGGCGCCTCTCCCCCGGGCGCGCCTCGCGCCTCACGCCCGGCCGCCCCTCGCGCCTCACCCGACGGCCCACCTCGCGCTTCCCCCGGTGGTGCGCTGCGTGGTGCGCTCCGCCCGGCGCGCAGCCGGTCGAGCACCGGTTCCGTGATGTGGTCCCACAGCCATTCCAGGGTGGCCAGTACGGTCTGTTCCGCCGCCGCCCGGCCCGGACCCGGAGTGCCGGGGTGGTCCAGGGCCTCCCGCGCGGCCAGATACACATCGGCCCTCGTGCGGGCTTCGGCGTACATGTCCCCCAGTTCGACGACGCGGACCGAGCCGTCCGCGACGATCAGCGCGTCGCACCGGGTGAGATGGGTGTTCACCAGCACCACGGGATGCTCTCCCAGTTCCCGGCTCAGCGCCTCGAAGGACGGCGTGCGCAGCAGCTCCGCCATGCCCGGCAGCGCCCTCGCCCTGGCGACCAGGGTGTCCCACTCGTCGGCGAGCCGGATCCTGTCGTCGCGGGACACGTCCGGACCACCCGCGTCCGGAACGCCCGCGTCGAGATCTCCCGGGCCCGAGCGCACCGCGGCCGGCTCCCCCGGGCCCGGGTCGCCCAGCTTCAGGTGACCGGTGTGCAGGCCGCCCGCGCCTGAGTTGTCCATGTCGAGTTCGACGGCCAGGGTCCTGAGCCGGTCGGCGAGTTCCGGGGCGACGGCCCGCAACGCGGAGAAGTCGTCCCGGAGTCCGAGCGCCTGGGCCCACAGCACCGATCTGCCCTGCTCCAGCAGGGTGACGGCGCGCTCCGGCTCCCCGGCGGACAGGGCGGCCGCCGCGCCGGCGGACGCCAGCCCCTGCCACTCACGCAGGGACTGTTCCCTGGTGGCCCGGCTCGACCCGACCCACGCCAGCCTGGGCAGCAGGGCGACGGCCTCGGTGAACCCGGCGAGCGCGAGGTCGGGCCGGCCCGCTTCCTCACCGAGCAGCCCCCAGAACATCGCGGCGAGCGCGCGGATTCTGGTCTGCCCCAGCGGGTCGGCCACCGCCGTCCGGTAGGCGTCGACGGCCGCGCGCAGGTCGGCCTCCGACCCGGTGATCGTCCAGCGCAGGCCGAGCGAGCGTCCCAGATTGAACAGGGCCTCGGCGCGCCGGGGACGGCCCGCCGCCGTGGCGCGCGCCGCCGCGTCCGCCATCGCGACGGCTTCGGCGACATCTCCGACGGACCCGGTCCTGGTGAACCGCAACTGGAGGACGGCGCTCAGATTCCCTCGCAGCATGGCGAGTTCCTGGTGCCCCGCCGGGGCCGCCGCGAGAGCCGCGCGCGTGATCTCGACGGCCTCGTCCAGCACCCCGGGATCCGGCGCGAGTTCCGCGCGGGTCATCAGCGTCCCTCCCAGGCGGCTCAGCCTGAGCTGGAGGTCGGCGTGGTCGGCCGGGGTCGACGCCACGACCGCCCGCCCGATGCCGATCGCCTCGTCGATCTCCTCGATATCGAGCGATCTCCTGAAGCGGGCGCCGAGGTCACCGGCCAGGTTCAGCGACACGACGACCCGGCCGGGGTGGTCGTGCGGCATCGAGCCGGCCACGGCACGCAGGCCGGCGATGGCGTCGTCCAGATCGGCCAGATCGCCCACCCGGTCGTACCGCATACGCAGATGACCGGCGAGATTCTCCCGGTAGACGAACACACGGGGGTCGTCCGGCTCGGTCGCGGCGACCGCGCGTCTGCTGATGTCGATCGCCTGGGACAGGTCCGCGAGCCGCGCCGACTGCTGGAACCGCGCGGCGAGCGTACGGGACAGTCCGGACAGGGCCTGGCCACGGCGGGGATGGTCGGCGGGCAGCAGCGCCACCACGCGCCCGGCCGTGTCCAGCGCCTCGTCGAGATCGGCGGGGTCGGCCTCGCGTGCGAACCGCGCCATCAGTGTGTTGCTGAGTGTCCCCAGCCGGCTGACCAGGTCGGGATGGCCGTCCGGGGTCGCCCGCAGGGCGAGCCGGGCCGTGTCGACGGCCGCACGCAGATCCTCCGTGTCCCCGAACCGCAGATAGGTGGTCTGGTGGCCGATGGCGAGGTTCGACAGATGGAGCGCCCGGCGCGGGTCGTCGGCGGGAGTGGCCGCGACCGCGGCCTGTTGGTGACGGAGTGCCTCGGCCAGATCGGCCGTCCGGTCGAGCCGCTCGTATCTGCTCCGCAGGGCGACCGCCAGGTCGACCAGTCGGGCCGGGTACCGGGGATGGTCGTGCGACGTGCCCGCGATCACCACCCGCAGCAGGTCGACGGTCTCGTCCAGATCCGCCGTCCGGCCCAGTCGCTCGTATCTGCGGTAGAGCGCCTTGCCGAGGTTGGACATCCGCGGGATCCGGTCCGGGTACCCCTCGGGCAGTGCTGCCAGCACGGACCTGCCGGTGTCGACGGCCTCGTCGAGGTCACCGAGGCGTCCGAACCGGTCGAACCGGTCGCTGAGGTCCGCGGCGAGATTCGACAGATACCGTGTCCGGGCGGGATGACCCGCGGGCAGTGCGGCGACCGCGGACCGGGTCAGTTCGATCGCCTCGTCCAGCAGGGCGGGCGGCCCGCCGCAGCCGAATCTCGCGGCCAGCGCCACGGCGAGGTCGGTCTGGATCTCGATACGGCGCGGATGATCGCCCGGTACCGAGCCGAGCGCGGCGCGATGGAGCCCGAGGGCCTCGTCGAGATGCGCCGGATCGCCGGTCCGCTGGAACAGGTCATGCAGGGCGGATCCCAGGCCGCTCCGGAGGACGGGCCGGTCCGGGTGGTCCGGCGGGGCCGCGTCCAGCGCGCGGCGCAGCAGCCCGACCGATTCGGTGAGGGTCACGGGGTCGCCGGTCCGCTCGTAGGATCTGCGCAGCGCGCTGCCGAGGTTCAGCAGCATGGCGATGGCGACCGGGTGCCCGGCCGGCACCCGGTCGAGGGCGGCCCGGAGCATCTCGATCGCCTCGTGGAGATCGCTGTCCTCGTCGGTGCGCAGGAATCTCTGGGTCAGCACCCGGCCGAGGTTGCCCAGGCACAGGGCCAGGACCGGATTCCCCTCGTCGGTGGCCGCCACCGCGGCGCGCAGCAGGTCGACGGCCTCCGTGAGCACCGAGAACTGATCGGTTCCGGCGAATCGGGCCTGGAGCGTGTTCGCCAGATTCATCAGGGCCGTGCCCCGGCCCGGATGACCCACCGGGGTGAGTGCCGCCGCCGTCCGGCCCGCCGTTTCCGATGCGGCGAGGTCCTGGCCGGATCCGGTCCACTCGAACCGCTGGAGCAGGGCGAACCCCAGCCCGGACAGGCAGTTCCAGCGGCTGGGGTGATCCGCGGGGGTGGACCGCGAGGCGGCGGTGAGCGCCTCGACCGCCCCGTTCAGGTCATGCAGGGAGCCGGTCGCCTTGCATCTGTTCAGCAGCAGGGCGCCGAGATTGGCCTCGTGGACGGGACGGTCCGGGTGGTCGTCCGGCGTGTGTTCGAGCGCCGCGCGCATGGTCTCCGACGCGGCGTCGAAGGCGGCGGGAGAGCCGGTGCGCATCGCCTGGTCGTGCTGCGCCGCGGCGAGAGCCGCGAGGTGGCCGAACAGGTTCGGGTCGTCCGGCCGGGTGGCGTCCACCGCCGCCGAGGCCGTCGTCACCGCGTCGGCGAGGAAGCTCTCGTCACCGGTGACGAAGGACATCATCCGTTGTGCGTCGGACAGGCATGCCAGGTCGACGGCCTCGCCGGTCGCGGCGGCGGCCGCCCCGGCCAGCGCGACGGCCGCCGACAGCACGGCCGGGTCGTTGGACAGATGTACCAGCACGCGCGGGTACATCACCCACAAGGGCTCGTCGAACGGCGGGAGTTCAGGCTGTTCGTCCAGCCAGGAGCGGATGTCCGGGGGCAGCTGCGAGCGGGCCAGGGTGAAGCACATCTGGGCGAAGTCGCGCTCGATCTCGGCGTAGCCGGGCGACAGCCGGGCCCGTCGCCGGTGCAGCCCCCCGACCGCGACGGCCACCTCCGGCGAGGTCGGCTCGGTCTCGTACGAGGGGAACAGCGCGGCGACCGCGGCGGCGAGCAGCGCGGGATCCATGGGATCCGTGCCGGCCCGCAGCCGGGCCAGCGCTTCGTCGCGAGTGGTGAACAGGGTTTCCCCCAGGTCTGCTCGATTGACCCGCTAGCGTTGCTGCCCACAGGAAAGCACAACGGAGGGCATGTGGACGGCGAACTTGACGAGGCCGGCGCCATGGCGCTGTGGTGTGCTTCGTTACCGGTGCTCCGCGAGCGCGCCGCCGCGGGGTTCTGGACCGACCGGCTGACCCGGGCCGAGGCACGGATGCGTGACGGCGCGTCACCGCTGGCCCTGTGCCGGAACTTCGGGCTGACGGGCCCGGAACAGCCACCGGAGTCCCGGCGTGCCGAGCCGGGGCCGGGCGTGGTGCTCCCGCCGGGACTCGACGCGATTCCGTCGACCGGACGGGGCAACTACCGCTGTCCGCAGCTGCGTTGCCCCCGTCTCGCCGAGCGTGACGACCGGGGCAGACCACCGGTGTGCACCCTGTTCGAGGGCCTGCCGATGACACCGGCTCCATGACGGCGTTCCTGTCGTCCATCGGGGGAAAGCTGGCCGAGCGGTGGGCCGCCGCCGTGCTGCTGCCGGGACTGCTGTTCGTGGTGTCGGTGCTGTGCGCCGCGCTGCTCGGTCATGCCCATGCCCTCGATCTCGGTCTGGCGCAGACCAGGATCACCGAGTTCACCCGCGGTTCCACCGTGTCGGTGGGAGTCCGGTTCGCCACCCTGCTGCTGGGCGCGGCCACGGTGGTCCTGCTCGCGAGGGCGACGGGCAGACTCGTACAGGCGGTGTGGTTCGGCCGGTGGGGCGGTCCGCTCGCCCGCGCGCTGGTACGGCTGCGCCGCAGGCGGGCGGTGGAGGCCGCCGAACGGGCCGGGGTGCGCCCGGTGCCCGAGTATCTGCCGAAACGGCCGACCTGGATCGGTGAACAGTTCCGTCTGGTCGACGCGGGGATCGCGGCGCAGTACCACGGGTTGCGGCTCGGGCTGGTGTGGCCGCGGCTGTGGATACTGCTGCCGGAGAGCGAACGCGCCCCGGTCCAGAGTGTGAACACCGAGTTCCAGGCCGCCGCCGTGGTGACGGGGTGGGGTCTGCTGCATCTGGTGGTCGGTCTGTGGTGGTTCCCGGCCGCGCTCGTCGGGGCCTGTGTCGTCGGCACCGGATGGGTACGGGGCAGGGAGCACACCGCCACGCTGAGCGCTCTGATCGAGGCGACCGTGGACACGCATCTCACCCTGCTGCTCACCGCCCTCAACCAGCCGCTGCCCGGCGCGGGGACGATGACCCCGGAACTGGCCGAGCGGGTGAACGACCAGTTGCACAAGGGCAGATGACCGCCGGTTCCCGTGTCGCGCGGCGGGCACGCCGTCCCGGGGCCCGGGACCGTACCGCCCGGTGGTGTTCCCGGGTGGGCCGGGCGGGCCGGTCGCGGGCCGCCCGGCCCCCGGGACCGATCAGGCGTGGACGCGCCGGACGGACACCACGTCGTAGTCCGTCTCCGGCGTCGGTTCCGTCACGTCGAAGCGGGCGTTGGGCAGATAGATACGGTCCCCGTGGACCGCGGCCGTCGTGGGAACCCGGAAGTGCTCGGGGTCGGTGATCCGTGTGATCGCCGTACCCTTCGTCCCGGCGTCGTCGAGCCGCAGTACGTCGATGGCGTTCTGCCGCTGCTGCACCACGTAGAGCGTGCGGCCGAGGAGGAGCAGTCCGTCACCGTTGGGCAGCAGGGTCGGGCCGATGTCCACCGTGCGCGCCACGCCGGTGCGGGGGTCGACCCGCATCAGACTGCCGCCGTCGGCGAAGTCGTTGACCACGAGCAGTGCCCGGCCGTCCGGTGTGGTGGTGATGCCGTTGGCGGTGATGGCCGTCCCCTGGACCCAGTCGCCGGTCAGCGGCACGGTGATGACGCGGTTTCCGGGCTCTCCCCGCCGGCCCAACGGCAGTTTGTAGAGCTGCGGTTCGAACGAGTCGGTGAACCAGGCGGCGTCGGGTGTCAGGATCACATCGTTGACCATGGTGACGTCCGTGCCCACGGTGAAGGTCTTGGTGACCGTGCCCGTACGGAGATCGGCGACCCTGATCTCGCCGCTGACCCCGCCGCTCAGGAACAGCCGGCCCCAGGCGTCGATCTTGAGCCCGATGACGGGGTGTTCAGGCCCCAGCCCCTTCACGACGACCCGGCCGTCGCCGGTCGCGAGATCGGCGCGGTAGACGTCGCCGCGCGCGATCGATCCGATATAGGCGTACGGCTTCGAGCCGATGGTGATGCCCTCGGGCCGGAAACCGTCCGGCAGGGGGAACCCGGTGGGCCATCGCCTCCCGGCGGCTCCCGTGGCGGACGCGGTGCCGCCCAGCGGGCCGAGGAGCGCCGCGCCACCGACGGCGGCGGCCGCCCCGAACAAGCTCCGGCGTGCGAAGGAACGTTGCATGATGAGCGTCCTTCCAAGAAATCGGGTACGTCCCTCACACCCCATCACACACTCCGGCCGCGCGCGGAGTTTGGCCGGATCACACACCGCGGCACGGCGCGATCGCCCTCCCCGGGCGGCTTCCGCACAAGGGAACACGGGGGCTGGTTCTGATCACACCGACAGCGGTGGCTCTCCTGCCGCCGCCCCGGGTGCCGCTGCCGCCGGTGCGTGCGGTGCGTCCGGTGCTCGTCCTTCGAGGTACTGCCCGGCGGCCTCGGCGGCCAGTGCCGTGACCTCGGCGGCGGCGCGGGCGGCACGGCCCGAGATCCGCCAGGCGACCATGCGCAGGGCGGTGGCGGGAGCGGGCGGGAAGACTCCGAGCTGGCCGAGCATGGTGATGTCGTCCCGCAGCGCCTCGTGACGGGCCACCTTGCCGTCCCGGACATCCAGGATGTGCACCTGCTCGAAGTCGATCTCGCGGCCGGTGGGAGGGATGGCCTGATCGAGCGTGCCGTCCTCGAACCGGACGAACGGACCCGTATGGCGTCCGCGCATACGGAGCCTCACCCACACCTGGTTCCCGTCCTCGATGATTCCGGTGATCGGAAAGCGCAGATCACTGAAGGCGAAACGCATCCAGGCGCCCGAGGCGAGCGTCCCCGCCGGGCCGGGAATCCGGCAGGCGGGCGGCGAGACGGCCGCTTCGCGATTGTGGTTCCCTTCGTCCACCACAGCCGCCGCAAGGCCGGAATCTCCTGTTTCGAGGATCCGGAAAAGGCCGGAGGCCAGCTCTGTCGCGTTCATCTTCCACTTCCTGTGGGATACATCGGCCGTCGGCGCCGGTCCATGGACCCGGCGGAGGCGCACACAGGACTCCGGTCCCGCCCCTCACTTTGAGGTTATCGATGCTCTATTCAAATCACAAGCGGTCACCCGCGGGGCCCCCAGTCATGAGCCCTGCGTCCCGGCCGGGCGTACATCCGCCGAGGCAGATGCACATCCGGCCGCTGTCCGGCCTGTGTGATCCCGGACCGGGATACGATCGCCCCATGACTGCCCGGCGCGCCTATGTGTCCCCTCACCGTGAGAAAGCCGCAGCTCAGACGCGCGCCCTGATCCTTCGGTGCGCGGTCGGGCTGTTCGCCGAACGCGGTTACGGGCGGGTGACGGTGGCCGATATCGCGGTTGCCGCGGGCGTCTCGGCCAAGACCGTCTTCGCGAGCACGGGCGGGAAGGCCGACATCATGAACCGGATCGTCGACGACGCCGTCAGCGCTTCGGGCCACCAGAAGGCCGTCTCCGTGGTACTGACACTGACCACAGCCGATTCCGTACTGAAGGCCCTGGCACACGGCACCCGGCTGGGCAACGAGGGCCAGTTCACCGCGCAGGAAGCGATCAACAAGGCCCTGCCCGTCCACGAGGACGGTGAAGCCCTCTGGCAGCGGGCGACCGCCGCCTATCGCGACGCGCTGCGCACGGCCGCGGACCATCTCGGCACCATCGGCGCGCTGCCGGACACCTTCTCGGTCGAGGAAGTCGCCGACATGCTGTGGCTCTGGTTCGGGCCCACCGGCTGGCGGACCCTGGTGGCGGAGAACGGCTGGTCCTGGGACCGGGCGGAGGAAGCCCTCTACCGCACCGCGCTCGCCGCCCTGACCTGAGCGCCGACCGCCTCCGCATACCCCTGCGGCCGGAAATCCCCTCGTCCGGGAATCCCGGGCCACCGGGCAACGGTAAAACGATTCCACGGGAAGCGGCTCCGAAGCGGCAATCCGTGGCCCGTTCGGCGCTGGGCCGGGAGTTCACCGGGAGGCGCCCAGGAGTTCGCCCCGAGGTCCGCGCCGAAGTTCGCGATGGAGTACGCGATGGAGTACGCGCCGGAGTTCATTCGAGCCGCGCCTCCCTCTCGTGAGCGGGCGTTATCCGCGAGGGCTCCGCAATGCGGTCGCTCGGTACGGAAAGCGTTGTCAGCGCGGGGTCCGGGGGCCGCGCGCCGTCCATTCGCGCATGGATTATGAAGACCGTATGTCGTATGGCGATCACGGCCGGAACCGGTTGCGCTCTGGGTGATGAACATGTCACAGTGCGTGAAACCGCTTGGGCCACAGGTCTGTTCACCCGGAGGGTCACATGAAATCGAGCCATACCCTCGATCGGCAAGCCGTCCACCGGAATCCGCCGCGCGCCGATCCCGTGGCCGTCGTGGGAACGGGCGCCATGGGGACCGGAATCGCACAAGTGGCCCTCCTGTCCGGCCATCCGGTCATTCTGCTGCACCGTCGTATCGCACGAGCCCGCCAGGCCCGTGAGGAAATCGAGAGACGCATTCTCCGCCTGGCCGACAAGGGGCGGATCAGTCAGGAAAACGCCTTGGAAACCGTGGCCCGGATGTCCGTCGCGGACGAGTTATCGGCGACCGGAGCAGCAGACCTGGTCATCGAATCCGTGGCCGAGGAGATGACGGTCAAATCAGCCGTCCTGTCCGGGGTGGAGAAGCACGTCGGCCCGGACACCGTCATCGCCACCAACACCTCGTCCCTCTCCGTGACAGCGCTCGCGGCCGCCCTGGACAAGCCGTCCCGGTTCGCGGGAATGCACTTCTTCAACCCCGCTCCGCTCATGGCCCTGGTCGAGGTGGTCTCCGCGCCGGCCACGGACGGGAGCACCGTCCGCCTGCTGCGGGAGACCGCCGCCCGCTGGGGGAAGACCGCAGTGCACAGCGCGGACCGGCCCGGTTTCATCGTGAACCGTGTGGCCCGCCCCTACTACGGCGAGGCCCTGCGCACGCTGGAACAGCGGGCGGCCTCACCCGCCGCCGTCGACGCCGCGCTGACCGGGTCGGGCGGCTTCGTGATGGGGCCCTGCGCTCTGATGGACCTGATCGGCCACGATGTGAACGAAGCGGTGACCCGGGGCGTGTGGAGCGGGTTCCACCACGATCCGCGCTTCACCCCCTCCCTCGTCCAGCGCAAGCTCGTGGAGGCGGGGCACCTCGGGCGCAAGACGGGTCAGGGCCTCTACGGCCACGGCCCCGGGGCGCCGCCGTCCGCGCCCGCCACCTGCGCCCCGGTGTCCGTACCGCCGCCGACACGGCTGCGGCTGCACGGCGACCCCGGGCCCGCGCGACAGCTCGTCACCGTCCTGGGCGCGGCCGGAATCACCGTGGAACGGGCCGACACCGCCCCCGGCGCTCCGACGGCGGGTGCCTTCGAGCTGCCCGACGGCACACTGCTGCGGCTGACCGACGGAGACACCGCGGCCCGGCACACGCACCGGGCCGGGCGGCCGACCGTACTGTTCGACCTCAGCCTGGACTACCACGAGGCCACCCGCGCGGTCCTCGCCATGGCCGACGGCACTCCCGGTTCTTCACGTGACACCGCCGTCGCGCTGTTCCAGGCTCTCGGCAAGGACGTCGGCCTGGTGGACGACATACCCGGGCTGCTGGTGTTCCGTACGGTCGCCATGCTCGTCAACACCGCTCTGGACGCGGCGGCCGAGGGCCTCGCCGACGCCGCGGACATCGACACCGCCATGCGTCTGGGCACCAACTACCCGCTGGGGCCCGTCGCGTGGGGCGAACGCCTGGGCTTCCCGGCCGTCCTCGCGCTGCTGGAGAACCTCAGCGCGGAGTACCAGGACGGACGTTACCGGCCCGCCCCGGCGCTGCGCCGGGCCGCTCTGCGCGGCACACCGCCCGCTTGACGACGGCACGTGGCGACGGGCCCCGGGCCGCGCCGCGCCCCGTCCCCGTACCGTCCGGCGTACCCGGTTCCGTACTCCTTCCGGGTGCGTCACCCGTATCGCAGCCCAGTCCCATCCCCTCCGCCGGCCGGTCCGGCATGCCGTCGCGCCCCCGTGCGCGCAGGAAAGGACATCACCCGTGCAGGCACTCTCCTCCCTGGCCCAGGACGTCGCGACAGCGAAGGCACAGGGGCGCTACCGGACCTATCTGAATCTGGAACGCCGCGCCGACACCGCGCCGCGCGCCGTATTGCACACCGCCGACGGGCGGAAGGACATCACCGTGTGGTGCTCCAACGACTATCTCTCGCTGAGCCATCACCCGGTGGTCATCGAGAAGGTCTCGGACGCCTTACGGACCGTGGGCCTGGGCACCGGAGGCGCGCGCAGCATCTCGGGCACCAGCACCTACCACGAGGAGCTGGAGGCCGAACTCGCCTCCCTCTACGGCAAGGAGCGGGCCCTGCTGTTCAGCACGGGGTTCACGGCCAATGACGCCACGCTGTCCGTGCTGGGCCGGCGCATCCCCGGCCTGGTCATCTTCTCCGACGAACTGAACCACGCCTCGATCATCCAGGGCATCCGCAACAGCGGTGCGCAGAAGCGCATCTTCCGCCACAACGACACCGGCCATCTGCGCAAGCTGCTGGCCGAGGCGGGCCCGGACGTGCCCAAACTGGTCGCCTTCGAGTCCCTCTACTCGATGGAGGGCGACTTCTCCCCCGTGCGGGAGATCGTCGAGATCGCGGAGGAGGCCGGTGCGCTCACCTATCTCGACGAGATCCACTCGGTGGGCATCTACGGCGCCGAGGGGTCCGGTTACGCGGAGGAGACGGGTGTCCGTGACCGGATCACCGTCTTCCAGGGCGGTTTCGGCAAGGGACTCGGCGGGGCCGGCGGCTATGTGGCGGGACCGGCCTCCGTCATCGACGGTGTGCGCACGTTCGCGTCGCCCTTCGTCTTCAGCACCTCCGCACCCGCCCCGCTGGTGGCCGGCGCCCTGGCCGCGCTGCGGCTCGTACGGCACGACTCCACACCGAGGGATCTGCTCCGGGCGCGTGCGGACGAGCTGAAGGCGGCGCTGTCCGCGCGGCGCATTCCCGTCATATCCCGGGACAGCCATGTGGTGCCGGTGCTCGTCGGAGAGCCGCACCGCAACAAGGAGGTCAGCGCCAGGCTGCTGGCCGAACACGGTATCTACGTACAGCCGGTGAACGCTCCGACCGTGCCCGAGGGCACCGAGCGGCTGCGTGTCACACCCACCTCCCGGCACACCGCCGAGGACGTCCAGGTGTTCGTCGAGGCGCTGGACGCGGTGTGGACGGCGGTCGGTCTGCCGCGCGAGGGCTGAACCGCCCGCGCCGCCCCGGGGTCCACCCCGGGGCCCGCGCCGCCCCGGGGTCCGGCCGGGCGCGCACCTGCAACACACTGAACACTCGGTGCGCCCGGAGCACCCGGAGCACAGAGAGCGCCCGGAGCACAGAAGAGCACCCGGACCGGACGGAACAGACAGAACAGATGCGACAGACAGAACCACGAAGGAATCCCGTGAAGTATTCGACCCCGCCCGTCCTGTGGCTTCTCGCGGTGGGCACGTTCGCCATCGGTACGGACGCTTTCGTCATCGCCGGTGTCCTCCCGGAGATCGCGCGCGACCTCCAGGTGTCCACGGGCGCCGCCGGGCAGCTCATCACCGTGTTCTCCCTGACGTACGCGCTCTTCGCCCCGGTCAGCGCGACCTTCACCGGATCGCTCTCACGCCGTACCGTGCTGGCCTCGGGGCTCGGGGTGTTCGTCGTCGGCAATGTGCTGTCCGCGACGGGCGACTCGTACGGCTGGGTGATGGCGGGCCGTGTCGTGGCCGCGCTCGGAGCGGCCTCGTACACCCCCCAGGCCTCCGCGGCCGCGGCGTCGCTCGTTCCCGAGGAACACCGGGGACGGGCGCTCGGCATCGTGATCGGCGGGCTGACGGTGGCCACCGCGCTCGGTGTCCCGGTCGGGACCCTGATCGGCGGCGCGGCGAGCTGGCGGGCCACCCTCTGGGCCGTCGCCGCCCTCGGGGTGGTGGCACTGCTCGGCGCCCTGCTGCTGCCGAGGCTGGCACCGGCGGGACGGCATCCGCTCGCGGTGCGTCTGTCGGGTCTGCGCAGCCCGGCCGTGCTGATCACCCTGACGGTCACCCTGCTCGCCGTCACTTCCGAGCACTTGGTCTATACCTATATCGGCCCGGTGCTCGACGATGTCACCGACGGCGGCAGCCGGCTGTCGCTGCTCCTGTTCGTCTTCGGTGTCGGCGCGGTCGCGGGCAACGCGATCGCCGGCCGGGCCACGGACCGGCTGGGCAACCGGGCCGTACTGCTGCTCGCCGTGGGCGGTATGACCCTGGACCTCGCCCTGATGCCGCTGTGGTCCCGGTCCCTCGGCGCCGCCACCCTCGCCCTGTTCGTCTGGGGCGCCACGGGATGGATGTATCTCGTACCGCAGCAGCACCGTCTGCTGTCCCTCAGCGAGGAGAGCGGCCCCTTCACCGTGGCGCTCAACAGTTCCGCGCTCTATCTGGGCATCGGCCTCGGAGGCGCCGTCGGCGGCCTCCTGGTCAATGCCTGGGGTCCCCGCACCACCGCCCTGCCCGCGTTCGTGCTCGGCGCTGTCGCCGTCGCCGTCGCGGCGGTCACGTACCAGTCCCCTTCCCGCCCAGCGCCGGAGGCTTCCAGCGATCCCGCGCGTCAAGGAGCGCCAGACGATGACTGACCTGTCCGACCTGCCCGCAGTCCTGGATCCCGTGGTGGTCACGGGAGTGGGGACCGTGCTCCCCGGTACCCGTTCCGTGTCCGAATTCTGGCAGCACATCTCGCGGGGCCGGTCCCAGATCGGGCCCCTCACCCGGTTCGACGGCCCCGCCGAGACGCTGCCGGTGCACGCGGCGGCGGAGATACACGGCTTCGACCACACCGCCCATCTGCCGGACCTCGACCCCTCGCACGCCCGTAAGTACAGCCGGGAGATCCTTGTCGCGATGTCGGCACTCGCCCAGGCCCGCGCCGACGCGGGCCTGGGGGCGGGCGACATCGAACCCCGGCGGCTCAGCGTGGTCTTCTCCTCCTCCCGCGGCCCGCTCGCCTGGTGGCAGCCCGTCATACGGGGAGAGGACCCGGCGGCGTTCGACGACAAGGGCGCCATGTTCCGTGGCCTGCCCGGTTCCCCGGCGTCGTTGTCCGCCATCCACACCGGGGCACAGGGCCTGGTCACCACCGTCAGCAACGCCTGTGTGGGCGGCCACCAGGCGATCGGGCTGGCCCTCAGGGAGCTGGCCTCGGGCAGCAGCGACGCCGTGCTGGTCGGCGGTCACGAATTCCCCATCCTGCCGGAAGTGGCCCACTGCTACCGGGCCCTGGGCCGGGGGGTGCTGTCCGCCGAGTCGGCGGACCCCACCCGCGCGGTCCGCCCCTACAGCGCCGACCGGGAGGGCTTCGCCCTCGGGGAGGGCTCCGTGGTCCTCTGCCTTGAGCGGGAGTCGACCGCGCGGGCCCGCAACGCGCGGGTGTACGCCAGGATCCTCAGCCATGCCTCGCTCAACGAGGCCGGTCACCCCACCACCATGGATCTGACCGGCAAGATCACCGCCGGGCTGGTGGTGGAGGCGCTGGAGGCGGCCGGGCGTGCGCCGGAGGACGTCGGGTACTTCTGCGGCCACGGAACCGCGACCCGCTACAACGACCTCGCCGAGAGCCGTGCCCTGCGCGCCCTCTACCCGGACCGCGGGCCCGCCGGTCTCCCCCCGATCAGCTCCAACAAGCCCATCTACGGGCATACGTTCGGTCTCGCGGGGATCATCAACGCGGCCGCCACCGCGCTGATGCTGCACCATCAGCGGCTGGCCCCCACCATCAATCTCACCACGCCCGATCCCGAGTGCGACCACGACCATGTGGCGGAGGGTGCCAGGGACACCAGCTTCGATCTGGCGGTGTCCCTGTCGTTCGCGTTCGGAAGCCAGACCTCCGTGCTGGCCATGGCGACGGCGCGGAGCTGACCACAGCGGGGTGAACTCCTCGCTTCCGGCGAGGAGTTCACCCGCCGGTCCGGTCACCCCGGGATCGTCGGGACACTCCGTACCGCCGCCGCCCCCACGGGGGCGGTCCGGGGAGAACGCGGCGCACGGATCGCGGTCGCGCCGCGAGCGGGCGAAGGAGTCCTCTTCCGCCTTGCGATGCACCGCATCCGACGCCGCTCGCTGATCCACCAGGGATGACGGGACAACCCTTAGGCTCGCCGCCATGGACAACATACCGACCACCGACACATCCACCGCCCCTGCCGCCCCGGGCCTGCTGGCCGGCAAGGTCGCCTTCGTCACCGGTGCCGGCCGCGGCATCGGCGCCGCCGCGGCGCGGCTGTTCGCCCGGGAGGGCGCCCGGGTCCTGTTAGCGGCCCGTACGGAAACCCAGCTCAAAGCGGTGACCACGGAGATACGGGCCGCGGGCGGCACCGCGGACCATGTGGTGTGCGATCTGGCCGACGCGGCCAGTGTGCGCGCCGCCGTGGACCGTGCCGTCGACCTGTACGGCCGGCTCGACGTCGCCTTCAACAACGGCGCGACGATCGTGCCGCCCGGCCCGATGGACCAGATCCGGGAGGCCGACTTCGACCACATCTACGCCGTGAACCTCAAGGGCCCGTGGCTGGCGATGGTCGCCGAGGTCGCCGCCATCCGGGCCACCGCAGGGACGGGAGCCATCGTCAACAACTCCAGCGTCGGCAGTCTGGCGGGCAACCCCGAGCTGCCCTCCTACGGCGCGATGAAACGGGCGCTCAACAGCCTCACCGAATCGGCCGCGGTGACCTACGGCCCGGAGGGCATCCGCGTCAACGCCATCGCCCCCGGCACCACCATGACCGAGATGATCCTCGCCTGGGAGGCGGAGTCACCCGGTCTCGTCGAGCGGCTCAACGCGCACACGCCGCTGCGCCGCGCCGCCGACCCCGACGAGATCGCCCAGGCCGCCGCCTGGCTCCTCAGCGACCGCTCCTCCTATGTGACCGGCACGGTCCTCCGCGTCGACGGCGGCATGCGGGCCTGAGCCGCGCCCCTGTCCGGCCCGTACCCGGCGGTGCTCCGGGTTCTGGCCGTACCGGCCCGCCGGCCCGCCGCGCCGCTCCTGGACCGGAGTCCTGGGGGCGGCGCGGACGGGCCGGCGGGGGCCGGCGGACGGGGCGGGTGCTCAGGCGTTCGCCGTGACGGTGGGGACGTTGTATCCGTCGAGCTGGACGCGCGGCCGGCCGGAGCGCAGCGCGTCGGCGGGCCAGGACAGGGTGACGGTGCGTGTCTCGTCCGGCAGCAGCCACAGGTAGTTGTCGCTGTACAGGGTCGGCAGGACCCGGTCGCCGGACGTGGCGTCCCGCAGCGAGAGACGGACCATCGCCGCGACGGAGGTGCCACGGTTGTGGATCTTCGCGGTCAGCTCACGGCGGCCGTCCGTCCGGGTCGTTTGGCCGGGGGTGACGGTGACACGGGCGGTGCGCGCCTTGTTCAGGGCCCGCATGTCCTCCGCCGTGCGGTAGCGCCAGTAGGTGTTCTCCGACAGCAGGCGGCCCCGGCTGTCGGACAGGCGCAGTCGCAGGAGGTGGAACGCCGGCAGGTCGTCGGTCCATCCCGCGGTCAGGAGCGCGGTGGTGGACGATCCGGCGAGATCGGCCTTCTCGCGGCGCTCCGGGCCCAGCCTCTTGCCGTCGAGCCCGTAGCAGGTCGCGGTGACGACGGCGTTCCGGATGGTGTCCGGTGTGTGGTTGACCGCCCTGACCCGCCAGTCGGTGGGATCGGCCTGGACGTGCAGCGTCTCGCACGACGAACGGGCCCCGTAGTAGGTGCCGTTCACATCGAAGTCGTAGTCGTACGTCTGCCACACCGTGCTGTACCACGCGGGGTGCGACATCCACAGCAGCAGTCCGCTCGCGTCGTCCCACAGCCGGGCGTTCCAGGACTCGAACATGGCCCTGGTGTTCTCGTAGTTGACGAACTGCGCCTTGCGGCAGAAGTCCTCCAGATCACGGGCCGTGTCCAGCCTGGCCTCGATCGCCGCCCGGTAGTTGTCCGGCGCCTGGTTCCCGCGGGTGCTCCAGTCGTGGTAGAACCACGAGCCGCCGATGGGCCACTCCCGCTCGTCACCGACCAGGTTGCGCATGGTCTCGGCCGTCGGGACCGTCGGCATGCCGATCTCGGTGTGGAAGCCGTAGGTCTCACCCGCGAAGGTCGACGGCGCGTAGTACCGCTCGGGCTCGACCCAGCCGTACGGGCCGCCGCCGGAGACGATCCCGCCGGCCGAGTTGTTCTGGTACAGCAGGTCCGGGGCCTCCGCGGCGACCGCGTCGCGCATCGCCGTGTTGATCGCTTCCGGCGGGTTGCCCTCGTTCGCGCCGCACCAGACCACGACACTGGGGTGGATCCGGTAGCGCCGCACGGTGTCGCGCGCCAGGCTGTTGAACGCGTCGTGGTTGGGCGGGTCCATGGCCCAGGCGTTGGGGAAGTCGTTCCAGACCAGGATGCCGTGCTCGTCGCAACTGGCGTAGAACTCCTCGCGGTTGCTGCTCGCGACCCAGTTGCGGATCATGGTGAAGTTCATGTCGCGGTGCATGCGGACGGCCGCGTCGATGCGCTCGGCCGGCATACGGCGGAGCAGTTCGTCCCATCCCCAGTTGCCGCCCCGGCAGAAGACGCGGACACCGTTGACGCTGATCTTGAGCGGGACGGTCGAGTTGTCGACGGTCTTCACATCCTGCCAGGTGTCCCCGTCGTCGGAGACCTGGATGGTGTACGACCTCGCGTACGCCGATTCCCAGACGATGGCGACGCGGTCGAAGGCGACGGACCCGCCGAGGTCGACCTGGAGCCACTGGTCGTCCTGGAAGGCCGACGACCACCGGGTGGATCCGTCCCCGTCGACCGCGTTGCCCGCGCCGTTGCCCGTCTCGTCGGACGACGACGCCGTCGCCTTCTTGCGCAGGGCGAGGTCGGTGCCGGGACGGGTGCTGTCGAGCACGGAGAGGCCCCACATCGAACAGCCCCAGCTCGTGGCCCTCTTGTGGCACTGGACGCGCAGGTACCGCGCGGTCCTGGCGGGGAATTCGGTGGTCTGGAGGCTCGCGCTGCCGCTGGTGAACGGCAGCGGTACGGCGGTGTGGTCGACCGCCGCCACCTCCGTCCAGTCGTCCCCGTCGTCGGAGATCTCCACGGCGTAGGCCGCCGCGTACGCCCGCTCCCAGGTGATGACCGCGCGGTCGAAGGTGACGGCGGAGCCGAGGTCCACCCGGACCCACTGGTCGTCCTCGTAGGAGGAGGACCAGCGCGTGCCGCTGTCCCCGTCGGTGACGTTCCCGGCCCCGTTGGCGTCGCCGTCCACGGAGGAGGCGGTGGCGGGCCTGCCGAGCGCGAGATCGCCGCCCGCGCCGGAGCTGTCGAGCACCGACAGGTTCCAGATCGAGGAGCCCCAACTGGTGGCGCGCGTGCGGCACAGGATCCGCAGGTACCGCGCCGTCCTGGTGCCGAGGTCGACGGTCTCCTCGTACGCGTCGGTCGCCGACTGGAACGTCAGGGGGACCTCGTACTCGTAGCCGAACTGCCGGATGCCGAACCGGGTGGTGCGCCGGTCGCTCTCCTGGCCGTCGGTGGTGGCCACGAGCGTGAGGTCGTGCAGGCTCGCCCGCCCGTACCCGTTGGGCCACCACAGCTCGGGGTCACGGAGGCGCAGGCGCGGGTCCGTCGCCGGGGAGAAGGTCACCTCGGCGGAGCCGCCGGCGGGCACCGTGACCGTCCGGCTGACCCGCACTCCGCCGAAGGACGCGGTCACGGTGACGCGCTTGTCGGAGCCCGCGGCGTTGCGTACGGGGACGACGACGGTCAGCTCGGCGGTCCGTGTGTCGGGCAGGTCGGGCAGCTCGGTGTCCACCCGCGGGTCACCGAGGACGGCCGCGCCGGTCGACCGGAGCCGTACATGGTTCCAGATCCCGGCGGCCCGGTCGCGGACGGCGGGCATCCAGTCCCAGCCCGACGAGGCCAGATACGTGGGTGAGTTGCGGTTCATCGTGGTCGCCCCTGCGTCCACCCAGGCAAGCCCCTCGGGGCCCTTGTCGGCGGGGCTGCCGGGGAACGGCATCGGGCTGATCCGGACCGCCAGGGCGTGGTCGTCGGACGAGCCGAGCAGCTCGGTCACGTCGTACGCGCCCCGTGCGAAGGGGAAGCTCTGAGTGGCGACCCGGGTGCCGTCGAGCCATATCTCGGCCTCGTGGTTGATGCCGTCGAACTCCAGCCAGAGGTGCCGGCCGCGGCCGGTGCGCAGGCCCCGGGGAACGGTGAAGCGACGGCGGTACCACCAGGAGTGCCGGGACAGGGCCTCCGGCACATGGAGGTTGTTGAGTCCGGCGACGGGGTCGGGAAGGTGCCCCTGGTCCACGAGGGAGGTCAGCACCGTGCCCGGTACGGTCGCCGGCAGCCAGCGGCTCGTGTCCACGGCCGTCCGGGACAGCGCGGCTCCGTCACCGCCGGCCCAGTCGTCCATGGTGAGGTCCCAGCCGGACTCCAGGGGGACGGTGCCGTCGTCGGCGACCTTCAGCGGTACGGCCTCGCGGTGCCGTGTTCCCCAGTCCGTCCAGCCGGTCGCCTCGGGACGGTGGCCGGGCGCGGTGCCGTAGACCTGGAAGCCGTTGAGTCCGAGCGGGTTGTCGTTGGACCGCTTGTGCACCGTCAGACGCACCCAGCGCGCGGTGACGGGCTTCTTGAGGGAGATCTCGACCACGCCGCCCTTGCCCGAGGACGTGCGGTGGATCTCCGTCCAGGAGTGGTGGTCCCGGGAGGTCTCGACGACGAAGTCGACGGCGCAGCTGGAGAGAATCTCGGCGCCCGTGGTCCGGTCGCGCGGATTGCCCCCGGGGGCGTCCTGGTAGGGCGGGTCGTCCGCGGTCGCCTCGAAGGTCAGACGCACCGAATCGACCTCGCAGACCGCCTGGAGATCGACGGCGATCCACTGGGGGTCCCCCTCCCCGGCACGCCATCCCGTCCCCCGGACGCCGACGGCGTCGAGCCGGTCGACCACGAACTCGCCCGGTGTGGGCGCGTAGTCGGTGGAGGAGACCGTCACGGGCCGGTAGGCGGCGAGTTCACCCTTGGGCCGGGCCCCGGAGGAGCCGTGGGCCGCCGCGTGGGCGGTGGCCGGCAGGGCCATTCCCAGACCGAATCCGGCCAGCAGGGTGGAGCCCGTGCTGAGGACCGTACGACGTGACGGCTGTGCGGGTGGGGCAGACATCAACAGAGGCTCCGATCAGGCATGCTTCGGCGGAGAGAGGAATCAGCAACCAGATGACAACGATGTCAGATCGTGGGCTCGGCGGGAGTGGCCTGTCAAGGGGCGTGCAGACCTTCCGTGCGGAAAGCTCGCGGAAAGGCGATTCCGGACAGGGGCGCCATGGCTGTTCATCGTCGGCGCCGGAGGATTCCGGGAACGCCGGGGAGTGGTCCAGGATCCCGCTTCCGGCGTATCCTCCGCGGTGGCGAGATCTCGACGGCCGCTGCGCCGACATGACGCGCGCGGCACCCTTGGACGAGGGCGCGGGACGGGTACGGACGCGGGGACGGGTACGGAGGCGGAGGGCGGGTTACGGAGGCGGAGTTGGGGGGGCGGTACGGGGCGCGGCCGGGGCCGGGGCCTCAGACCTTCTCGCT
Source organism: Streptomyces sp. NPDC002018 (assembly GCF_042890865.1). Taxonomy (NCBI): domain Bacteria; kingdom Bacillati; phylum Actinomycetota; class Actinomycetes; order Kitasatosporales; family Streptomycetaceae; genus Streptomyces; species Streptomyces sp. NPDC002018. The sequence goes on from NZ_JBIASO010000010.1 coordinate 252,447, forward strand.
CCTTTCGGCGCGTTCCGCGCCGAAAGCCCGGTGGACGCCGAAGGCCTGAAGGAAGGTGTGGACGGCGGCGCGGGTGACGTCCCACAGTTCGGCATCGCCGATGGGACGCGTCCCCATCCGGGACCGGGCCTCCATGGGGCCCGTCAGCAGAGCCATGAACTGTTCGGCCGCCTGGGCCGGGTCCGTGACACCCAGTCGGCCCGCCAGAGCGAGCCGGGCCAGCCGGTCGGCCAGCGCCTCGTTGAGCCGGTGCGGACCGCTCTCCGTGACGATGTCGACGGCGTCGGGAAAGGCGGTGATCTCCGAGTAGAGCAGCCGTCGCAGCGCGCACGAGCGCTCGTCGCAGTGGAGGCGGAGCAGCCCGTGGCCGACCTCCTCCAGGGTGACGCGCAGTTCGTCGTCCGGTGCGAGGAGCGGTTCGAGCGCGGCCAGTCTCTCCTTGAGCGCCGCCTGGGCCGCCGCGTCCATCGCGTGCCGGAACAGAGTGGCCTTGTCGCGGAGGTGGTTGTACACCGTGGGCTTGGCCACGCCCGCCTCGTCCGCGATCTCCTGGACGCACGCCTTGGCATACCCCCGCCGGGCGAACACGGTGAACGCGCCCTCAAGGATCGCCTGCCGCTTGTCGATCCGCCCTCGCGATGTGGTCACGGTGCCAAGTTTACCCGCGAGTTCAACAGCCTGGACGTGCGGGGCCCGGATGCGTACAGACCCGCCGCGCCCGGGGGGAACGGGCGCGGCGGGTGTCAGCGGTGGGATGCCACCGGTGTGGCGGGGACGACAGGCGGCCGGGACATATGGCCGGGCGGAAGCGTCAGAAGCTCAGGCTCCATCGGTCCAGGTAGCCGGGGGCGTTGTCGAAGATGCCGGGGGTGGCGTCCTGGATCCGCAGTGTCCAGGTGCCGTTGGCGGGAACGGCCGAGGCGTCGACGGTGTAGGTCGCGTGCAGCTCCGTCCCGGTGTCCCAGACGAACCCCTTGACCGGGATCACCGTGCCGTCCTCGCTGATCAGATCGATGATCTGGCCGCCGATGAAGCCGTGGACGAGATCGACCGTGATCTGGAGATCGCCGGGGGCGTCGCCCTCCCGGCCGGAGACGACGAGCGGCGCCTCGATGGTGGCCCAGGGCGCGAGTTCGTATCTGGTGAGGTTGACGAAATGGTCGCCGCCGGAGGCCACGGCCGTCCAGTCGAAGGGCAGCGTGATCGATTCGGCCGCCGAGTTCGTGAGGGTGACGGCTGTCCGGTAGGTGCCGGCCGTGGTGGGGGTTCCGCTGATCAGACCGGTGGCGGTGTCGATCGTCAGACCGGTCGGCAGGCCGGTGGCGGAGTACGTCAGACCGCCCGGCCGGGTGCTCGTCGCCTGGATCCGCAGAGTGGTCGGCTGACCGACGGCGATATCGCGGGGAGCCGGTGTCTTCGCCGCGATGTGGTTGACGAAGCGGTCGCCGACGTTCACGGCCGCCCAGGCGTTGCCGACGGTTTCGTACGCCTCGCTGGACGTGCCGAAGAGGTCGGCCGCCGCCTGGAGGGTGGCGACGCGGGCGCCCGCGTAGTCGGTGCGGGAGGTCATGTAGAGCGTCAGCGCCCGGTACCAGACGTTGGTGGCGTTGTGCAGGCCGAGGGCCCGGACCGGCTTGTTGTCGTAGGTGGGGCTGTCGTACGCCACACCGTTGACGGTCTTCCTGCCGCTGCCCTCGGCGAGCAGGTAGAAGAAGTGGTTCGCGATGCCCGAGCTGAAGTGCGGGTCGAGCTTGTCGGTCCCGGACGTCCAGTAGTCCTGGGACGTGCCCAGCTCGTAGGCGTCCTTGGAGGGCTGGTCCATGTACCGCATCGCCGCGCCGTTGGGGCGCCGGCCGATCCGTTCGCCGACCTGGTAGTCCGGCACGTCGTTCGGGTTGTCGGTGAAGAACTCCACGGCGGCGGCCATGATGTCGCTGGTGGCCTCGTTCAGGCCACCGGACTCACCCTCGTAGGCGAGGTCGGCGGTCGCGGAGGTGACGCCGTGGGTCATCTCGTGGGCAGCGATGTCGAGCGACGTCAGCGGTTTGACGTTGCCTTCCCCGTCGCCGTAGGTCATGCAGAAGCAGTCGTCGCTCCAGAAGGCGTTGGTGTAGTTCTGGCCGTAGTGGACGTTGGAGTAGGCGCCGATACCGTCGTTGGCTATGCCGTTGCGGCCGAACCGGTCGTGGTAGAAGTCCCATGTCTTGCGCGCGCCGTAGGCGGCGTCCACCGCGGCCGTCTGGCGGTCGGCCGTCGTCCCGTCACCCCAGATGTCGTCGGTGTCGGTCAGCAGGACGCTGTTCCCCGACCCCGCCTGGTTGAGGTCGTACACCGTGTGCCCGCCGCGCTGGGTGTCCCTGAGCTGGAAGAGGTCACCGTCGCGTACGGAGCCGATCTGGACCTCACCGCTGAACTGGCCCTTCCCCACACCGGCGTGGATCTCCTCGAAGTTCTGGAGTTCCGCCCCGGTCCTGGCGTCGGTGACGACGTGCAGCTCGCTGGGGGTGCCGTCCTCCTGTACGCCGGCCACGACGGATTCCCAGGCGAGGGTGGACGCGCCGTCCTCCGCCCAGACGACCAGCCTGGGCGCTCCGTCGGGGGCGGCCTTGTCCGTCCTCTCCGACTCCGCGGCGGCCAGGGCCGACTTCTTCGCCGTCGCGGCCGGCACCGCGGCCTTGGTCGTCGGCACGGAGATCGCCTTCGCGGACGCCTTGGTGACGGTGCGGCGTGCGGCGGTGCCGTCGGCGGAATGGGGCCGCTCGTGGACCACCAGGTCACCGCCGAGCACCGGCAGTCCCGCGAAAGTGCGCTCATAGCGGGTGTGCACGGTGCCGTCGACGTCCTTGACGACGTCCTTCGGTATCAGCTTCTCCTGATCGCCCAGTTCGAGCGAACGGGCGGTGGCCGCGGCGGCGCCGGCGGCCTCCTTGAGCAGCTTCTCCCGCCGTGCGGGGGAGAGTTCGACGGCCGCGGCGCCGGCTCTCGGTTCCGCCGCGACCGTACGTGGCACATGATCCGGGCCGACCGGAGCGGCGACGGCGCCCGTCACGGGGAGGACCGATACGACAAGGGAGGCCATGGCCACGGCGGCGATCGCCGCCAGGCGCCCGCGTACGGCGGTGCCGGGCGAGGGACGGGGTGCGGGGTGCGGGACGACCGCGCTGGTACGGAAACTGTTCGTCATTCCTGCGACTCCTTCTGTCCGGCTCGCGTGCTGACGGGCCGGCGGGGAAGCGGGGCGAGCGGGGGCAAGCCGACGACACCGGGGGCGGGAGGGTGCCCTCGATGGGGGGATGTACGGGGGGGGTGAGGGATAAGAGATGAGCCGAGTGAGGCCCCTGCGACGCGCAGATCGTTTCAGTAGACACTCAGATTGTCATCAGAGCGGAGATCATTGTCCGAAAGCCGGTCAGCCGTTCGCGACCGAACAGCTTTCACCTGCCATGGATCACATGGGCATTTACACAACGGCAACACCGCGCTAACCAGCCACCTTGGCCAATTCCCGCCCCTGCCCCGGGAGATGGGGGGCCGCTCCTGCCGCCGGTCCCGGTCTGGCCCGCTGCCCCAAGAGCAGGCAAAAACGCGGCCTCACGGATGGGCCGGGGAAACGATGCGCGGGGATCCGCCCGCCCCGGACGGGGCGGGCCGCGACGGATCCGGGGCGGCCGGGGCGGCACGGGTGGCTCGGGCGCCGGGAGCGGTGGGGCCGGCCGGGGTGGGCAAGACGAAGCTGGCGTTGCAGGCCGCCCACCAGGCGCCGGGAGGGCCGCCGCGGCCCGTGACCCCCTCTTCCCCCGCCTCCCCCAGGCCTCCCCCCAGGCCTCCACATCGGAAATGACCCTTATGTCCGTCGTGTGACATCCTTATATCTGTTCACGCCTCGCGACCGCACGACGCTGCCGATATCCGTACGCGGCAAGCCCAGCGAACAGGGACTGGGCAGAACAGGGACTGAGTAGTTGTATGCACCAATCCAGTGGCACGGGGGGCCACTCCTGGGGAGGAGCGTTCCCCGCGCTTGCCCTGGTGGACGCCGCCGGAACGATCATCGGCTGGTCGGCGAGCGCGGAACGCCTTCTCGGCCACTCGGCCGCCGAGGTCACCGGGCGCCCGGCGGCCGATCTTCTCGCCACCGGCCTCCTGGCCGCCTGCGATTCCCGGGGTATCGCCGCATGGGCCCGGCAGCCCTCGGGCACGGGGTACTGGTCGGGCCCGGTCGACGTACGCCGCCGCACGGGCGGCCGGAGCGGCGGCCACGGGAGCGGAACCAGGCGCAGGAGCGGGGACAGCAGCGGCAGGAACGCCGGTGTCCCGGCCGGCGGCGACCCGAGGGGCGGCGACCATGTCGTCCTCCTCGTCGAGGCCTCCCGTATACGCGGGCCGAAGTCGCAGGACATCTGGCTCCTGTCCGCCGTGCCGCTCAGACCGGGGACGACGCCCGCCGCCCTTTCCGGGCCCGCCCTGGAATCCGTGCTGGAGACGTCCCCGCTCGCCATCCGGCTCTGGGACCGGGATCTGCGGTGTGTCTGGCTGAACCGGGCGGCCCAGCAGTTCCCCGGGTCCGCACCCGGGGAACTGCTGGGCCGCACCGTACGGGAGATCATGCCCGGCTTCGACGCCGGGGCCGTGGAGGGGGCGATGCGGCGGGTCCTGCGGGACGGCACCCCGATCGTGGACCAGGAGTTCCGCAGGACCGAACGGGACGGTACCGAGGACCGTGTCGAGTCCACCGCCGTGTTCACCCTCGACGCCCCCGACGGGCAGCCGCTCGCGGTGTGCTCCCTCGCGCTGGACATCAGCCGCAGCAAGGCACGGGAGCGCCTGGCCCTGCTGAGCGAGGCCAGCACCCGGGTCGGCAGCACCCTCGACGTGATGGTCACGGCCCAGGAGCTGGCGAGTCTGGCCGTGCCCCGCATGGCCGACTACATCACCGTCGACCTCGACGAGGCGGTGCTCCCGAGCGACATGCCACTGGAGCGGCTGCCGCCCTCGGGAAAGCGTGTCCCCGTCTTCCGGCGCGCGGGGGCGGAGTCGATCCACCCGGACCTCCGCGAGGCCCTGTGGCAGCGCGGCCAGGTCGTCTTCGTCCCGCCGTCCTCCCCGTTCACCCGGGTCCAGCAGTCGGGCAGCTCGCACTTCGAGCCCGTCCTCGACACCTCACCGGGCACCTGGCTCGACCAGGACCCGGACCGGGCGAGGGTCATCCACGACACCGGTATGCACTCCCTGATGATCACGGCGCTGCGGGCCCGCGGGGAGATCCTGGGCATCGCCGTGTTCGTACGGACCGAGAACCTCGTCCCCTTCACGGAGGACGACCTCGTCCTCGCCGAGGAGCTGGCCGCCCGTGCCGCGCTCAGCCTGGACAACGCACGCCGGTACACCCGGGAGCGCACCGCGGCGGTCGCCCTCCAGCGCGACCTGCTGCCCCGGCGGCTCGACGCGGGGCCCGCCGTGGAGCTGGCGTACCGCTATCTCCCGTCCGCCGTCCAGGAGAGCGTCGGGGGCGACTGGTTCGACGCCGTCCCCCTGTCCGGATCGCGGGTCGCCCTCGTCGTCGGTGATGTGGTCGGGCACGGTGTGGACGCCGCCGCCACCATGGGACGTCTGCGGATCGCCGTACGGACCCTGGCCCATATGGACCTGCCCCCCGACCGGCTGCTGACCCATCTCGACGAGGTCGTCGTCCACCTCATGGAGGAGGACACGGGCGAGGACGACGCCGTGCTGGGCCCCATGACCGCCACCTGTCTGTACGCCGTCTACGACCCCGCGACCCGGCGGTGCAGCATGTCCGGCGCGGGCCACCCGCCGCCCGCGGTCATCGCGCCCGGCGGCAGGGCCGGCTTCGTCCCCCTGCCCGGCGGCGCGCCCATCGGCCTGGGACTGGGGTCCTTCGAGACGGTGGACCTCACACTCGACACGGGCACGGTCCTCGCCTTCTACACCGACGGCCTGGTCGAGCGCCGCGGCGCGGACATCGATTCCGGCCTGGACCGCCTCGCCGCCGCCCTCACGCCCGGCCTGGCACCCCTGGACGACCTGTGCACCACGGTCATCGACGCCCTCGTGGGCGACGGGCCGGCCGAGGACGACATCGCCCTCCTGCTCGCCCGTACCCACGCCTGACACCTGACAGGCGCCGGGGAGGGGTACGGCGGAAGGCCTACGCCGGGGATACGCCTCTCGCTCCGGCGTGCTTTCCTGATCCTGAGCCGGCGGGTCTCCGGCGGGTCTCGGGTGGGTCTCCGAGGGACGGACTCATGGTCGACGAATCGCGGATCCTGGTGACCGGCGCGGCCGGCGCCGTCGGTGCGGTGGGGCGGCGAGTGGTGGATCTCCTCCGCGCGCGGGGCAGACCCGTGCGCGCGCTGGTCCATCGCGAGGACGAGCGGGCGGACGCGCTGAGAGCGAGCGGAGCCGAGGTCGTCGTCGGAGATCTGACGCGCGGCCGCGATGTGCTCGCGGCCCTCGACGGCTGCCGGCGGGCGTACTTCTCCATGAGCGTCTCGTCGCGGTTCCTGGAGGCGGCGGTGACGACGGCCGCCGCCATGCGGGAGTACGGACGTCTGGACCTCGTCCTCGGCATGTCCCAGCTGACCGTCTCGCAGATGAACCTGTCGAGTACGGAGGAGTCGGAACAGCAGCGTCAGCACTGGCTCGCCGAGCAGGTCTTCGTATGGTCGGGGCTTCCTGTGACGCATGTCCGGCCGACCGTGATGATGGAGAATCCGCTCTTCCAGGTGGCGGCCGCCTCCGTCGCGAGGTCCGCCACCGTCCGTCTGCCCTTCGGTGACGGCCGGACCTCACCCGTCGCCGCGCAGGATGTGGCGGACACGGTGTCCGCGCTCCTGACCCGGCCCGCGGACCGCCCGCCGCGTGACGTCTACGAACTCACGGGCGCCGCCTCGCGAGGCATGGCGGAGATCGCCGCCGAGTGGTCGGCGGCCCTGGGGCGGACCGTCACCTACACGGATGTTCCCTTCGACGAGTGGGAGAAGAACGATCTCGGTGCGCTGGACCTTCCGGAGCATGTGCGCGACCACATCGCCACGATGGCGAAACTGCACGCGCGGAACCGGTACGACAGGGTCACCCATGACGTCGAGGAGATCACCGGCCACCCTCCCCGAGGCTGGCGGGAGGCCCTCTTCGACCACGGCCGGCTCACCGGCTGACGGCCCCGCCCGGGGTGCGGACCAGCAGGAACGCCGGGCGCCGGCGCTGCGTGAAGCCGATCGACTCGTAGAGACGGATGGCGCCGGTGTTGGCGGCCGAGGCGTGCATGAAGGGGGTGTCGCCGCGGTCCCGGATGCCCGCCGCGACGGCACGGACCAGCCGGGTCGCGAGGCCCTGGCCCCGGTGGCCGGGGTCGGTGCAGACGGCGCTGATCTCGGTCCACCCGGGCGGCCGGAGGCGTTCGCCGGCCATGGCGACGAGCCGGCCGTCGCGCCGGATGCCGAGGTAGGTACCGAGTTCGATGGTGCGGGGCAGGAAGGGACCCGGTTCGGTGCGGGCGATCAGGTCCAGGATCTCGGGTACGTCACCGGGGGTGAGGCGGACCGCTTCGGGGTCGGGTTCGGCGCGCAGGGCGGTGTCGACCAGTTGCACGCCCTGTCCCCTCCTGACGATCTCCCACCCGTCGGGGAGTTCCGTCGCGCCGCTGACCGGGACGAGGGTGTCCGGTCCGACGAGGGTGACGAGGTCGTCCCAGGCGCGGGGATCGGCCGAGTCGGCGACGGCCGTGAACGGCGAGACGTCCGTGGGGTAACGGGCGGCGAGGCCGGCACGCTCCGCGAAACGGGAGTGCGGACCGGTGAGTGCGGCCCAGGCCGGGTTGTCGAGGATGTGCGGCGCGGCGGCGGTGCTCCGAGGCTCGGCCTCGGTCTGGGCCTCGGACCGGAGCTCGGACTGGAGCTCGGGCTGGGCCTCGGACCGGGCCTCGGACTGGAGCTCGGGCTCGGGCTCGGGGAGCGGCTGCTGCTGGGGCGGGTGGACGCTGGTGGACATGGTGGTGCGAATCTCCATCCGTGGGGTTCCGGGTCGGGGGTCAGCCGACGCGTGGCGGCCCGAGCGCGAACCGGCCGTGGGCGGGGAGCCGGCCGCCGACGAGGTCGGCGGCCAGTTCCCCGATGACCGAGGCGAACTTGAAACCGTGTCCGGAGAAACCGGCCAGTACGGTCAGGGGCCCCGCACGGTCGACGACGAAGTCATGGTCGGGCGTGATGGTGTACAGACAGGTGGTCGCCCCAGGGGCCGTGTGGTCGACACCGGGCAGCCAGTCGGCGGCGTACCGCTGGACCCGGCCGACCGCGTCGGGCGCCACGGTCCGGTCCCGGTGATCGGGATCGACGACGGGCCCGACACCGTGGAAGCCGACCTTGACGCCGTCGTCGCTGCCGAGTCCGTAGATTCCGCCGCTGTCGGCCGGGAGTCCGGCCCCGGGGTGGTGGATGAAGCTCGGCCAGCCGAGGGCGTCCGGCGCCGGGAAGTGCACGGGCTGCTCCTGGGTGACCCGCATCGGCGGCAGGCCCGGCACGAGTCCGGACAGCCGGCTCGGCGCCCAACCGCCGACCGCGACCACGACCGCGTCGGCGACGACCGCTTCCTCGTCCTCGGTCACGATCTCGGCGCGCTCGCCGCGCACCGACAGCCGGGACACCTTCACGCCGTGCCGGATACGGGCCCCTTTCCGCCGGGCGGCCTGCTGGAACGCCGCGACCGCGTGGTCGGCGTGCAGCCTGCCGGCCTCGGGGTGGAACAGCGCGGTCGTATCGGCCCTCAGCCCCGGCCAGCGCTCGGCGGCCCCCGGTGGTGTGAGGAGTTCCGCCGGGCGGCCGGCCGCGCGCAGGGCGTCATGGAGCGCCGAGGTCGCGGCGGCCGGACCGTGGTCGACCGCGCCGGTCAGTTCCAGCACCCGTTGTCCGGTCTCCTCCTCGAGGCGGTGCCAGAGCGGCAGGGACCGCACCGCCAGGGAGACATAGAACGGATCGGGGTAGGCCAGCCGGAAGATCCGCGAGCTGCCGTGCGAGCTGCCCCGGTCGTGACCGGGCTCGAACTGCTCGAAGAGGGTCACCTGTTCGCCCCGTGACGCCAGGTGCCAGGCCGCGGAAGAACCCATGACCCCGCCTCCGACGACCACGATGTTTCCTACCACGGATGCGGGATCCTTTTCTGTGCAAGGGATATGACGGTCGATCAGAAGTGGGACGCGACCACGGGATCACGGCGCAAGGGGGCGAAGGCACCCAGGTGTCCGGGAGTACGCCGGCATCGGGTGGGACGCGTGGGACGGGACGCAGACGGGCCACAGGGGGCGGCAGGGGCGAGGGGAATGCCGCGGAGCGCGTGCGTCGGGAAGCCGTCAGCCCCGGCAGAGAGTGCTGCCGGGGGCCGTACACAGCGCGCTGTTGACGCGGAGCAGGTCGACGCAGCGGTTCAGGTACGCCGCGCCGCGACCCTGGCGCCGCCCTGCGGCCGTCCCCGGACCTGCGTACATCGCCGCCGCCTTCACCATCCGCCCCACGGGGCCTCGTGCCTGCCGAATGTCCTCCGGTCCGGTCGTCACCCGGGGCCTCCCGCCGTGAGGCGAGGACCGCCCGTCCGCGAGCCAGGGCTCGCCGCTGACGCTCAGGACCGTTCTGCGCCGGAACGTAGGTCCGTCACCGGAGGAATGTCAACGCCGTCTCAACAGCCGGTCCCTGCCCGGATCTCGCCCCACCGCCTTCTTGACGGCCCACCGGAGCGCGCTCAGACTGAGGGGCGACGGTCACGATTGTCAGCGCTCACCCGCGCGGGATCCCCCGCTCAGGTGGGTCATCGGCCCCGGCCCGCTGACAGGCAACCCTTCCACTGCGACGGGGTGCCCCGGGTGACGACCAGGTCCCACCCCGGCGGTGGGGCAAGTGCGGTCTCGCTTCTCTCGCGAGGCCCCGATGACGGGACCGGCGGAGATGCCCAGGACATCGCGGAAGAGCAAGAGCGTCTGTCCGACCTTCCGGCCGGCGCCGCTGCCGCGTCCGCGCCTGCTGACCAGGCGCCGCCATATCGATCTGCTGCGGCTCCGCAACGGATGCTCTCCGGCCGTCTGAGCCGAACCAGCTCCACGATCGCTGTCCCGGGTCCGGGCGTTGTGCGCTGCCGCGCGCCGCCGGACCCTCCTCCCGTACGGCCACCGGCGCCGAAGAAGTCACCGGGGCTCCACCGCATCCCTGGAGAGAGCCATGTCCGAGACCTTTACGCAGACGTCCTTCCCGGCGGCACGTCGCGATTCCCGCCCCGGCACCGCCCCGCGCTTCCGCGACCGTATCGGCGCCGATCTGGGCGGCGGTTACTACCCGGCGGCCCACCGCTACCATCTGTATCTCTCGCTGGGCTGTCCGCGCTCGCTGCGTGTCTCCATCACCCTCGGTCTGCTCGGACTCGAGGACTCGGTCAGCACCACCGTCCTTCCGTCCCCGGCCGACGCCTGCGACCCGCCCGCGGCGCTGCGCACGGCCTACGAGACCACCCGGCACCACTACGACGGTCCGCTGACCGTGCCCGCGCTGTGCGACCTGTGGAGCGGACGGGTGGTGAGCAACCACACCCCCGACATCCTCGACGACCTCGCCCTCCACTTCACCGACCAGGACAACGCCGCTCTGCCCCGGCTGCGGCCCGCCGCCCTGGCCGCCGACATCGACGCGGTCCGTCAACTCCTGGGGGAGAACCTCGCCCAGGCCCAGGCCCCGGCGCTGGACCTTCTGGAACGACAACTGGCCTCCCGCCCTTATGTGCTGGGCGACACACTGACGGCCGCGGATGTGGATCTGTGGGTGGCCCTCGTCCATCTGGACGCCGACGCCCTGCGGCGAGTCGCCGCCGGCGAGCGCCTCTGGTCGTACGTCCAGCGGCTGGGTGCCCATCCGGCCTTCCATGAGATTCCCCGTGCGGAGACTCCGCGTACGGAGGGACAGCGGGAACACATCGGTGAGGATCCGTGTTCATCGGAGAGGGATTGTGTCGGCGACGGCGGCCGGGTTACGGTTCCGGCAGGTCAAGAGTGTCAGCGTCAAGCCCTGGCTTGCTGACCTACAACCCTCCCGCGCGGCGGGGTGCTCCAGGTGACGACCCGGCGGAGCCGGACGGTTCGGCAAGCGCGAGCCCGACACGGTGTGAGCCGACCGGGATGGAGGTGACGGCAGTGCGGGGAGCCCCTCAGCGGCCCATGGTCACCATCGCCACGTACTCGCGACGGCACATCGATCTCCAGCGCGTCGCCGCCGCCCTGTGTCCGGCGTACGAGTCCGTCGCCGCGCCCCAGCCGGCCGCCTAGGCCTTTCCGCGCCCGGCCCGCCTTCCTCCTTGCTCTCGTTACTTTTCGCCACTGTCGCCGACCCTTCATCTCGCGGATCTCCGCCCCGGCCGAGCACGGGCGCGGACGTCCCTCGGCATGCTCACAGGAAGCAGTAAGCCCATGCCCCGAGCATCACACGCACCCCTCCACCTGGCCGTCGCCCTCGACGGCGCCGGCTGGCACCCCGCGGCCTGGCGGGAGCCCGGCGCCCGGCCCGACGAACTGTTCACCGCGCGGTACTGGACCGGCCTGGTCACCGAGGCCGAGCGGGGGCTGCTGGACTTCGTCACCATCGATGACTCGCTGAGCCTCCAGACCTCCCGGCACGTCGAGCCGGACGAGCGCACCGACCAGGTACGGGGCCGGCTGGACGCGGTACTGATCGCCGCCCGGGTGGCGCCGCTGACCCGGAACATCGGGGTGATCCCGACCGCCGTGGTCACCCACACCGAGCCCTTCCACCTCTCGAAGGCGATCGCCACCCTCGACTATGTGAGCACCGGACGGGCCGGGATCCAGGTGAGGGTGTCCGGCCGCGCCGACGAGGCCGCGCACTTCGGCCGCCGTACGGTGCCGGGCCTGCGCGCCGAGGACCTGGCCTCGGCGGCGGGACAGCCATGGGTGAAGGAGCTGTTCGACGAGGCCGCCGACTATGTCGAGGTGCTGCGCCGGCTCTGGGACAGCTGGGAGGACGACGCGGAGATCCGCGATGTCGCCACCGGCCGCTTCATCGACCGCGACAAGCTGCACTACATCGACTTCGAGGGCGCGCACTTCCGGGTGAAGGGCCCCTCGATCACCCCGCGCCCGCCCCAGGGACAGCCGCTCGTCACCGCGCTGGCGCACGCGACGGTCCCGTACGAACTGGTCGCCCGTTCGGCCGACATCGGATTCGTCACCCCGGCCGGAGCCGAGGACGCCCGGACCATCCTGGCGGAGATCCGCGCGGCGCAGGCCTCCGCCGGCCGCGCCGACGAGACCGTGCATGTCTTCGGCGACCTGGTGGTCTTCCTCGACGACGACCCCGACGCCGCCGCGGAGCGCAAGGCCCGTCTGGACGAACGCGCCGGCACGGAGTACAGCAGCGACGCCCGCGTCTTCACCGGGTCGCCCGCGCAACTCGCCGATCTGCTGGAGGAATGGGGGGACACCGGGCTGACCGGCTTCCGGCTGCGGCCCGGCGCCCTTCCGTACGACCTGGAGCAGATCACCCGCCGTCTCGTGCCCGAACTCCAGCGCCGTGGCGCCTTCCGTACCGCGTACGAGGCGAGCACCCTGCGCGGACTGCTCGGACTGCCCCGCCCCGCCAACCGCTACGCCGCCGTCTGAGCCGGAAGGACCGTACGAGTCATGAGCAAGTCCGCCACGCCGCAGAAGCAGATCCACCTCGCCGCGCACTTCCCCGGCGTCAACAACACCACCGTGTGGAGCGACCCCCAGGCGGGCAGCCACGTCGAGTTCAGCTCGTTCGTACACTTCGCGCGGACCGCCGAGCGCGCCAAGTTCGACTTCCTCTTTCTCGCCGAGGGCCTTCGGCTGCGGGAACAGGGCGGCCGGATCTACGACTTGGACGTCGTCGGGCGGCCCGACACCTTCACCGTCCTGACCGCGCTCGCCGCCGTCACCGAGCGCCTCGGCCTGACCGGCACGATCAACTCGACCTTCAACGAGCCCTACGAGGTGGCCCGCCAGTTCGCCAGCCTCGACCATCTGTCGGACGGCCGCGCCGCCTGGAACGTCGTCACCTCGTGGGACGCCTTCACCGGTGAGAACTTCCGCCGCGGCGGCTTCCTGCCGCAGAACGAGCGCTACTCGCGGGCGAAGGAGTTCCTGAGCACCACCACCGAGCTGTTCGACTCCTGGCGGGGCGACGAGATCGCCGCCGACAAGGAGTCCGGCACCTTCCTGCGGGACGCGCGGGCCGGAGCCTTCGTGCACCAGGGCCGGCACTTCGACATCGCCGGGCAGTTCAACGTCCCTCGCAGCCCGCAGGGACGCCCGGTCATCTTCCAGGCCGGCGACTCCGAGGAAGGCCGCGAGTTCGCGGCGACGAGCGCGGACGCGATCTTCAGCCGCTACAGCACCCTCAAGGAGGGACAGGCGTTCTACACGGACGTCAAGAGCCGTCTCGCCCGCCACGGCCGCACCCACGACCAGCTTCTGATCCTGCCCGCCGCGACCTTCGTGCTCGGCGACACGGACGCCGAGGCGCAGGAGCTGGCCCGCGAGGTGCGCCGCCAGCAGGTCAGCGGGGCCACCGCGATCAAGCACCTGGAATTCGTCTGGAACCGCGATCTGTCCGCGTACGACCCGGAGGGCCCGCTCCCCGACATCGATCCGGACCTCGGTGAGCACACCATCGCCCGCGGTCGCGCCCAGGTGCGGATGTACCGCGACCCGCTGGCCACCGCCCGGGAGTGGCGGGAGCTGGCGGCCGCGAACAAGTGGTCGATCCGGGATCTGGTCATCGAGACCGGCACCCGTCAGTCCTTCATCGGCTCCCCGGCCACGGTCGCCGAGACCATCGACTCCTTCGTGCAGGCCGACGCCAGCGACGGGTTCATCCTCGTCCCGCACATCACCCCCGGCGGGCTGGACGTCTTCGCCGACACCGTGGTCCCGCTGCTCCAGGAGCGCGGCGTGTTCCGCACGGAGTACGAGGGCACCACCCTGCGGGACCACCTCGGCCTCGCCCACCCCGACGCCGACGCGCCGGCCGAGCGAGTGGCATCGTGAAGTTCCTGGCCATCACCCTGATCGTGCACGCCCCGGATCCTGTGACCGGCGTACAGAAGTCCACCCGGGACCGCTTCCGGGAGGTGGTCGACAACGCCCTGCTCGCCGAGGAACTGGGCTTCGACGGCTTCGGTGTCGGCGAGCGCCACGAGCGGCCGTTCATCTCGTCCTCGCCGACGGTGGTGCTGAGCCATCTCGCCGCCCTCACCCGGCGGATCCGGCTGTTCACCGCCGTGACGACGCTGAGTCTGCTCGACCCGGTGCGGGCGTACGAGGACTACGCGACCCTCGACCATCTCTCCGGGGGCCGGCTCGAACTGATCGTCGGCAAGGGCAACGGCGCGGCGCAGCGCGAGCTGTTCCACGTCACCCCCGAGGACCAGTGGGAGCGCAACGCAGAGTCGTACGAGGTGTTCCGCCGGATCTGGCGGCAGGACAAGGTGACGTACCCGACGCGCTTCCGCCCGGAGCTGAAGGAGGCCGAGGTCTGGCCCCGGCCGTTCCAGCGGCCGGTGCGGGTCTGGCACGGCAGCGCGACCAGCCGGGAGTCGGTGGACCTGGCCGCCCGTTACGGCGACCCGCTCTTCTCCGCCAATGTCACCAATCCGATCGAGCCGTACGCCGAGCTCATCCGCTACTACCGGGAGCGCTGGGAGCACTACGGTCACGATCCGGCCCTGGCCGTGGTGGGCGCGGGCACGGCCGGCTACTACGCCGCCCGCACCTCGCAGGAGGCGCTGGCGGCCTACCGGCCGGTCTTCGAGGGCGGTCTGGCCCTCCAGAAGAAGCTCGGTCTGGAACCGGTCTTCCGCACCCTGGAGGACTTCGTCGAGCGCAGTTCCGCCCTGATCGGCAGCCCGCAGCAGGTGATCGAGAAGGTGCACCGCTACCACGCGCGGTTCGGCCACAGCGTGCTGCATCTGGCGGCGGACGCCGGCGGCCTCAGCGACGCCCAGCACCGCGAGAGTCTGGAGCTGTTCCAGTCCGACATCGCGCCCACGCTGCGCCGTGAGATCCCCGACCCGCCGTTCGCCTGGGGCCCGGTCGCGCCCGCCGCGACCCACTGACAAGGAGAACCATCGTGGCCAACACCCCTCTGGCCGTTCTGGACCTCGTGCCGATCTCGTCCGGGTCCAGCGCGGGCCAGGCGCTGCGCAACAGCATCGACCTGGCCCAGCACGCCGAGCGCCTCGGCTACGCCCGCTACTGGTTCGCCGAGCACCACCTCAACCCCGGCGTCGCGGGCACCTCTCCGGCGGTCGTCCTGGCTCTGACCGCGGCGGCGACCTCGACCATCCGGCTCGGTTCCGGCGCGGTCCAGCTCGGACACCGTACCGCCCTGGCCACGGTCGAGGAGTTCGGGCTGCTCGACGCGGTGCATCCCGGCCGCTTCGACCTCGGCCTGGGCCGGTCCGGCGGCCGGCCCACGCCCGCCGGCCGGCGCCCGGCACTGGTCGGCGCCACGGCCGTCGTGGACGGACGCACCCCGGGCGGGCTGAAGATCCCGGCCCCCTTCTCCTTCGAGCATCTGCTGCGCTCCCCGCGCTTCGCCCTGCACAAGAAGCTGCTGACGCAGCCGGGCGCCGAATCCCAGCCCTACGACGAGCAGATAGCCGACATCCTCGCCCTGCTGGCCGGCACCTACGCGACCGACGACGGGGTCGAGGCGCATGTCGTACCCGGCGAAGGGGCCCGGGTGGAGGTCTGGATCCTGGGCAGCAGCGCCGGGATCAGCGCGGAGGTCGCCGGCGCCAACGGGCTGCGGTTCGCCGCGAACTACCACGTCAGCCCGGCCACCGTACTGGAGGCCGCCGAGGCCTACCGCGCGGCCTTCGTCCCCTCCGCCGAGCTGGCGCGACCGTATGTCACCGTCTCCGCCGACGTCGTGGTCGCCGAGGACGAGGCGACCGCCCGCGAGCTGGCCACCGGCTACGGCCTGTGGGTGCGCAGCATCCGCAGCGGCGAGGGCGCGATCGCCTTCCCCACTCCCGACGAGGCCCGCGCGCACGCCTGGACCGAGGAGGACCGCGCGCTGGTCGAGGACCGTGTCGACACCCAGTTCGTCGGTTCGCCGCGGCAGGTCGCCGACCAACTGGAGACGTTGCGCGAGGCCACCGGCGCCGATGAGCTGGCCGTCACCACCATCACCCACGACCACGCGGACCGGGTCCGCTCCTACGAACTGCTGGCCGGCGAATGGAGCCGACGATGACCGCCGCCGCCGCCGACGGTGACCGGCCGATCCGGACCCGGCAGAAGAACGACCCCGGGCCGGTTCCGCCGCCCGGGACGCGCACCGCCACCGACAAGGAGCCGACATGACGATCCAGCACACCGGCACAACAGGCACCGACGCGGGCGCCGACCGGACGGAGTTCGTCCGGCAGTGGGAGGAATGGCACACCCAGCGCGAACGGAACCTGGCGGATCCGCACGGTTTCCTCGCCGTGACCAGCCTGCGGTGGCTCGACGGTGAGCCGACCCGGTTCCCCGACGCGCCCGGAGCGTGGTCCACCGCCGACGACGGTGTGACGGTCGACCTGGACGAGGGCGAGGAACTGGCCGTCCAGGGCGCCGTGGTACGCGGCCGGTACCACTTCGGGGCCGTCGCGGAGCGGGCAAGCCTCCTGGCCACAGCGGGCGACGCCGTGATCGAGGTCGCCAAGCGCGGCGGCCACGACATCCTGCGCCCGCGCCACCCCGACAACAAGCTGCTGCTCGACCACATCCGCACCCCCGCCTACACCCCGGACCCCCGCTGGGCACTGACCGGCCGCTATCTCCCGTTCGACGCTCCCCGCGCCGTGACCGTGGGTGCGGCGGTCGAGGGGCTCCAGCACGTCTATG
Source organism: Streptomyces sp. NPDC002018 (assembly GCF_042890865.1). Lineage (NCBI taxonomy): Bacteria > Bacillati > Actinomycetota > Actinomycetes > Kitasatosporales > Streptomycetaceae > Streptomyces > Streptomyces sp. NPDC002018. The sequence continues at coordinate 269,371 of NZ_JBIASO010000010.1, forward strand.
ACGCCCCCGGGCAGGTCGAGTTCACGCTGGACGGCCGCACCCACCGGCTCACCGCCTTCAACGGCAAGCAGCCCGGCAGCCTCCTGGTCCTGTTCACCGACGCCACCTCCGGCGTCACCACCTACGCGGCCAACCGCGCCGTCTCCGTCCCCCCGCCGGACGACCGGGGCACGGTGGTCATCGACTTCAACCGCGCCACCAACCTGCCGTGCGCCTACACCGACCTGGCCACCTGCCCGCTGCCTCCGGCCGAGAACAAGCTGCCGGTCGCCGTCGAGGCCGGCGAGAAGATCCCGTACGAACGCACCGGCGGCAGGTAGGTAGGTAGGTAGGTACGTCCGGTCCTCCGTACATGGCTTGTGGGGGTGCGGGGGGAGGTGACGACGCCCACGATCGCGGACGGCCGGTCCGACCGGGCGTCCGAGCCCCCGCCCCCTGCTCCCTGCTCCCCCGCTCATCGGCCTCTCAGCCGCCGACGTCACGCAGCACTTCGCGTGCGGCCCGCGCGCCGGAGGCCAGCGCTCCCTGGACGGAGCCCGTGGCCCGGTGGTCGCCGCACACATAGCGCCCCGGTCCCACCGCCGCCGCACGGCTGAGCGGCTGCGGGGGCGGCATGGCGGGCAGGGCGTCCCGTACGGTGCGTACGGTCAGCGGCGCCCAGCCGCCGGTGGCGACGCCGTAGACCTCGGCGAGCGCCTCGCGCACCCGGCCCTCGCGGCCGGGCTCATCCTCTCCGAGGACCGAGGTCGCGACCAGGGAGCGGCCGGCCGGCGCGTACCCCGGGACGACTTCGCTGAGCACGCAGGTGTTGAGGAAGCGCCGCCGGGCGTCCATGAGCAGCGTCGGCTCGGGCAGCGGTGACGGCTCGCACACGTGGTAGTACGTGGAGACCACGCGGTACGGCGGCACCTCCAGGCCGGGCAGCAGCGCCGCGGCGGGTCCCGGACCGGTCGCCACCACGACGGCACGGGCGCCGATCTCCTTGCCCGTGGTGAGGAGCGCGCCCTCGTCGGTGAGCCGGCCGACGGCGGTGTCCAGCCGTACGGTGCCGTCGGGCAGCGCGTCCGCCAGCCGCGCCGGTACCGCGCCGATCCCGTCGGTGGGCAGACAGAGGGTGCCGCGCAGCATGCTGCGCCATACGAGATGGAAGACCCGGCTGGAGGTCTCCAACTCGTCCTCCAGGAAGACGCCGGAGAGGAACGGGCGGAAGAAGCGCTCGACGAACTCCTCGGAGAAGCCGGCCGTCGCGAGCGCGGTCCGTGTGGTGCTCTCCTCACCGCGTTTCAGGATTCGTACGGGAGCGAGCAGATCTCGTGCCGAGAGCACGCCCAGGGCGAGCAGGTCGCGGGCCCCGGCGAGGCGCCCCGGCAGCAGATCGGCGTACCGGCGCGGTCCACGCGCCGGTCCGCGCGCCGGATCGTGTGACGGGTCGTGTGCCCCAGTGCGTCCCGGGTCGTGTGCCGCACCGCGCGTCGGGTCGCTGAAACGGAACCGTCCGCGGTCCGTGTGGACCAGCACACCCGGTGTGAAGGGCCGCAGCCTCAGTTCGCGCAGGGACAGGCGCCGTCGCACCTGGGGGTAGGAGGTGTTGAAGACCTGGAAGCCACGGTCGACGACGAACGTGTCACCGGAACCGTCACCGACGCGGTCGGAGCGCATACGTCCTCCGACGCCGTCCGATGCCTCGACCACACACACGTCGAGACCGGATCGGAGCAGGTCGTGCGCGCAGGCGAGGCCTGCGAGCCCCGCCCCCACCACCAGCACATCCGGCGCTCCGCGCGTCACGGGCATGGCCACCGCCCTTCGCCTGGGGGCCGCGCCCGGCACTTGTGTGCGCCCGCCGGGCCGCCCCGTACGTTCTCGCTCTCCGGCCATCCCTTCCCCGTGGCCGCGTCGCTCGGACGCACCGGGAGCACCCTGTACTCCCTTCGCCACTCCCTTCACCGTGCTGCATCCTTCACCGTGCTGCATCGCGCCGGACAGGAATCGGCCCCGCCCCCGGGGCGGAGCCGGAACCCCGTACGCGGAACGGCCCGCACGAGCCGTACGACCCGCTTCCCCCGCAGGAGCCGCACCCCTCGCACGAGCCGCACGACCCGTATACGGATCAGGCCTTGGCCGCCGAGGTGGAGGCGGGAAGGGCATCCACTCCCGTGTCGGCTCCCGCCGGGACCGCGGCCGGACGCCGGCCCGGCAGGAACGCGGCCAGCACAAGCGCGCCCAGGGCGGCCGCGCATCCGATGATCAGCGCCGTACGGAAGCCGTCCCGCGAGGGCAGGGCGAAGTCACCGAAGCGCGTGGTCATATGGGCCAGGACGACACCGCACACGGCCGCGGACACCGAGGTGCCGATGGAACGCATGAGGCTGTTGAGTCCATTGGCGGAGGCAGTCTCCGAGACCGGCACCGCCGACATGATCAGAGCGGGAACGGCGCCGTAGGCGAAGCCGACCCCGGCGCCGATGACCGATCCGACGATCACCATCTGCCAGGCCTCACTCATGAGGACGATGCCCAGCGCGTAACCGACGGCGATCGTGGCCGCGCCGGTCATCAGCGACACCTTGGCGCCCCAGGCCGCGGTGATACGGGCCGACAGCGGCGACACCGCCATCATCACCAGACCGGACGGCCCCATGTAGAGGCCCGCCGCCACCATGCTCTGTCCGAGTCCGTATCCGGTGGCCGTGGGCATCTGGAGCAGTTGGGGCAGCACGAGGGACATCGCGTACATGGCGAAGCCCAGCATGATCGAGGAGAGATTGGTCAGCAGTACCTGCCGGTGCATCGTGACCCGCAGATCCACCAGGGCGTGCCCGGTCCGCAGCTCCCACCATCCCCACACGAGCAGCAGGGCCACTGCCGCGCAGATCAGTGTCAGGGTCGTACCACTGCCCCAGCCCCAGTCGGCGCCCTTGGAGATGGCCAGGAGCAGACAGACCAGCCCGGCGGACAGCCCTGCCGCGCCCACCAGGTCGAACCGGCCGCCGCTGCGTACCTCGGACTCCGGAACGAACGCCCTCACCAGCACGAACACCAGCACGGCGAGTCCGGCGGCCACCCAGAACAGCACATGCCAGTTGGTGTACTGCGCCAGCAGCGCCGCGGCCGGAAGTCCCAGCGCACCGCCCACGCCCAGCGACGAGCTCATCAGCGCGATGGACGTGCCGAGGCAGTGTACATAATTTTCGTATCAGGTACGCTAAATGCAAAAGTCCAGGTCAGGGCCGTGGGCACGGATCTGGATAAACATCAGCGGCCTCCCGGCGCCCGGGGCGGTGCCGGACATGGCCCCATGGACCGCCCGCCGGATCCGCGAGGCCGGCGGGCCGAGCGCCTGGCGGGACGAAGGGGACAGCCGCCCTCAGCCCCGCCCTCGCTCATCTCCTGACCGACTCGTCCTCGGCCTCCACCTCCTCCGCCTCGTCGTCCTCTTCGTCCTCTTCGCCTTCTTCGGCTTCTTCGGCTTCGTCCTCGTCCTCGTACTCCGACTCGGCCGCCTCGCCGTCCTCTTCCTCGGCCTCGTCCTCTTCGTCTTCGTCTTCGGCGGTCACGTCCTCGCCGGTCTCGTCCTCGCCCGTCTCGTCCTGATCGGCCTCTTCGGCCTCGTCGGGTTCGGTCTTCTGCGCCTCTTCCTCCTCCATCGCCTCTTCATGCGTCCGGACGACCTCGCCGTCCCTGATCTCCCCGCGCCAGCCGTCCGGCTCCTCGTCCGTGAGCGTCACGTACCGCTGGAAGTGCTTGAAGTCGAGGCGGAGTCGGCGGCCCTGAGCGCGCCACAGATTTCCGGTCTTCTCGAAGAACCCCGAGGGGTAGTACTCGACCACGAGCACGATGCGGGTCAGATTGGGCGCCAGCTCATGAAAACTCACCGCTCCGCGGGTCGTTCCCTTGGCGCCTTCGGACGTCCAGACAATGCGGTCGTCGGGTATCTGTTCCTGGACGGTGGCTTTGAATCCCCGTGTGGAAGGACCGACCTTGGCCTTCCAGTCACTGGTCACCTCGTCGCCCTTCGACACGTTACGGACACCCTTGGTGAAACCGCTGAATTTCTCGTACTGCGTCCAGTGGTCGTACGTGGTACGGAGGGGTATCCCCACGTCGAGGAATTCGATGATGTTCGTGACCTTCGTGTCGCCGGCCTTCCGCTGCTTGCGGCCACCGCCGAAGATTCCCTTCACCTTGTCGACCACATTGTCCTTGGTGGCCTTGACCTTCTCGCTCACAAAGGCCTTCAGCGGCGACTCTCCGTGCAGGATTCGGGAGGCGACGGCGGGCAGTTGTCCGCCGGTGTCGGCCACTTCCGTGAGCCGGTCCGTGACACCGGTGACCTTCTCACCGAGTTTTCCCGCCACCTTGCCCACCGCACGCTCCAGTCGCGCGGCGATGAACTGCGTGATCTGTCCGCGTATCTGGTCGGCCACCGAACTCCCCGGATCTGCGGCCTTCTCCGCTGCCTTCACCATGGCTGCCTACCTCCTGCGGCTGTCACGCGTGGGAGAAGCCTTGGCCGCTTTCTTTCTCGGAGAGGCCGTCTTCCCGGCCTCTCTCGCCGCGGGAGCGGCTTTGGCCGCCGGCTTCTTCGCGGCCCGGGAAGCGGCCCCGCCGGGGCCTCCGCCCGGCTGGCGCTTCGCGCGCGCGGCACGGGAGTCCCGGCCGCGGCGGCCCGAGGGCGGCTCGTCTTCCGTTTCACCGGAATCCTCGTCCTCGTCGGAATCCTCGTCCACGGGCCCCTCGGCCTCGTCCTCGGGTTCCTCGGCCTCGGGTTCCTCGTCCTCGTCCTCGTAGGCGTCCTCCGGCTCCTCCTCCCCTTCTTCCTCTTCCTCCACCTCGTCCTCGTCCGGCTCCTCCGGCTTTCCCTTTCCGCCGAGGTTGACGGCGCGACCGCTGATCGTGTCGCCCAGCGAGCCCACGCCCCGGCCGACCACGGACGAGAGCGCGCCCTTGGCCGCGTCGAGGCCTTCTCCCCGTATCTGCTCCTGCAACTCCGCGACCTGCGGGATCTCGCCCAGGCGCCGTACTCCTTCGGTGACCAGTTGCTTCGGATCGACACCGAGGCCCTTGCCGGCCACATACGTCGCGATGGTCAGGGCGAACCGGCCCTTCTTCGTACGGCCGAGCACATAACCGCCCAGCACCGCGGAGCCCAGGGCAACTTTGGTTCTCCGATCCATGACTGCGCCACCTTTGGTCTGGTTGTTCCGTTACGACCGGTATCCCGCCTCACCGCACATCACTGCACGCGCGACGATTCCCTGTCCTCTTCGTCGTCGGCGCCCGGCACATGTACGTCGAGAACGCCGATGTTCACCTCGACGACATCCAGTCCGGTCATGCTCTCCACGGCTTCCGAGACATTCGACCGGATGTTTCCCACGGTCTCAGTGATCGGTGTGCCGTATTCGACAACGATGCCCATGTCGATCGCCGTCTGTTTCTCGCCGACTTCCACTTGCACACCACGAGCGGAATCGTCCGAGCCCGACATCTTGCCGCGCACGGCTCCCAGCGTGCGGGACACACCTCCACCCATGGAATACACACCGGATGCCTCCCGGGCCGCGATACCGGCGATGGACGCGACGACCGAGTCGGCGATGGTGGTCTTTCCCTTGACCGCGCCTTCCTTGTTGCCCGCCAGAGTGGCTTCGTTGGTTGCCATCACGGGCCGCCCCCTTTCTGCGATGAGGGTTTACGCCAGCACTTGATGAGGTAGGCGAAAATGGAGTGCCGTCGGCCGGGGAGTATCGCCTCCCGCGACCCCGCCTCTTCTCACCACTCTGCCCGGCTTGTCGTTGGGGCGCCATTCGAGTGACACGGAGAGAAATGATCATGACGGTACGTGGATTTCTCCTGCTTAAGTCCCTTGCGGGCCAAGGGTTCCCGGCCCGCAGAGCCCACTCCCATCAATTGCACTGGGCACTCGTGAAGCCGACAATTGCTTACGGGGCCGAATCGTTGAGGAAGTGCGGATCTATGGACGACGCCGAGAACGCTGCCGATGACTACGGCGACTTCGAAGCCGAGGAGGACCCGACGGACCAGGAGGACCCGACGGACGGGGAGGACCCGACGGACGAGGCGGCGCTGCCCGGCGGAGACGGCATGACCGAGGAAGACGCGGTGGACCAAGGGCCCACGGATGTCTTCCTCGATGTCCCGCTGCTGAACATCGAGGAGATCAACCTTGAGGTCGAGGACCTCTCGGCGCGCGTGTCCCTGCGCGCCGAGGTACTGGATCTCCTCAGACTCCAGGTCGGCGCCGATGTGGAACTCGGCAAGGTGGAACTCGACATCAAGGGTGTGCAGGCGCAGGCCCAGCTCAAGGTGCGTCTGGGCAATGTCGCCGCCATCGTCAATCGCGTGCTGACGACGATCGACCGCAACCCGCAGATTCTGGAGCAGTTGACGCGGGGCGTGGGAACCGCCGTCGAGGAAGTCGGCGCGGGCACCCGCCATGCCGTGGGAGAGCTGGGCCGTGGCACGGGCCGCGCCGTCGAGGACGTGGGACGCGGCGCAGGCGGGGCGGTCGAGCATGTCGGCCGTGGGGCAGGGGAAGCGGTCGAGGAGGTCGGCCACGGCGCCGGGGGGGCGGTGGAGGATGTGGGACGCGGCGCGGGCGGGGCGGTCGAGGGCGTGGGACGCGGCGCGGGTGAGGCCGTCGAGGAGGTCGGCCGGGGCGCCGGCGGGGCCGTCGAGGGCGTCGGCCGTGGTGCGGGCGAAACCGTCGAGGGCGTGGGGGCCGGTGTCGAGGACACCGTCGGGGAAGTGGGCGACACGGCCGGTGAAGCCGTGGAGGAAGTTGAGCCGGGACAGGCCGTCGAAGGCGTGGGTAAGAGCACGGGCACGGGCACGGCGAAGAAGCGTGGCCGCAGGGAGGTCAGGGCGCCGGAGGTGCGTACCCGCAGGAACGAGGACATCGAGGCGCGGTCGGCCAGAACGGCCCGGCGCCGTACAGCACATCGCCGCGATCGCCCGGACTGATCTCCCCGGTGGGTGATTGATCCCCCGGTCGGCCGGAAAGGTCTCCTCGGCCGGCCGGGCCGCGCGTCGTCCGTCTGTTCCGTCCCCTGCCGCCCCTCTCCTGTGAGCGGACACCGCCCCTCGCGTCGCCCCCTGTGCAACCACCTCGCAACGTCCGGCGGAGTTGACTGGGTCGCCGTGGGCCGAAGCCCGGTGCGGGTGATCCGGGCGGCTCATGGACACAGGACCGGCCGACCACCCCGTGGAGGATCCATGACCGACCGTGGAGGATCCATGACCGAGCAGGCTCCCCCTCAGGCACCGCGGGTGGAGGTGACCCCCGCCGCCGCCGATCTGATCCGGCGGCTGCGGGCGGAGCACGGGCCGCTGATGTTCCATCAGTCGGGCGGCTGCTGCGACGGCAGCGCGCCGATGTGCTACCCGGACGGCGAGTTCCGTACGGGCGGTTCGGACGTCCTGCTCCAGTCCCTGGAGGTCGAGGGTGTGATCGAGCCGGTGCCCTTCTGGATGTCGGTGAGCCAGTACGAGGTGTGGAAGCACACCCGGCTCATCGTCGATGTGGTGAAGGGACGCGGCAGCGGTTTCTCCCTGGAGGCGCCCGAGGGGGTGCGCTTCCTGATCAGGTCACGGCTGGTGGGGACATAGCCCCCGGGTCACGGTCTGAGGCTGCTGACCACCCCGGCCGTCGCGGAGATCCCGTTCGCGATGGTCGGCGCCATGCTCGTGCCCGCGAGGAAGAACCCGAGCAGGACGCAGACCGTCGCATGCGAGAGCTTCAGCCCGCCGGTGCGCACGAAGATCACCGCGAGGATCACCAGAAGCAGCACCACTGAGATCGAAATGGCCATCGACAAACCTCCTCCGCCGCACCGGAATCGCGGCATTCGGCCGCCAGTGTGGCGGAGGAGGAGGCCCGTACCCCCGACTGGCGTGTCCGCCGTACGGGTGGTTGACGACGGATGCTCCTGGCTACGGGCGATCCCCGCGCAGGAAACGTTCGAGGCCCGCAAGGTCGTCCGTATTGACGTGGTCGACCCCGGCGGCGAGCAGTTCGGTCCAGACGGCGTCCCGCTCGGGTCCCGCCACGTCGGGAGTGGCCCAGAACCGTACGCGCTGTCCGCGGCCATGGGCGGTGGCGACGATACGGCGCAGTTCGGCACGCTCCCGCGCGGGGAAGGCGCCCACGCCCTGCCAGCCGAAGCTCTGGGTCCAATTGGAGCTGATGAGCGGGACGAAGGACGCCGGGGCGGTGGTGCCGAGGTCGTCGAGCCGCCCGTCGTAGAACGCGTGCCGCACCCGCTGTGCCTCCATCGGCGCGCGGGCCGCGCGGTCGCCCGAGATGACCGGGGTGACCGCGCCGGGGCGGACGGTGCCGTGTGCGAAGGTGCTCAGGAGGGAGCGGTACGGGGTCAGTTGGCGGTGGAGTTCGGCGTAGGCGGCGGCGCCGTCCGTCTTGATGTCGATGAGAAGCTGCACCGGACGGTGGTAACCCCGGTACACACAGCCGTGGTTGGCGCGTACCCGGGCGAGCAGCGGATCGAGGTAGAGCGTGCGGAGGGTACGGGCCGGGTCGAGACCGGCGGGCTCATGGGCGACGAGCAGTTCACCGTCGACCAGGAAGATGTCGGCCTCCACACTGGTGAAGCCGTGTGCCAGGGCGTCGTGCAGCGGTCGGGGGTGCAGATAGTCGTTGTGGGCGTGCGCCTGGCGCAGCGGCCCGGGTGTCCGGCCGGCCGGTGTACGGGTGGTGGCCTGGGCGTACGCGGGAGCGGCGAGGGCTCCCGCGATCGCGGCGGCGAGCGTGCTGACGGCTCTGCGGCGGGTGGTGCGGGCCATGATGCCTCCGGTGGACGCGGTGGGGCGCGGACGCGGACCAGGCGAGTATCCGCCCTGACACCCCCCGACCGGGGCCCTCCCGCGCAGAGTTCGTCGCCGCGCCACCTCTGGTTCAGCCACCTCCGACGGTGCCGGCGGTGCCGTTTGTGCCGGCGGTGCCATTTGTGCCGGCGGTGCCATTTGTGCGCGTACGTCAGAAGGGGCCTGTCCAGGGGTCCTGGCCGGGGCCGCTACCGGGGTCCCGGCAGACCCGCGAGCGCCGCCAGTGTCTCCTTGTGCCGGCCCGGTGAACCCAGCGCGATCTCATCGGACTTGGCGCGCTTGAGTGCGAGATGCGCGGGGTGTTCCCAGGTCATCCCGATCCCGCCGTGGAGCTGGACGCACTCCTCGGCGGCGTGGACGGCGACCCGTCCGCAGTACGCCTGGGCGAGGGCCACCGCGAGCGGCGCGTCGGCACTGCCGGTGGCCAGCGCGTCGGCCGCGTTGCGCGCGGCGGCGCGGGCCGAGACGATCTCCAGCCAGAGCTGCGCCATCCGGTGCTTGAGCGCCTGGAAGGACCCGACGGGACGGTTGAACTGACGCCGCTCACGGGTGTGTCCGACGGTCTCCTCCAGACACCACTCGGCGATCCCCAGCTGCTCGGAGGCGAGCAGCCCGGCTCCGGCCAGCAGCCCGCGGCGTACGGCGGCCTCCGCCACGGGCGGCGCGGCGATCCGCAGCCCCGCGGTGGGGCCGACGGTGACCGCGGCGAGCGGCCTGGTCAGATCGAGCGGGGTCAGGGGCTCGACGGTCACCCCCGGCGAGGCCGTCTCGACCGCGTACAGCCCGTCGTCCTCCAGCACCAGCAGGACATCGGCGCGGATCGCGTCGGCGACACCGGTGATCGTCCCCGCGCCGACGGGGAGGGGGCCGTCCGGGGCGGTGGTGAGCGGTACGGCGAGCACCGCGACCCGGTGACCGTGGGCGAGCGCGGTGAGCAGCCCCGCGACATCCGTGCTCTCCGTGCTCTCCCCGTCGCAGGCGAGCAGCGTCTCGGTCGCGATCACCGAACTGGTGAGGAACGGCGCCGCCGTGACGGTGCGGCCCAGCTCCTCCAGTACGACGGCGGCCTCGCGCGGGCCCGCGCCCTGGCCGCCGAGCTTCTCGGGGACGAGCAGCCCCGACACCCCGATCCCCGCGGTGAGCGCGGTCCACAGTTCCGGGTCGTACGGGTCGCCTGACTCGGCGCGCAGCAGCGCCGCCGGCACATCGTGGCGGTCGGTCAGCAGGGACCGTACGGCCGCCCGCAGATCGTCCTCGATGTCGGAGTAGAGCAGATCGGGGGAAGCCTCGGGCATGCTCGACCGCGTCGTCATCGTGTCAGTTCCTTCCAGGCGACGTCCTTGTCGTCGCGCGGCTCGGGGGGCAGTCCGAGGACCCGCTCCGCGACGATGTTCAGCAGTACTTCGCTCGTACCGCCCTCGATGGAGTTGCCCTTCGCGCGCAGATAGCGGTAACCGGCGTCGCGTCCGGTGAAGTCCACCAGCTCGGGCCTGCGCAGGGTCCAGTCGGAGTACAACAGGCCTTCCTCGCCGAGGAGTTCGACCTCCAGTCCGCTGATCTCCTGATTGAGCCGGGCGAACGCGAGCTTCATTCCACTGCCTTCGGGACCGGGCTGCCCCGCGACGAGCTGCTGGCGCAGCCGCTCCCCGGTGAGCCGGGCCACCTCGGCCTCCACCCAGAGCGTGAGCAGCCGCTGATGCAGATCGTGGGTGCGCAGCTCGGGGCGCTCGCGCCAGGTGCCGACGAGCGGGCCGATCATGCCGCCCTCGCGCGGCAGCCGGGCGCCGCCGATGGAGACCCGCTCGTTCATCAGCGTGGTCCTGGCCACCTTCCAGCCCTCGCCCACCTCGCCCAGCCGGTGCGCGTCGGGGATACGGACATCGGTGAGGAAGACCTCGTTGAACTCGGCCTCGCCGGTGATCTGGCGCAGAGGCCGGACCTCGATCCCGGGGTCGGTCATATCGCAGAGGAAGTAGCTGATGCCCCGGTGCTTGGGCAGCTCCGGATCGGTACGGGCGAGGAGGATGGCCCAGCGGGCGAGATGCGCGCTGGAGGTCCACACCTTCTGGCCGTTGACGATCCAGTCGCCGCCGGCGGAGCCGCCTTCGCGTACGGCGCGGGTGGCGAGGGCGGCGAGGTCCGAGCCGGCGCCCGGCTCGCTGAAGAGCTGGCACCACACCTCCTCGCCGGTCCACAGGGGCCGCAGGAAGCGCTCCCGCTGTTCCCGGGTGCCGTACCGCAGGATCGTCGGCGCGGCCATGCCGAGACCGATGCCGATCCGCCGCGGCTCGTTGTCGGGAGCGCCCGCCGCGGCCAACTCGGCGTCCACGACGGCCTGGAGGGAGCGCGGCGCGTCCAGTCCGCCGAGTCCGGCCGGATAGTGCACCCAGGCGAGTCCGGCGTCGAAACGCGCCCTGAGGAAGTCGGTGCGGCCGGTGGCGGCCGGCGGGTGCTCGTCCAGCAACTTCCGGGTGAGGGAGCGCAGTCGGGCGGCGTCGGTCATCGGGTCGCGCCTTCCGGGAGGACCACGACCCGGCCGGTGGTGACACCGTCGGCGACCCGCTGGACGGCGTCGGCCGCGCCCTTCATTGGTACCCGCTCACTGATGAGCGGTTTGATCACGCCCCGGGCCGCGAGCGCGGTCAGCTCCTCGTGGCAGGCGGCCACCGCCGCCGGGTCCTCGCGCGCGTAGAGGCCCCAGTGCAGGCCCATGATCGAGTAGTTCTTCAGCAGCGCGTGGGTGAGGGCGGGGCTGGGGACGGCGCCGCTCGCGAAGCCCACGACGACGACGCGGCCCTCGAAGGCGACGCACTTGGTGGACCCGGCGAAGGCCTCGCCGCCCACCGGGTCGTACACGACATCCGCGCCCCGGCCGCCGGTGGCCTCCTTGACGGCCGCGACGAAGTCGTCCGTACGGCGGTCGACCACCAGGTCACAGCCCAGCTCGCGGGCCACCCGCGCCTTGTCCCGGCCTCCGACGACACCGATGACGGTGGCTCCCGCCGCCTTGCCGAGCTGTACGGCGGCGCTGCCGACCCCGCCGGCCGCCGCGTGGACGAGCAGGGTCTCCCCCGCCCGCAGACGCGCACGCCGGTGCAGTCCGAACCAGCCCGTCTGATAGCCGATGTGCAGGGCGGCGGCCTCGGCGTCGTCCAGGACCTCCGGCGCGGGGAACACGGCGGTGCGGTCGGCGATCGCGTACGCGGACAGACCGCCGTACGGCAGGGCGGCGGTGGCGATGACCCGTCGTCCGTCCTCGGTCTCCCCGCAGATCTCCACACCCGGGGTGAACGGCAGCGGCGGCCGTACCTGGTAGTGGCCGCGGCAGATCAGTACGTCCGGGAAGTTGATGTTCGCGGCCAGGACGCGCAACGGCACCTGGCCGTCGGCGGCCTCCGGACGCTCCACCTCTTCGAGCCGCATCACCTCGCCCGGCTCGCCGTTCCGGTGCACTCGCCATGCTTGCATCCAGGGCCTCCACACGATGGGCGGTACCGCACGTCGACCGCATACTAAGCGGTCGCTTGCCATCGTGGGAACAGCCGGACCACGGGTCTCCCGCTCCTGGCCCCGGGGCCCTGGCCCTTGGCCCCTGGCTCCTGGCTCCGATCCCCGGTTTTCCGGTCCCTGGTTCCGGGCGCCCGCTGAAGAGCCCAGGCCCGGCCCGGCGCCCGCGCCCGGCCGGTCCGGCGGTCCCGGTCACTCCCCCACGATCGCCCCGCCGGCCGCCCCGGTCACCCCGGTCACCCCGGCCGCCCCGCGCCGGTCACTCCGCGCTGATCTCGCGTATCCCCGGCCCGACGGGTTCCGTTCCGCCCGGAAAGATCGGCACCGGCCGGGTCCTGCGCAGATACGTCTCCGCGTGCCAGATCGCCTCGCGCGCGGTGCGCTGTCCCATGAGGACACAGAGGGTGTACGCGACATCCTCGAACCGCCCCCGGGTCGTCTCGTCGAGCGGGTCGGCGAGGACCAGCCGTTCCCACGCCCGGTAACGGGCCAGCAGATCAGCGACCAGATGTCTGTCCGGCAGCAGCATGTCCACCACCTCCCGCATCGCGCGCAGCGCGAAACAAGTCCCCAGAACGTCATTCTCCCCCTGCCGTGCCCGGTCCGCTCGGCGAAGGCCGGCGGACCGGGACGGACCCGCGGAGAGGGACCGGCCGGACCCGGGGTCACCCCTCCGGCGGAGCGGTCGCGCACGCACCGTACGACAGCTCCGGGCGCGGGCTCAGTCCTCCGGGCGGGCGCTCAGTCCCTCCGGGCGGGCGCTCAGTCCCTCCGGGCAGGGGCTCAGTCCCTCCGGGCGGGGGTTCAGTCCTCGCCCCGTGCCAGCGCCAGCAGCCGGTCCAGCACGCGCGGGGCGCCCGCGCGCAGGCCGTCGTGCTCGTACTCGTCCGTCACCCAGGTCCGCAGCCCGCGGATCGCCCGCGCGGTGCGCAGGGAGTGCTCCGTGTCGACGTACATGTCGTCGTGGTAGACGATGGCGGCGACCGGCACCTCGTTGGCGGCGAGCCGGGCGGTGTCGTAGAGGGCGGGCCAGTCGGTACGGGCGGCGAGCAGTCCGGCGGTCTCACGCAGCGGGCGCAGCGCGGGGTCCGCCTCGAAGTGCCAGGGGTGGATGGTCTCGCCGGTGAAGTACAACGGGCCTTCCCCCGCGAGTGTCTTGGCCGCGTCGAAGCGGGCGAACTCGCCGCGGACCCGCTCGGCCGCCCAGTCGGTGGGCCGGCCGTCCTGGGCGTAGATCGCCTCGTGGAGCACGGCGTACAGCGGGTGTCCCGCGTACGAGAGTGCCGACGCCACGCCCTCCTGGAACGCGTCGGAGAGCGCCGGGCCCCGGTCGGTGCGGACGAAGGCGTTCTCCAGCAGATAGTGGAGCTGATGGCTGCCGTCCCCGCCGCCGAGCAGGATGCCGAGGGACTGGAACGCCTCGGGGGTCAGGGTGTATCCGCCGGGGAGCACGGTCCGGTGCTCGGCGAGGTGCTCCGCGATCCGGCGCGCCCTGCCGATGTCCTGCGGATAACGGGCGTAGTGGGCCTCCACTTTGCGGGCGATCCGCGGATAGGCGGCGCGGTAGACCTCGTCGGCGGTGGCGTCCAGGGAGGGCAGTCCGCCGGTGATCAGTACGGTCCGCAGGCCCTCCGGGGCGGTGGAGAGGTAGTGGGTGGCGCAGAAGCCGCCGAAGCTCTGGCCGAGCACGGTCCAGGGGGCGCCACCGGTCAGCTCCCGCCGGACGGTCTCGCAGTCGCGCACGATCGAGTCGGCGCGGAAATGGGCCAGATAGCCGGCCTGCTCGCGGGGGCCGCCGCGCAGGGGCAGTGTCTGCCGGTTGGCCGGGGTGGAGAGACCGGTGCCGCGCTGGTCCAGGAGGAGCACCCGGAACTCCTGGAGCGCCCGGCCCAGCCAGGCCTGCCGTCCGGTGAACCGGCGGACGCCGAAGCCGGGACCGCCCTCCAGGTACAGCAGCCAGGGCAGGTCCGCGTCCGCCTTCGCGCTCGCGACGACCTCACGTGCGAAGAGCTCGATCCGCTCCCCCGACGGGTCGTCGTGGTCCAGCGGGACCGAGAAGTGGTGGTCGGTGAGGACGACGCCGGGCTGGCGGTAGCTGGTCACGGGTGCTCCTGTTCTCGCTCGCCCCCCGCCGGGGGCGGTCACGGCGGACAGTTCAGCACACGGGTCACGAGCGGTCGCGCGGGGCCCCGGCCGCTTCTAGCGTGAGGGAATGATCCGCTTCGAGGAGGTCACCAAGGTCTATCCGGACGGGACGGCCGCCGTACGGGATCTGTCCTTCGAGGTGGCCGAGGGGGAACTGGTGACGCTGGTGGGGCCCTCGGGGTGCGGCAAGACGACCACGATGATGATGGTGAACCGGCTGATCGAGCCGACCTCGGGCCGGATCCTCGTCGAGGACCGCGACATCTCGGGCGTCGATCCGGTCGCGCTGCGCCGCCGTATCGGCTATGTCATCCAGCAGGGCGGACTGTTTCCGCACCGGACGGTCCTCGACAACACCGCGACCGTGCCCGCCCTGACCGGCTGGAAGCGGGCGAAGGCCCGTGCGCGGGCGGCCGAGCTGCTCGACCTGGTGGGGCTCGACCCCGCCACCTACGGTCCGCGCTATCCGGCGCAGTTGTCGGGCGGGCAGCGCCAGCGGGTGGGGGTGGCGCGCGCCCTGGCCGCCGATCCCCCGGTGCTGCTGATGGACGAGCCGTTCGGCGCGGTGGACCCCGTGGTGCGCGAGCGGCTCCAGAACGAGTTCCTGAAGCTCCAGAGTGCCCTGCGCAAGACCGTGCTGCTGGTGACGCACGACATCGAGGAGGCGGTGCGGATGGGCGACCGCATCGCGGTGTACGGGGAGGGGCACATCGAGCAGTACGACAGCCCTGCCACGGTCCTCGGCGCTCCCGCGACCCCGTATGTGGCCCGTTTCGTCGGCGCCGACCGGGGGCTGAAACGGCTCTCGGTGACAGCCGTGGAACCGGCGGACCTGGAGGAGCCCCCGATCGCCAGGACCGATGAGCCGGCCCGGGACGCGGCGGCCCGGATGCGCGCCCAGGGGGCCCGCTGGGCCGTGGTCCTGGGCGCCGGCGGCGAACTCCACGGCTGGGTCGCCGCGGACACGCTGACCGAGGCGGGTGAGCGGGGTTCCGTCGGCGCCCTGACCCGCCGTATGGAGGCCTGGGTGCCGCTGGGCTCACCGTTGAAGCAGGCGTTCGGCGAGATGCTCCAGCACGACGCGGGCTGGGTGGCGGTCCTGGACGGGGAGCGCTTCCTCGGCGTCCTGACCCCGGCGAAGCTCCATGAGGCGCTGCGCCGTTCCGTGGACGCGGACGCGCGGGGTGTCGGCCGGAGCGAGGTGGACTTCGACTCGGTGTCGGACGCCTGAGGGCCGTCCCGTGACCCTTGGCGGCCCGGTTTCACCTGGGGCGGCACGCCGTCGCGTGGGGGGGCGCGGTGGCCCGCGAACAATTCGCTCGCCCGCCGAGCGTCCGGCTCTTAGCCTGGCCCGATGATCGATCACGGGCTTCTGGACGGGGCGGGGCGTCATGTCGTCCTGCGCGAGGTGGACGGCGAGAACTGGCGCGCCGTCGCGGACATCGCGCCGAGGGACGACCAGCGCGCCCGTGTCCCCGCCCTGGCGGCTCGCTACCTTCTGCTCTCGCTGTACGAGGACGTGTGGACGTCGCTCGCGGTGCACGCCGACGGCCTCGTCGTCGGACATGTCATGTGGGGCAGGGACGAGGACGGCTCGTACTGGGTCGGGGGGATGCTGATCGACGGCGCCGAGCAGGGCAGAGGGGTCGGACGCGCTGTGCTGCGCACCCTCGCCGGCTGGCTGGCGGCGCGGGAGGACTGCCAGGTGATCCGGCTGTCGTACCACCCCGGCAACACCGCGGCCGGACGACTCTACACCTCGCTGGGATTCCGGCCGACGGGGGCCGTCGAGGACGACGAGGTGGTCGCCGAACTCCGGGCGGGTGCGGTCGCCGCGACCGGCGGGGGCTGAGACCGGCGGGGGCTGAGACCGGCGGGGCGCGGGCCCGGTCAGCGCGGCTTCAGCGCGGCTTCCGGGCGAGTGCAGCGCGAGTTCAGCGCGAGTTCAGTGCGAGTTCAGGGCGACGGGAGCAGTCCCTTCGACGTCAGATACGCCCCGGCGACGTCCTCGGGCAGGCGTCGCCAACTGTCCACCTGCTCGTTCATCGACGCCAGGTCCCTGGTCGTCAGTACGGTGTTCAGCTTGTCCAGCGCCCGGGTGACACCCGCGGCGCCGGCCCGGGAGCGGTTGACGACCGGGACGATGTAGTCGGCGTTCTGGAGATGCTTGTCGTCGGCGAGGAGCACCAGGCCGAACTGGTCGAGCGTGGCATCGGTGGTCGTGGTCAGCACCATCTGGTCCTGGCCGTCCTGTACGGCCTTCTTGGCCGGCGTCGTGCCGACGCCCTTGGGGTCGACAGCGGTGATGTCGATGCCGTACGTCTTTCTCAGCCCCGGCTCGCAGTAGGGCCGCTCGACGCATTCGTCGCCCGCGGCCAGTCGCACGGGCAGCCCGGACGCGCCCAGGTCGCTGAGCGTGCGCAGCCGGTGCTTGGCGGCGTACGAGGCGGCGACGGCGAAGGCGTTCTGGTCGACGGCCCGGCCGGGGTCGAGGACGGTGAGCCCGCGCGGAGCGGCCAGCGCGCGCAGCGCCCTCATCGTCGCGGCCAGATCGGGCGAGCCGACGGGCCGGGCACCGGGGCCGTGGGCCCTGGTGTTCAGCCAGTCCGCGAAGGTGGCCGCGTACTCGGGGACGACATCGATCTGGCCGCTCTCCAGGGCCGGTTCGTAGATCTCCCGGTTGGTGACCGAGAGGATACGGGTGTGGTAGCCCGCCCGGCCCAGCAGGAGCGCGTACATCTGGGCGAGCAGATCGCTCTCGGTGAAGCCGGCCGAGCCGATGGTCAGATGGCTGCTGTCGCCGGGCGGCGCGGTGATCTCGCCCCGGTGCTCCAGGGACGGTCCCGTGGTGCAGGAGACGACGGTCAGCAGCAGGCCGACGGCCACGGCGGTACGGACCGTTCCCGTCCCGCGCCCCGTCCCGCGCCCCGTCCAACCGCTCGTCCGGCCGCTCATCCGGCGCCCTCCCTGGCCCACCGCGGGCTCAGCCGCCGCACCGTCTCGAACACCGCCTCGACCAGCAGCGCGAACACGGCCACGAGCACCGCGCCCGCGACCACCTGCGCGGTGTCCGCGAGATTGAATCCGGCGGTGATGATCCGGCCGAGCCCGCCGCCGCCCACCAGCGCGGCGAGCGTGGCGGTGGCCACGAGCTGTACGGCGGCGATCCGTACCCCGGTGAGGATCAGCGGCAGCGCGAGCGGCACCTCGACCCGCCGCAGGAGCTGACCGCCGGTCATCCCCATGCCCCGGGCCGCCTGTACGACATCGCGGTCGACCCCCCGTATCCCGACATAGGCGTTGGTGAGCAGGGGCGGGATCGCGAACAGCACCAGCGCGATGATCGTCGGCCAGTCCCCGTAGGTACCGATGGGGGTGAGCAGCAGCAGGACGAGGACGGCGAAGGTGGGGACGGCCCGCCCGGCGTTGGAGACATTGACCGCCAGGGCGCCTCCCCGGCCGAGATGGCCCAGCACCAGGGCGACGGGCAGTGCGACGGCGGAGCTGAGGGCGAGACAGACGACGGTGAGGAAGAGGTGCTCGCCAAGCCGGTGCCAGATGCCGTCGGGGCCCGACCAGTGCGCGGCGCTGGTGAGCCAGGACCAGGCGGCGGACAGTGTGTTCATGTGCGTGCCGCCCTCATCCAGGGCGTGAGCAGCCGCTGGAGTCCGAGCAGCAGCAGATCGGCGAGGACGGCGATGAGGACACAGAGGACGGAGGCGGTGAGCACCTGTGCCTTGAAGAAGGTGTTCATTCCGGCGTAGATGAGGTTGCCGAGCCCGCCGTGGCCCACGATCGCGCCGACGGTGACGAGCGAGACGGCCGAGACGGTCGCGATCCGCAGCCCGGCCATGGCAGCGGGCAGGGCGAGCGGCACCTCGACGGCGAGCAGCAGCCGCAGCGGTCCGTATCCCAGACCGCGCGCCGCCTGCCGGGTCTCCTCGGGCACCGCGCGCAGTCCGGCCAGCATGTTCCGTACGAGCAGGGTCAGCGAGTACAGCACCAGCCCGGCGACGACCAGCGAGGCCGACAGTCCGTAGAGCGGCAGCAGGAGGGAGAACATCGCGAGCGAGGGGATGGTGTAGAGGACGGTGGTGATACCGAGCACGGGTCCACCGAGCCAGCTCCAGCGGCGGGCCGCGAGAGCGAGGGGAACGGCGATCAGCAGGCCCAGGAGAATGGCGAGGAAGGTCAGTTCGAGGTGTTCGAGCACCGCGTTCCAGAGGATCTGGCGGCGGCTGGTGAGATAGGCGCCGCAGATCCACTCATTGCGCGCGAGGCAGTCGTCCGGAGGCGCGGTCACCCGTCCATTGCAGCCTCGCGGAACGGGTGACCGCGCGTCGTGTTGGACCGTACGGGGCCACGGGCCCGGCCATGCGTACGGCGCTACGGCGCTACCGCGTGACGGCGCTACGGCTTTACGGCTTTACGGCTTGACCGCGCTACGGCGCGGGCGGCCGGGCCGCTCATACCGTGACCGGCAGTCCTTCCAGCCCCCGGATGACGAAGTTGGGCTTGCGGAGGGGTTCCCCGGCCGGGCTCAGTCCGGGCGCGAGGTCGAGCAGCGCGGTCATGGACGCCGCCAGCTCGATACGGGCCAGCGGGGCGCCGATGCAGTAGTGGATGCCCGCGCTGAAGGAGATGTGGGGGTTGTCGCGGCGGGCCAGGTCCAGCTCGCCGGGGGCGCCGAAGACCGCCGGGTCGTGGTTGGCGGAGCCGAAGAGGAGCGCGACCTCGGCGCCGCGCGGGATGGTGGTGCCGCCGATCTCGACCGGTTCGAGCACCCAGCGTTCGAAGAGCTGGAGCGGTGTGTCGTAGCGCATCAGCTCCTCGACGGCGGTGGGCACGAGGGTCCGGTCGGCCCGCAGGGCGGCGAGTCGCGCGGGGTGGCGGAAGAGCGCGTGCCAGCCGTTGACGGTGGCGTTGACCGTCGCCTCGTGCCCGGCGTTCAGCAGCAGCGCGCAGGTGGCGACCATCTCGGCCTCGGTCAGCTTCTCCCCGTCGTCATGGGCGGCGATCAGCCCCGAGATCAGGTCCTCGCCCGGCTTCTCGCGCCGTACCGCGATCAGTTCCCGCAGATACGCGGAGAACTCCAGCGAGGCGGTGACCGCGCGGCGGGCCGTCTCCTCCGCCGGGTTCAGCTCGTACATCGCGCAGATCGCCGCCGACCACGGCCGCAGCAGCGGGCGGTCCGCGCCGGGGACCCCGAGCATCTCCGCTATGACGGCGACCGGCAGGGGCTCGGCGACGGTGGTCAGCAGATCGCCGCCGCCCTCCGCCACGAGCCGCCCGGCCAGTTCGGCCGCCAGGTCCCGCACATACGGCTTGAGCCGCTCGACCGTGCGCGGGGTGAAGGCTTTCGACACCAGCCGCCGGATACGGGTGTGGTCCGGCGGCTCCAGCTCCAGCATCCCGTGGTCGTTCAGCTCGTGGAAGGGTTCATGGCCGGGCGGCGGCGGGGTCCTGCCGAACTCCTCGTGGGTGAACCGGTGCCCGTAGGAACGGCCGAGCCGCCGGTCCCGCAGCAGCGCCGACACATCCGCGTGGTGCGGGACGAGCCACTGGTCGCTGGGCTCGTAGTAGTGCGCCCGGCCACGGGCCCGCAGCTCGGCGTAGGCAGGGTAGGGGTCGGCGAGGAACGCGGACGACGAGGGATCGAAGTCAGACATCCCAGGACGGTAACCGGCAGGTCGGACGGGGAACCAGAGGGGCGGGGGCCGCTCAGGGGAGCGGGACCTCGCCGGCCGGGGCCCCGGCGGCTCAGGCCGCGTGGTGGGCCAGTTTCCGGTGGGGGTCCTCGGTGCCGGACGCGGCGGCCGGATCGGTGTGCACCAGTGCGGCGGTGAGCCGGTGCACGGAGTGCAGCAGGGCGTGTTCGACCTCGACGGCCACATCGTGCGCGGCCCGGACGTTCAGGGCGCCGTCGACCTCCACGGTGACCTCGGCCCGCAGTCGGTGACCGATCCAGCGCATCCGCAGACCGGTCACCGACAGGACGCCGGGGACCGCCCGCGCGGCGGCCTCGCCCGTATCGATCAGTACGGGGTCGACGGAGTCCATCACCCGCCGGAAGACCTCGCGGCAGGCGTCCTTGAGCACCAGCAGAATGGCGGCGGTGATCAGCAGGCCCACGACCGGGTCGGCCCATCGCCAGCCGATGGCGGCGCCGCCCGCGCCCAGCAGGACGGCCAGCGAGGTGAAGCCGTCGGTCCTGGCGTGCAGGCCGTCGGCGACCAGCGCGGCCGAGCCGATCCTCCTGCCGACGCGGATGCGGTAGCGGGCGACCCACTCGTTGCCGATGAATCCGACGACGGCGGCGAGGGCGACGATACCGAGATGGGAGATGTCACGCGGGTCGAGGAGCCGGCCGACGGCCTGGTACGCCGTGAGCGCCGCCGACGCGGCGATGGTGAGCACGATGGCGAGGCCCGCCAGGTCCTCGGCGCGGCCGTAGCCGTAGGTGTACCGGCGTGTCGCCGCGCGCCGGCCGAGGACGAACGCCACGCCCAGGGGCAGCGCGGTCATCGCGTCCGCGAAGTTGTGGACGGTGTCCCCGAGCAGGGCCACGGAACCGGATATGACGACCACGACGACCTGGAGGAGCGCGGTCACCCCCAGGACGGCCAGGGAGATCCACAGGGCGCGCATCCCGGCGGCCGACGACTCCATGGCGGAGTCCACCTTGTCCGACGCCTCGTGGGAGTGCGGTGTCAGCAGATGCGAGAGCCGATGCCGCAGACGCGACAGCCGGCCTCGGCCATGGACCTGGCCGTGCGGATGGTCGTCGGAGTGCGCGTGGTCATGAGGGGCCGGGTGGTCATGGGGGTGCGGGTGCTCATGAGGGTGTGCGTGCTCATGGGGGTGCGGGCGGTCCTGGCCCGGCGCCGCAGGACGGGGGTGCGGATGACGCTCGTTCACGTATGGCCCTCCTGACGGGAGTGTCACCGGGAGGGACGGGCACCACGGATCCGCGCCGCCCCTCATTGGTATTT
Source organism: Streptomyces sp. NPDC002018 (assembly GCF_042890865.1). Classification (NCBI taxonomy): domain Bacteria; kingdom Bacillati; phylum Actinomycetota; class Actinomycetes; order Kitasatosporales; family Streptomycetaceae; genus Streptomyces; species Streptomyces sp. NPDC002018. Next base: position 290,880 of record NZ_JBIASO010000010.1, read on the forward strand.
AAGCGCGCACCAATGCACCTGTCGAGCCGGTGGCCGTCGCCGGGGTCCTACGATGGGGAGATGCCAGCGAGCAATCCGCCCTCAGTTGCGCCCGAGTCGCAACGGCACACTCCAGGCGCCCCGCAGTTCGACGCGGCGGCCGGCGTCTTCGCCCTGCTCGCCGACCCCACCCGGCTCCACCTGGTGTGGTCCCTGACCCAGGGCGAAGCCGATGTGAACACCCTCACCGACATCTGCGGGGCGGCCCGCCCCGCGGTCAGCCAGCATCTGGCGAAGCTGCGGCTCGCGGGACTGGTCCAGGTGCGCAAGGACGGCCGGCGCTCGGTGTACACGCTGCGGGACGGCCATCTGCGGAGGCTGGCGATCGAGGCGCTCAACCACGCCGACCATCTGGTGACGGGGACTCCGCCCCACGACTGACGGGAATCCCGCCGGGCGCGGCGCGCCGGACCTCGGCACACCGGACCTCGACGCGCCGGGCCGGGCCGGCCGCTCATGGCGCTCCCGCGCCGCCACGCGGCCGACGCGGGGCGCGCGGGCCCCGAACGGCGCGTGGGCCCGAACGGCGCGGTGCGCGGTTCCGGGGGTTCCGGAACCGCGCACCTGGTGGGGGGTGGCAGCCGTGGTCGTCGTGGACCGGCCCGGCGGCCCGTCAGCGGACAGTCGTCAGCAGGAGAGGTTGTTGCCGGGACCGACGCCCAGGATCTGGACGAAGCGCTGGTAGTTGTTGATCCGGCTCTGGACCTGCGCCGGGTTGCGCCCGTCGCACTCCAGCGAACCGTTGATGGAACGGATCGTCTGACCGAAGCCCGCCTGATTCACCATGGCATTGTGCGGCGTCATCGTCCCCGGCCCGTTCTGCGTGTTCCAGTACCACAGCCCGGTCTTCCAGGCCACGGCCGACTCACGCTCGACCCGCCACGGGTCCGCCAGCAGATTGATACCGAGCGCGTCCCCCGCCGCCTTGTAGTTGAAGTTCCAGCTCAACTGGATCGGCCCACGCCCGTAGTACGCCGCCTGACCCGCCGGGCAGCCGTACGACTGACTGGGGTCGCAGTAGTGCGGGTAGTTCGCGGTGTTCTGCTCCACCACATGGACCAGACCACCGGTCTCATGACTGACATTGGCCAGGAACGCCGCCGCCTCCTGCCGCTTCACCGTGTCACTGCCGGAGTTCGCAAAACCGGGGTACGCGCTCAGCGCCGCGGTCAGCCCGCTGTACGTGTAGAAGGGATTCCGGCCCGGGAACATCTGGTTGAACTGGCTCTCGCTGACGACGAAGCCACCGGCCGGCGGGTTGCCGCCACCGCTGGTGCCGGCCGCCGTCCACTTCTGGTTCGTCTGGCCCGTGCAGGTCCAGATCTGGAGCAGGGCGCCGTTGGCGGTGCTGCGGTCCCTGATGTCCAGGCACTTGTTGGCCTGCGGGTTGACGATGTCACGGGCGGAGTTGACGACCCACTGCTGGTTCGCGCCGCCGCCGCAGTCCCAGAGCTGGACGAGCGCGCCGTCGGCGGTGCTGCGGTTGACGATGTCCAGACACTTGCCCAGCGCGCGCAGCGTGCCGTCACCGGCGACGGTCCAGTTCTGCGCGGCGCTGCCGTTGCAGTCGTAGAGCTGTACGGGAGTGCCGTTCGCGCTGCTCCCGCCGGCGACATCCACACACTTGCCGCCCAGACCGGTGATCCGGCCCACCGGATCGGCGGCGGAGGCGGGCACGGCGAACAGGGTGGCGAGAAGCGCGACGACAGCGAGGGTCACTGCGGAGCGCGCGAGCGAGAGACCTCTGAAGGTTTTTCTTGGCATCTGCGGTTGCTTTCCCCTCTTCGCGCCAACGGCGCCTCTGACGGTTCCGCTTGGATTGAAGGGGAAGGTCTAGACCTTGTCAAGTACCCCACAAGCGCCGCCGGTTGCCGCCCCGGCGCCTTCCCCCGGGCAGGAGCCGAGGGGTTCGGGCGGCCTGACGGACCGGCATGACGGGTCCGCGCGGACCACCCGGCGACCTTGTGCTGCGGTTGGCCTGTCCATGACCATGGAACGCCAGCCGGTGCCGCCCGTGTCGTGTCACCGACGCAGCCGTGGAAGGGATCCGTCATGCCCCAGCACCCCACAGGGATGCCCCGGAGGGCCGTCCTGTCCGCCACCGTCGCGAGCGCCGTGGTCGGTGTGCCCGCCGTGGCCCAGGCCGCCCCCGCGACAGGCCCGGCCGGGCGGGGGAAGGAAGACCGTGCCGCCACCGTCCAGGCCCCCGGCCGGGAGTTGCGGGAACTGCTGAAAGAGATCGACCGCGACCGGATCGAGGCGACCGTACGCCGGCTCGCCGCCTTCGGCACGCGCCACACCCTCTCCACCCAGGACGATCCCGAGCGCGGTATCGGTGCCGCCAGGGACTGGATATACGAGGAGTTCAAGCGGTACGCGGCGGCCTCCGGCGGCCGGATGACCGTCGAACTCCAGTCGTACATACAGGAACCCGCCTCCCGGATCCCGGTGGCCACGCGTATCACCAATGTCGTCGCCACCCTGCGCGGTTCGGTCGACCCCGACCGGGTCCATGTCGTCTCCGGCCACTACGACTCGCGCGCCAGCGATGTCATGGACGCGGAGAGCGACGCGCCGGGCGCCGACGACGACGCCTCCGGGGTCGCGGTCGCGATGGAACTGGCCCGGGTCATGGCGCGCCGGCGCCCCGCCGCGACCATCGTCTTCGCCGCCGTCGCGGGCGAGGAGCAGGGGCTGTACGGGGCGGCCCATATGGCGGAGCGGTTCAAGGCCGCGGGCACGAATCTCCAGGCCATGTTCACCAATGACATCGTCGGCAGCCCCAAGGCCGACGACGGCACCCGCGACCCGTACACGGTGCGGCTCTTCGCCGAGGGCGTGCCCACCGCGGAGACACCCCAGCAGGCCGACGTGCGCCGCTCGGTCGGCGGCGAGAACGATTCGCCGGCCCGTCAGCTCGCACGGTTCGTCCGTGATGTCGCGGACAACGACGCCACGGGCATGAATGTCCGGGTGATCTACCGCCGTGACCGCTATCTGCGCGGCGGCGACCACATCCCCTTCCTCGAACGCGGTTACGCGGCCGCCCGCTTCACCGAACCGACCGAGGACTTCGCGCACCAGCACCAGGACGTCCGGGTGGAGAACGGCCGGCAGTACGGAGACCTCCCCGAGTTCTGCGACTTCGGCTATATCGCCCGGGTGGCGCGGGTCAACGGCGCGGCACTGTGGACCCTCGCCCAGGCCCCGGCCGCTCCGCGCGGGGTGAAGATCGTGACCAGCACCCTGACCAACGCCACCGAGCTGGTGTGGGACGCGGGCACGGAACCCGACCTGGCCGGGTACGAGGTGGTGTGGCGTGAGACGACCGCGCCGGAGTGGACCCATCTGACCGAGGCCGACGGCGCGACGAGTCACACCGTGGACCTCTCCAAGGACAATGTGTTCTTCGGCGTCCGCGCCGTGAACCGGGCCGGTCTCCGCGGCCCGGTGGCCTTCCCCGTACCCCAGCGCTGACCGGACCTCCCGGACCGGCATCCGGCCGCGCCCCGCCCCCGCACCGGGCCGGGCGCGGCTTTGTCGTGCCCCCCGGCGCCGGGACAGGACCGGATGGAGATCCGATCAATCACAGCGCTCGGTTTCGGGGTCTGGGGTTTCGCCGGCGATCGCCGCGCCCGCTTCTCCTCGGTGAACCGGATTCTTCTGGGCCGGAGACGCGATTGTTGTCATGGCAAAAACAATCTTGGGCTCGTTCGGTGCCTTCTCTTGACCCCTAAAAACCTCCGATGTTCACTACGTCTGACGCGGCCACCGTGCTGCCCGTGCCGCCCGTGCCGCCTCGTTCCCCTGCGCTCCGCCTCGTTCCGCTACGTACTCGTACCTCCGCAGGCGCCTCCGGGCGCACCGAGAGAGGACTGGATCGTGCGCCTTGTGTCCCGCACCATGATCGCGCTCGTCCTGTCGGCCTTGTCGCTGCTCGCCCTGCCCCAGGCGCCACAGGCCGCACCGGTATCCACCGCCACCCCCCTTTCCGCCACCCGCGCCGCCGCTGCCGTCCCGGCGGCGGCGCCCGCCGCCGCACCGCTCTCCAAGGTCCTGGTGTTCTCCAGGACCGCGGGGTTCCGGCACTCGTCGATTCCGGCCGGGATCGCCGCCGTCCAGCGGCTCGGCGCGGCCAACGGCTTCACCGTCACCGCCACCGAGGACCCGGGGGCGTTCACCACCGCCAATCTGGCGCAGTACCAGGCGGTGGTCTGGCTCTCGACCACCGGCGATGTGCTGAACGCCGCGCAGCAGACCGCCTTCGAGTCGTACGTCGGGGCGGGCGGCGGCTATGTCGGCGTCCACGCCGCCGCCGACACCGAATACGACTGGCCCTGGTACGGCGGGCTGGTCGGCGCCTACTTCGCCTCGCATCCCGCCACCCAGCAGGCGACCATCAAGGTCGAGGACCGGTCCTCCGTCTCCACCGCGCATCTCCCCCAGCGCTGGACCAGGACCGACGAGTGGTACAACTACCGCGCCAACCCCCGCTCCGCGGTGAAGGTGCTCGCGAGCCTGGACGAGTCCTCGTACTCGGGCGGCAGCATGGGCGATCATCCGATCACCTGGTGCCAGGACTACCGCGGAGGCCGTGCCTGGTACACCGGTCTCGGTCACACCGAGGAGTCGTACGCGGATCCCGCCTTCACCACGATGCTGCTCGGCGGTATCCAGACCGCCTCGCGCGCCCGGGCCGCGGACTGCCGCCCCGAGAACGGCTACACCCCGCTGTTCGACGGTACGCAGGCCAGCCTCGACCGCTGGCGCCAGGCGGGGCCCGGCGGATTCACGCTCGCCGACGGCACCCTCACCTCGGTCGGCGGTATGGGACTGCTCTGGTACCCGGTGACGCCCTTCGCCGACTACTCGCTGAAGGCCGACTGGATGATGCCGGGCGACGACAACGGCGGTGTGTTCATCGGCTTCCCCGATCCCCAGGGCGATCCGTGGAAACCGGTCGACTCGGGCCATGAGATCCAGATCGACGCGACCGACGCCGATCCGTCCCGTACGACCGGCAGCGTCTACAGCTTCAAAGCACCGGACACGGCGGCACGGACCGCCGCGCTCAACCCGCCCGGAACCTGGAACAGTTACGAGATCGCGGTGCACGGCCGCCAGGTCGAGATCCATCTCAACGGTGTGAAGATCAACGAGTACACCAGCACCCGGGACATCGCGCTCGGACACATCGGCGTCCAGAACGACGGCGCCGGTATGGACATCAACTACCGCAACATCAGGATCAAACAGGACGGGGCACAGACCACCGACCTGGCGCGGGGCCGTCCGGTCTCGGTCTCCAGCGTCGAGCCCGGCAGTGCGCACGTGGGCGCCAACGCCGTCGACGGCGACCCGGCCACGCGCTGGAGCAGCGCCTACTCCGACCCGCAGTCGATCACTGTCGACCTCGGCTCCGTCCGTACCCTCCAGCAGGTCCGGCTGACCTGGGAGACCGCCTACGGCAGGGCGTACACCGTCGAGACCTCGACGGACAACGCGACCTGGCGCACCGTCAACACCACGACGGCGGGCGACGGGGGCACCGACGTGATCGCGGTCAGCGGCACCGGACGCTATGTACGGGTCGCGGGCACCGCGCGGGCCACCCAGTGGGGCTACTCGCTGTGGGATCTCGCCGTGTTCGGGAACTGAGGGCCCCGCCTCACCGCCCACACGCCCCACCGCGCACGGCGCACGGCGCACGGCGCACGGCCCACCGTGCACGGCCCACGGCCCACCCTTCGCTCACCGCCCCACCGTTCGCCCACCGCCCCACCGCTCACGGCTCGTAGTTCGTTCACCGCTCCGGTGCGCGGCCGGCCGGCCACAGGTGTGTGGCCGGCCTCGCGCACCGGGCCGGCAAGGTCACCCCACACCCGCGCTCGGCCCCTGGAGGTAGGTACCGTGCTGTCTCGCGCCGTTTCCTTACTCGCCGCGCTGTTCACCCTGTCCGCCCTCTTGCTCGCGCCCGGCGCCGCCGCCGCCGCGCCGGGGGCAGCCCCGCCCCGGGCCGCCGACGCGCCCCGCGCCGCCGCCGCTCCCCCGCCGACGAGCGGCTTCGAGAAGGTCAAGCTCGACGGCGGGCTCCAGATGGGCGAGCCCATCGAGATCGCCGTACTGCCGGACGGAAAGGTCCTCTACATCAACCGGGGCACCAGCGCCTCCGGCGGCCAGGTACGGCTCTACAACCCCGCGACCGCCTCGACGACGGTCGCGCTCACCCTGCCGCTGGACGCCCGGTTCGAGGACGGGCTGATCGGCATCACCCTGCACCCGCGGTTCGCCACCACCGGCTGGGTGATGCTGTTCTACTCACCGAAGGTCACCCCGCTGGTCAACCGGATCTCCCGGTTCACCTTCGACCGCGTCAGCAACACGATCTCCCCGGCCAGTGAGGACATGATCATCGAGTGGCCGACCGAGCGGGAGCTGTGCTGCCACTCGGCCGGCTCGATGTCCTGGGACACCGCGGGGAACCTCTACTTCGCGGTGGGTGACAACACCAACTCCGGCGGCGACTCGGCGGGCATGGCCCCCATCGACGAACGGCCGTCCCGCAGCCCGCAGTACGACGCCCAGCGCACCTCGGGCAACGCCAACGACCTGCGGGGGAAGATCAACCGGATCCACCCGGAGGACAACGGCACGTACACCGTTCCCGACGGCAACCTCTTCGCCCGGGGGACCGCGGGCACCCGCCCGGAGGTCTACGTCATGGGCGTGCGCAACCCGTACCGCGTCTGGGTCGACAAGAAGGCCGGCAACACACTGTACTGGGGTGAGGTGGGGCCGGACGCCGGTGCGACGGTCGCCAACCGGGGCCCCGCGGCGTACGACGAGTTCAACCGCGCCACCGGTCCCGGCAATTACGGCTGGCCGTACTGCGGCGGGCCCAATGTGAGCTACAACGACTGGGACTTCGCGGCCAACGCCCCGCGCGGCTGGTTCCCCTGCGGCGGCACGGCCGGGCCGGTCAACAACTCCCCGCGCAATACCGGGATCCAGCAGCTTCCGCCGACCAAGCCCGCGCTGGTGTGGGAGCAGCACGGCGGCAGCAAGGAGTGGCCGCAACTCGACAATCCGGGCGGCTGCGGTTCGCCCAACCACACCGAGGTCTACCACTACGACCCGAACCTCAACTCGGACGTCAAGTGGCCCCAGTACTACGACAACAAGCTGCTGATCTCCGAGTACTGCCGGAACTGGATCAAGGAGGTGCAGTTCAACAACGGCAATCCGGCGACCGGCACGCCGACCGCGATCGAACCGGTGCTGGACGGGATGCGCTTCGTCCACCCGATCGACTCGGAGTTCGGCCCCGACGGATCGCTGTATCTGCTCGAATACGGCAGCGGCTACTTCTCGGGCGCCGAGGACGCGGGGCTCTACAAGATCAACTACGTCCAGGGCGGCCGGTCCCCCCTCGCCAAGGCATCGGTGAACAGGGACAACGGACTTGCCCCGCTGGCCGTGACCTTCTCCAGCGCGGGCAGCAGCGATCCCGACGGCAATCCGCTCACCTACGCCTGGGACTTCACCGACAACGGCAGCACGGACTCCACGGCGGCCAACCCGTCCTTCACCTATTCCGCCAACGGCAGCTTCCAGGCCAGGCTGACCGTCAGCGACGGCACCGGGCGGACCGGCACCACGACCGTCCCGGTCGTGGTCGGCAACAACCGCCCCACGGTCACCATCTCCTCACCGCCGGACGGCGGTGTCTACGAGTGGAACGAGAACGTCACCGTCACCGCCTCGGCGACGGACCCGCAGGACGGTCCCATCGACTGCTCGCGGGTGATCGTCCGGATCGCCCTGGGCCATCAGGAACACGCGCATGAGGTCGCCGAGGGCACCGGCTGCTCCACGACGTTCAACACCGGGCCGATCCACTCCGGACTCGACGCCACGCAGTTCTACGTGGTGCGCGCCACGTACACCGACAGGGGCGCCACCGGTACGGTTCCGCTCACCGGTGAGCAGCAGCGGACCCTGTGGCCCAAGCGGTGGCAGGCCGAGCACTTCGCGCAGTTGTCCGGGCCGCAGATCATCACCGCGGCGGGCGCGGAGGGCGGCAAGCGTCTCGGGGACGTCCAGAACAACGAGTGGGTCCGCTACCACCCGGTGAGCCTCAGGGGCGTGACCGGAGTCAGGGCGCGGGTGTCCTCGGACAAGGCGGGCAATGTCGCCACGTTCCGCTACGACTCGGTGACCGGCCCCGTGCTGGCGCGGGTCACCGTGCCGAACACCGGCGGCTGGGAGACCTACACCGAGATCAGCGCTCCGGTGACCGGCGCCGACGAACGGACGCGCGATCTGTACGTGGTCTTCACCGGCGGCTCGGGAGCCATCCTCGATCTGGACAGCTACACGTTCACCGGGCCCGGCGTCAGCCGTCCCCTCGCGGCGCGACCGGCGGCGCGTCCGGCGTCCCCGCCGGGGCGCTGACGGACGGAAGCACCGGAACGCACGCGGCCCCGGTGGAGGACCGGCCCCGAGCCGGGCCTCCACCGGGGCCGCGGTCCGACGCACCGCCGACGCACCACCGGCGCACCGCCGACGCGCACCGCCTGCGGACGGCCGCCGGGTTCAGCGGATGTGGGCGATTCCCGAGTAGAGGAGTTCGGTGCTGGTGTCGTTCTCCGGCGCGGGCGTGTCCTTGTACCAGCGGGTCACCAGACCGGGCTCGACGAGGTCGAGCCCCTCGAAGAACCGCTCGACCTCCGCGCGCGTACGGGGCCGGAGGTTGATCCCGCTCGAACGGTACGCGGCGATCTTGTTCTGCTCCTCGGTGAGGAAGTCCCCGGTGAGATGGGAGAGCACCAGACAGCTTCCGGGAGCCAGGGCGTCGATGAGGGTACGGGTGATGCCGTACGGGTCGTCCTCGTCGGGGATGAAGTGCATGAGGGCGATCAGGGACAGGGATATGGGCCGGCTGAAGTCCAGCAGGGTGCGGGCGTGGTCGAGGATCGCCCGCGGGTCGCGGACATCGGCCTCTATGTAGTTGGTGATCCCCTCCGGCGAGCTGACCAGGAGGGCCTCGGCATGGCGAAGGACGATCGGGTCGTTGTCCGTGTAGACGATCCGGGCCCTGGGGTTGATCTCCTGGACGATCTGGTGGAGGTTGGGCGCGGTCGGGATGCCGGTGCCGATGTCGAGGAACTGGTCGATACCGCTGCGGGCGACCCAGCCGACCGCGCGCTGCATGAAGGCCCGGTTCTGCCGGGCGCCCTCACGGGCCTCGGCCGTCAACTGCGAGGCCAGCGCCTGGTCGACGGGGTAGTTGTCCTTGCCGCCGAGGAGATAGTCGTAGATACGGGCCGGGTGCGGCTTGCTGGTGTCGACCTGGGACTTGGGTGTTCCTGCCGTCATGAAGGGCTCCAAGAAAGTCTGATCGTCCTACAGAGAAGAGAGACGCGAACCAGCCCATCTCCCCCTGCGGATCATCGCCACCCCGACGAATAGTGCCACAGCAACACATGTGCGAGCACGCCACGTTGATGGCGGACGGCACGGCCTCCCGTACCGCCCGGCCACACCGCCCGGCCACCGTCGGGGCACGCCGTCGGGCACGCCGTCGGGCGCGCCGTCGGGCGCGCCGTCGGGCGCGCCGTCGGGCGCGCCGTCGGGGCATGGGGAGGGGGCATGGGGAAGGAACCGTTCCGCACAAGAACTAGCCGCCCAGTACCTTCCAGACCCGGGTCGCCACATGCAGATTGAGGCGGGTCTCGACGTCACCGAGGTCATGGCCGCCGATCTCACGCAGCCGCTGGAGCCGGTAGCGCAAGGTGCTGCGGTGGATACCGAGGGTCGCGGCCGTGCTGTCGTAGTTCCCGCCCGCCTCGAAGTAGTGGGAGAGGGTGGACACCAGATCGGTGCGATGGGCCCGGTCGTAGTCGAGGAGCGGGCCGAGCCACTCGCGGACGTATCCCTCGGTCTCCCGGCGGTCCTCGCCGGTGCCGATGATCCGGTACAGCCCCAGATCGTCGAACCAGGTGGCGCCGTGGGGCACCCGCGAGCACTGACGCACCTCCAGCGCCCGCAGTGCCTCCTGGTACGAGCGGGGGATGTCGGACGGGGAGTCGCAGCGGCTGCCGAGGCCGATCGCCCCCGCGCGCGAGCCCAGCTTCCGGGCGACGGCCCGGTACAGCTCGTCCCCCTCGGGGCGTCCCTGGACCACCAGGACGGCGCGGCCCGAGCGCCGGGCCGCCAGGGGGCGCGGTCCCAGCCCGGCCGCCGCCACCGCCACCGCGTGGACGAACGCGTCGTCGGCCGGCCTCTCCGTCCACCCCACCGCGACCAGGTACTGCGCGCCGTGCAGATCGTGGCCGACGGCGGCCGAGCGGGCGAAGGCGCTCTCGTCGTCCGTGCCGGTGATCAGGTCGTCGACCAGTTCGCGCCGCAGGCGCAGCTCCGTCTCCGCCAGGCTGCGCAGATGCGCCATCTCCAGGGCCAGCGCCTCACCGGCGTGGCCGAGCGCGAACCGCTCGCGCTCGCCCGCGTTCATGCCGGGGTCGATCAGGGACACGGTGCCCAGGATCTCGCCGCGATGGCGGGCGACGGAGACAAGCCGGTCCCCGAGACGGACCGGATGCGCGGTCCTGGCCGCGTCGAGGATCGTCGCCTCGTGCCGCGCCGGGTCGGGCCTCGGGTACGGGTCGGGCCGGCCGGGGCCGGCCCAGGCACGGAGATTGCCGAAGCGGTCCTCCACGACGGCGGGAAAGCCGGTCAGCAGACACACCGTCCTGGCGAGCCCCGCCTCCGCGTCCTCGGTGGCCATGGCGCCGCCGAGCGCGTCGTGCACCGACCGCTGATACCGCAGCTCGGACTCCACGGCGGCGAGCCGGGCACGCGCGGCGGACGCCTCCCCGCGGACCCGGTCCAGCTCCGCCGCGCACTCACGCTCCCGGCGGCGGGCCGCGACGCCCGTCAGGGCCGCGCCGGTCTGCCGCGCCAGCAGGCCGAGCAGGGTGATCTCGTCATGGCTCGGCCGGCGGGAGGCACTCACCACCAGATATCCGGCCCGGCGGGATCCGGCCCGTCCGCCGGGCTCGGGGAGTACGAACGCCCAGGCCCACGCCCGGTCGGGGAGCCGGACGGCGCCGTCCCGGTCACCGAGTTCGGCGACCTGGCCGTCCAGGGTCCGGCTCACGGCGGAGGAGTCCCCGGCGCAGGAGCCGAGGGGGCAGCGGACCAGCCGTCCGCCGGCCAGGAGATATCCGGCCTCGGTGCGGCAGGGGCCCAGCCGCGCGACACAGGCGACGGCCAGCCGCATCACCTCGTACACGTCGCGGCCGTCGAACACCGCGCTCGACAGCGCCATCAGACCGGGCAGCCGGGACGGCCGGTGGCCCGGAGGCCCCGGGGCTCCGGTTCTACCGGCGGCCGTACTCATCGCCCTGGCCCGACACCTTCCTGGAGAGCGGCTCCCACCACCGATTTTACCGGGGGACGGCGCGCACGCATCCGCTCCGGGCTCCGTCCGGCACACCGCCGTACCTGTGCCGGCAGGCCCAGTGGCGGTGCGGATCTCGACCCGCCAGGAGCAGGCACAGGACCGCCGCGCCCGCCACTCTTGGCGGCACGGACTCCCGCCCGAGGGCAGCGCGTGTCAGGAGGCACCCCATGGCCAAGGCAGTCGGTATCGACCTGGGCACCACCAACTCGGTGATCGCCGCGTGGGAGGGCGGTGAAGCGACGGTCCTCCCCAACGCCGAGGGCTCCCGCACCACCCCCTCCGTCGTCGCCTTCACCGACTCCGGCGAACGGCTGGTCGGCATGCTGGCGCGCCGCCAGGCGATCCTCAACCCCAAAGGCACCATCTACTCGGCCAAGCGGTTCATCGGCAGGCACTTCGACGAGGTCGCCGCCGAGACCGAGGCGGTGACGTACGACGTCGTCCCGGGGGAGAACGGGGTGGCGCGGTTCGACATCCGGGGCAAGCTGTACGCGCCCGAGGAGATCAGCGCGCTGGTGCTGCGCAAGCTCGCGGACGACGCCTCGAAGTCACTGGGAGAGAAGGTCACGGAGGCCGTCATCACCGTGCCCGCGTACTTCAACGACGCCCAGCGCACCGCGACCAAGGACGCCGGCCGGATCGCCGGTCTCGACGTGCTGCGCATCATCAACGAGCCGACCGCGGCCGCCCTCGCGTACGGCATGGACAAGAAGGAGCACGAGACGGTCCTCGTCTTCGACCTCGGCGGCGGCACCTTCGACGTGAGCATCCTGGATGTCGGTGACGGCGTGGTGGAGGTGCGGTCCACCGCCGGTGACACCCATCTGGGCGGGGACGACTTCGACCGGCGTCTGGTGGACCATCTCGCGGACACGTTCCAGCGGGAGAACGGGATCGACCTGCGCGCCGACACCCAGGCGCTGCAACGGCTCTTCGAGGCGGCGGAGAAGGCCAAGACCGAGCTGAGTTCGGTGACCCAGACCCAGGTCAGCCTGCCGTTCGTCACCGCGGACGCCACCGGTCCCAAGCACCTCACCGAGTCCGTCATGCGCTCCACCTTCGAGCAGATCACCGCCGACCTGGTGGACCGCTGCCTGGGCCCGGTCCAGCAGGCGATGTCCGACGCGAAGGTCACCGACAGCGATCTCGACGAGGTCATCCTGGTGGGCGGCTCGACCCGGATCCCCGCCGTTCAGGCGCTGGTCCGGCGGATGACCGGCGGCAAGGACCCGAACATGAGCGTCAACCCCGACGAGGTGGTGGCGCTGGGCGCCGCCGTCCAGGCCGGCGTGCTCAAGGGCGAGGTCAAGGACGTCCTGCTGCTGGACGTCACCCCGCTCTCGCTGGGCGTGGAGACCCGTGGCGGGGTGATGACGAAGATCATCGACCGGAACACCACCATCCCGGTGCGCCGCAGCGAGACCTTCTCCACCGCCGAGGACAACCAGCCCGCCGTCGATGTCGTCGTCCTCCAGGGCGAGCGCGAGCGCGCGGCCGACAACCGGGTGCTGGGCCGCTTCCAGCTCACCGACATCCGTCAGGCTCCCCGGGGCGAACCGCAGGTCGAGGTCACCTTCGACATCGACGCCAACGGCATCCTCCATGTCACCGCGCGTGACAAGGACACCGGCAGGGAACAGGGCATCACCCTCAGCGAGGGCTCCAACCTCGAAGCCTCCGAGGTGGAGCGCATGATCGCCGAGGCGGAGCGGAACCGCGGTGAGGACCAGGCGCTGCGCCGGGCCGTGGACGCCCGCAACGAGCTGGACGCCATCACCTACCAGGTGGAACGCCGGCTGGGCGAGCTGGGCGAGAGCGCCCCCGAACACGAGCGGGCCCGTGCCCAGTTGCTGATCGGCGACGCGCGCCAGGCCGTGAAGGGCGAGGCAGCGATGGACCGGGTGAGGTCGCTGACCTCCGAGCTCCAGCAGGTCTACCAGAGTCTCGCCTCCCGGCAGGCCGGTCCCGCAGGGCCGTCGGAGCCCGGGGCGGCCGGACCGGGGCAGGCCGGGGGAAGCGGCGGTGGCGACGACGATGTCGTGGACGCCGACTTCGACCGGAGCTGAGCTCTCACGCCATGGCCACCGAACCGGAACCGCACGCGGTACCGCCGCCGGACGAGGGGGGCACCGCGCACGCGCGGGACGTCCGGACGGACGCGCGGCGTACGGAACCGGAAGACGCCGGCCCGGGACGCGCGGACGGGCGCCCATCAGGGCTTCGACCCGGTGTACGGGGCGCGGCCGCTGCGCCGTTGCATCGCGCACGAGGTGGAGACCCTGATCGGCCGCGTGCTGCTGCGTGACTGGGTCGAACAGGCCATCACGGACCGGGAGCGGAGAACTGCCGCCGCGCCGGGCCCGGCAGCGGGAGGATGAGGCCACGACCACCGTCCCCGCGGGACGTTGACTGTACGGACAGCCAGTGTATTTTGACGTGTACAGAGTCCGAGTGCGCGCCGGTCGCGACACCGGGCTCCGGACCTGCCGCCGGCCTGGCGGGTGCTGGGGTGAAGAGGCGGGGGGACCGTGTCGCCGCGATCGGCGCATACGAACGAGGAAATGCGTGAGCAGTCGCGGGAGAGGATCCTCGCCGCCGCGCTGACGGAGTTCGCCGAGAAGGGGTACCACGAGGCGAGCATCTCCGACATCACGGCCCGCGCCGGTGTCTCGCGCGGGCTGATCAGTTACTACTTTCCCGGCAAGCAGGCGCTCGTCGACGAACTCCTCGACCGCTATCTCGACAGCGTCGTCGGCATCACCGAGGTCACCGGGAGCCCCGACGAGCGGCTGGCCGCGATCCTGGACGGCGTCCTGCTCGCCGCCGTCCGAACGATCCCCTTGCAGCGCATGGCGCTCAGCCTGGTCGTCGGCCCCGCCACACACGATCTGTACGCGCGGGTCGAGGCCCGTAAGGAGGAACGGGTCGTGAGGCTGGAGGACCGGCTGCGCGAGATGTTCGCCGCCCGGGGCGCGCGGGACCCGGCCCTGGAAGAGGTCTTCCTCCGCAGCGTGCTGGAAGGCGTGATCTTCAAGACCGCCGTCTACGCGGACCAGTACCCCATGGAGCGCGTACGGGGCCGCCTCTACGAGCTGTACGGGCTGCCCGCCCCCAAGACCCCGCTGATCGTGCCCGACCCGCCTCCCGTGGGCCGGATGCGCGCCGCCCCCTCCGGCTGACCCCGGCTCGCCCGTTCCGGTCATCCGCTCCGCCCCCTACGCAAGGAGATGAGCCGAATGGACGCCCATGCAGCGCCTGCCACAGCCGCCCGTGAGACACGGCCGTCCTCCGGGGCCCGCCAGGACGGCGACGACGGCGACGAGGGGCCTGCGAGAGGTACGACCGGGCAGCACAGCCGATTACCGGTGGTGCCGCACGCCCACCCGGCCGCCCACCCGGCCGCCCGGCCGGGCGCGCGTGACATGGCCCTCCGGTCCGAGGGCACGCGCCGATGTCCGGCGTCGCGCAGACGCGCGGCGTCCGAGAGGGGGCGGGCGTGAACCGGGGCCGCGCCGACCGGCGCATGTGGCAGCGGACGCGTCGTATCGCCGCGTCACTGGCGCTGCCGCGGCCGTTCACCCCCGAGGCGTTCATCGCCGCCCTCGCGGAGCGGCGCGGACGGCCGATCGAGATCCTTCCCGTCGCCGTGGGCCACTCGATGCCCTGCGGGCTGCTCGTGACCACGGACCGCGCCGACTACATCCTCTGCGCCGCCGACACCACGGCCTTCCACCGGCGGCACATCCTGCTCCACGAGGCCGCGCATCTGCTGTGCGGTCATGATCAGGGGCCGGCGGCCGACTCCTCGGCGGCGCAGCTGCTGATGCCGGGCCTCTCCCCCGCCCTGATCCGCCATGTCCTCGGCCGGACCGTCTACACCGAACCACAGGAGTGCGAGGCCGAGTTGCTCGCCTCGCTGATCCTCCACCGGGTGACACGGTACGGGTCCAGGTCCGCGCGGCCGGCCCAGGGGCACGGCGACGCCGGCTGGCTCGTGGGAGCCGTCGACGGCACAGACGGCACAGACGGCAGGAACGGCACGGACAGCAGGAACGGCTGGAACGGCTGGAACGGCACAGGCAGCGCCCACGGCGCCGAGGGCGAAGGACCCCGCCATGACTGAGACGCTGGGCGAGGTCCTCGCGTACGGTCCGGCCGGTGTCTCCATCGGCGTCGGGTGGTACGAACTGCGGCTGGCGCGGCGCGGGGCGTCCTCCTCGGCGGTGCGGCTGCTGTGCTGGTTCGGACTGACCATGGGCGCCGCGATGGTATTGCTGGCCCCCACCACGGCCGCCGCGGCCGAGCGCGCCGTGCCGGGGGCCGCTCCGGGATTCCATCTCGTGGGGCGCGTACTGGAGATGGCGGCGATGGCCTTCCTGCCCCAGGCCGCCCTGCGGCTGGCGCCCCGGCCGCCGGGGCGCGTGGCCGGGCGGTGGCACCTCGGCACGACCGTCACCGTCCTCGCCGTGTCCCCCGTACTCTTCCTCCTCGGGCGGCCCGAGGTCGTCGCGGGCACCGTCACGGCGGACGCGTCCGGGTGGCCGTGGCTCGCCGCCTTCGACTCGGTCTTCACGCTCTACACGCTGTTCTGCCTGGGCCTGTTCACCGTGCCGGTGGGCCTGTACGCGCGGGGTCTGCCGCCGGGGTCGCTGCGTACCGGTCTCCGGCTGATCTGCGCCGGCGCCATGGTCGGTCTGGTGTGGGGGTGCTGGGGCGTGGTGGCGATCGTGAGCATGGTCAGGACCCACCGTCAGGGAGCGGGCCTCGACCCGGTGGCGCTGACGCTGGGGACCACCTGTCTCTTCCTCGCGGCCCTGGGGGTGACCGCGGCCCGCTGGGGCCCCCTCCTCGCCGCCCCGGCCGGCTGGCTGCGCCGCTACCGCGATCTGCGCGCGCTGGAGCCGCTGTGGTCCGCCCTGCACTCCGTGGTTCCCGGCACGGCCCTCGGGGTCTCCTGGCGGTGGGCGGGCCGTGTCGACCCGCGCGCGGCCGAATTCGCCCTCTACCGGCGGGTGGTGGAGATCAGGGACGGCTATCTCGCGCTGCGTCCCTATCTCGACCCCCGGATCGAGCTGTGGGTGGAGGGTGCCCTCATCCGTTTCCCGGTCCCTCCCGCCGGCCTCGCCGCCACGGTCGAGGCGGCCACCGTCGCGGCGGCGCTCGAATCCGCCCGCGCGGGGCGGACGTACGGTGACGCGGCCGCACCGGGGCTCACCTCCCCGCCGGCCGAGGACACGGTCGACGCCGAGGCCGCCTGGCTGATCGCGGTGGCCGAGGCCTTCACCCTCTCCGCCGCCGTCGAGTACACCCGCCGACGGGCCCGCGAGGAACTCGCACGCCCCTGACACCGTCCCGGAGCGGAGTCCGATGGGGAGTCACGAGGCGCAGTCACGAGGCGGAGTCAGGCGGGGAGTCAGGCGGGGGAGGCGGCCGGGCCCGTCCGTCCTCCTCCGTCCCGGCGGGCCATGAACTAGAATGAATGGGCAGGCGGAAACGATCCGGCTGTGCCGGCGATCCGCCGGGCGGGCCCAGGAGGTGGCGGACGCGATGGCCGACGAGGAGCCCGCTCCGTCGACACTGGCCGGGCGGATCGACGCCCTGTTCCGCGTGGTGCGCCGCCCCAACCGGGAGCAGTACAGCCATGAGGAGGTCGCCAGGGCCTGCCGCGAGGCCACCGGGGACAGCTTCTCCGCGACCTATCTGTGGCAGCTGCGCACCGGGCGCCGGGACAATCCGACCAAGCGTCATCTCGAAGCCCTGGCCCAGTTCTTCCACGTACCGGTCGCCTACTTCTTCGACGACGACCAGGGTGCCGCGGTCGCCAAGGAACTCGAACTGCTCGGCGCGCTGCGGGACGCGAAGGTGCGCAGCATGGCCCTGCGCGCCGTCGGTCTCTCCCCCGAAGCGGTCGGCACGATCAGCGACATGATCGACGTCATCGCGCGACGGGAGCGGGAACACGGGGCGGCGGACGACACCGTGTGAGCGATGCCGTCCGCCGATGCCGTCCGCCGTTGTCCTGTGCCACTGTCCTGCGCCGGGCGCCGCTGTCCTTCTCCGCCGGGCGGGTCTACGCCGGCCGTTCCGCTTCCAGGGAGGTGTCCCGGTCGGGCACGGCCCGGCGCTCCGCGGCCTCGCGCAGCCGCCGCGCGGTGCGCAGTGAGCGGGGCAGCGTCACCAGGACACCGCCCAGCCCGGCCAGGACCATGACCCACAGCGCCTCGCGGATCCCCCATCTGCTGCCGAGCGCGCCCCCCGTGAGCGCCCCGAGTATCCCGGCCGCCGCCGTGCACACCTGAAGGGCCGCCATGGACCGGCCCAGTACGGCTTCCGGTACATCGGCGACGAGCACGGACGTCACGGCCACATTGGCGATGGCCCCGAAGAACACCGGCAGTCCGATGCCCAGTGCGGCCGTCGGCGCGGCGAGCGCGAGCGGTCCCGCGGACAGGGGCAGCAGCGCCGTGCTCGCCATGGACAGGGTGAACGTGACCAGTGCCAGCCGGCGCGCGTCGCTGCCCGGCCGCAGCAGCCGCGACGCCAGGGCCGACCCTCCCAGACCCATCACCCCCGAGAGCGCGAAGACGGCTCCGAACGCCTCCGTGGGCAGTTCCAGAGTCCGCAGCAGGAAGGGACCCGTCAGCGCGGTGACCGCCGCCGCGGTGCAGGTCGGTACGGTGATGAAGACCGCGAGCGCGCGGTGGAAGGGGTCCTTGGTGAAGAACCGCAGTCCGTCGGCCGCGCCTCGGAGCGTGGCGGCCAGCGGCTGTCCGGCCCGGGGCGGCAGCCGGTCCGGCTGACGCATGCTCAGCAGGGCCACGGCGCTCAGCAGATAGCTCACGGCGTCCAGCGCCAGGGCCGACGCCCCGCCGAGCACCGCGACGGCGGGGCCCGAGAGCAGCCGGCCGAGGAGTGAGGCACCGTACTGGCCCGCCTGGAGCTTGGCGCGCGCGGGACCGACACCGTCCGCGCCCGCCAACTGCTTGAGATGCAGGAAGTACACGGCGGTCGTGAGGGTGGACATGGCCCCCAGGGCGACGCTGAGGCAGGCCAGCCAGACCACGGTGACGATGTTCTGGGCCAGCCCGACCGCGACGACCGCGACGGTCGCCGCGGAGACGCAGTCCAGCACCATCAGGGCCCGCCGGGGGCGGGTGATCCGGTCGGCGAACGCGCCCGCGGGCAGCCCGAAGAGCAGGATGGGCAGGGTGGCGGCGGCGCTGATCAGACCGACTTCCATGGCCGAGGCGCCGAGATGGACCACCGCCACAATGGGCAGGGCTATCGCGGTGAACACCGATCCGAAGGCGGTGGCGGTCTGGCCCCACCAGTAGAGGGTGAGGTCGCGGCGGCGTGTGGCGGCTTCCGGACCGCGCGCGGCTGTCTTCGCACCGGGTCCGCGCGCCGGCCCGGGGGTGCTCGCTCGTTCATCCATGAAGGTGCCTCACCGGGCGGCCAGGGCGGATTGGGGTGTGGGTACGGCGGTCGTCAGGCCCGCCGTGAGGAGGGCGCCGGGGCGCGGGTCGAGCAGTTCCGCCAGGAAGAGCAGGACTCCGGCGGAGCCGCTCCACAGGTCGGCGCTGAACCGCAGCAGCCGGTCGCCCAGGAACCGCACGCCGGTGGAGTGCGGAACGGCGAACTTGTACAGTCCGCGCGCGACCCGGATCGCCTCCTGGCGGCTCGGCTCGTCCCCGGTGAGCGCGGCGTGGTCGGCGAGGGCGAACCCGAGACCGGCGAGTCCCTGCTGGAGCCCGGACATCGCGGGGAACCCGGCGCGCAGCGCGGCCAGCAGCCGGGGCAGCGCCTCGGCCAGCCGCTGGTCGTCGACGACACGCAGATAGCGGGTGACGGTGTGCGCCGTCCCGGCCGAGCCGCAGTACAGATAGGGCAGGCTGCGGCTGTCGGTGGCGGAGACGGGGAAGTACATCCGGGGTGATCCGGGCGCGGGGTCCCGGTCGAGTTCGGCGTGGAGCAGCCGTGTGCCGCGCCGGAGGTGGTCCCGCTCGCCGGTGACCCCGGCCAGTTGCTGCAGCATCAGGGCGATGCCGCAGCGGCCGTGCATCAGACCGGTGGCGTCGTCGGGGCCGAGCAGAGGGGTGAGCGCCTCGTCTGCGGGCAGGGCCGAGGCGAGCGCCTGGGCCCGGTCGATGTGGTGTTCGTCGCCGGTACGGCCGTACAGGGCGAGATGGGCCAGGGCGAGCCCGGCGGAGCCGCCGTACAGCGTCGCCGACGCGCCGCTCGTGGTGAGCGGATGGGCGTCGGCCACCGTGAGCAGTTCGCGGGCCTCGTCCAGCAGGCCGCGGTCGGCGAGCGTCCAGGCGATGCCGGAGAGACCGACGTACAGGCCCGGGGCGAGCGCGGTCCTGGCGGCGAGCGCGTCGCGGCGCAGCCGTTCCAGCAGCCCGTCCGGCAGTGTCCGTCCCGCCCGGCCCAGGGCGTGCACGACACCCGCCGTGCCGTAGGCCAGGCAGAGGGTGTTGGTGCGGTATCCGTCCGGGATCGTCGGGAACACCCGGTCGGGGTGGCCGAGGTCGGCCATCGCGAGGAGCGCGTCCCCGGTCCTGTCCCTCAGCTCCGCGAGATGGCGCAGTGGTGCGGCCTCGACCCGCTCGGGTGCGGGCAGCCGCTCCGGCGGGCCGGCCGCCTCCGTCCCGGTGGCAGGCCCGCCGGGCCGGTGGAACTTGGTGGCGCGGTTCCACAGGGTCTCGGAGACCGGGGCGTACGCGCTCAGTTCATGGCGCAGATGGGACAGCGTGTCGGGGTTGCGGCGTATGGAGTGGTGGTACGGGCCGACGAGCAACTGGGCCAGCGCCGAGACGCCGTAGTCGTCGTGGAGGGACGGATCGCCGTCCGCCTCGGCGACGAGTTCGGGCGGCGGGGCGTAGCCGGGGGTGCCCAGCGGGGTGAACGGGGTGCCCGGACGGTGGGTCCCCTCGAAGTCGACGAGTCTCACCTCGTCGTCCTCGGCCACCAGGACATTGCCGGGGCTGACGTCCACGAAGAGATAGCCGGCCGCGTGCAGCCGCTCCAGCGCCGTTTCGATCCCGGAGAGGATCTTCTCGCACCGCCCGTAGTACGCGGCGAAGGCCTCCGGGGTCCTGTCGCCGCTGACCATGGGCTGGTTGTCCGCCATCCAGGTGTTCAGCGGCCGGCCCTCGATCAGCTCGGTGACCAGGAACTCGTGCTCCCACTGGCGGAAGTAGGCGACCGGTTCGGGGGCCAGTCCGGGCGCGGTCGTCCGCAGCTCCTCCAGGACCCGCCACTCCGCGCGCAGATAGTCCGGCGCGGCGGCGCCCTTCGGGTCGACACCGGAGTGTGCCCGCGCCTCCTTGATGAACACCGGGCGCCCTGTGGCCTTCTCGTGCCCCCGGTAGACACCGCCGCCGTTGCTGAACTGCACGGCCTCGTCGAAGACGTACCCGTGGAAGGAGAGCGGCCCGGCGGCGCGGGAGGCGCGGCGTGCGCCGGTCACGCGCTCGGCGAAGGGGTCCGACACCCCCTCGGGCAGGACGAAGGACATCCCGCGCCGGTCCTCCGTCTCCCGGCCGCTGCCGTCGCGGACCAGCAGCAGATCCGTGCCGTCGGGCCGGATACGGCTGCGGCGCGTGAACGCCCCGTAGCGGTAGTGCACCGTACGGGAGTCCTTGTAGCGCCGGTCGGTGAGGATGAACGGTCCCTCCTCGTCCGCGAGGGCCTCGCGGAGGCGTTCCATCAGCGCGCCGGCGGCCTCGGCGCTCCTGGGGTACGCGGCGATGAACTTGCCGTTCGCCTGGCGTGCCGCCTGTTTGTGATGGGTCCACAGATAGAACAGCCGGCAGGAGAGGTGCTTGAACGTCACGTCCTGCTCGAAACAGATCCCGGAGACGGTGTCCAGCACGTGTGCCAGCCGGCCGGGCCGGGCCGAGACATGCACCTTCCAGCCGTCCTGAACGGCGGAGGACCCGCGGTCCTTCCTGTACCAGGTGGTCCAGACGCCGAAGTCGGCGTCGAGCCAGCCCTCGGGTGTGCTTCCCGGCCGGAAGACCTCGCCCCGGTCCCGGCTGCTCTCCAGCGGCGCGTAGAACTCTCTGTCCGCTACGACGAAGGGGACGGGCATGTCCATGGACCTCTCTCGGGAGGGGCTTCGGGTCTCGGGAGGGGCTTCGGGCGGGTGGGGCTTCGGGCGGGTGGGGCGGTGGGGGGGGGGGGGGCGGGGGGCGCCCCCCCCCCCCCCCCACACCCCGCCCCCCCCCCCCCGGCGGGGGGCCCCCCCCCCGGGCCCCCGGGGTGTTGGGGGGCGCCCGGGGGCCCGGCAGTGGGG